>CAYJKT010000004.1:0-74984 GCA_964370775.1 uncultured Eubacteriales bacterium | reverse complement strand
ATGTTGACTTTTTCTAATATATAGGTGTATAATTTACACGTACTAATATTTTATGTATTGGAGTAATATAATGAAGAAGTTAGCTGTTATTACAGGTGGTTCTGCTGGCATAGGCAAGTGCATAGCACAGCATTTTATGCAAGACGGTTATGCAGTTGCAGTAATTGATAAAAACGAAATTGATTATACTTGTGATTTTTTCTATAAAGGCGACATTGCAAACGAAGATGTATTGACTGACTTTGCAAACAAAGTTAAGGAGAAATTTTCTTCTGTGTATTGTTTAATCAATAATGCTTGTTTAAGCAAGCAAGGTTTATTTGCTTGCAGTTATGACGATTTTTTATATGTTCAAAAAATCGGTGTAGCCTCTCCATATTACTTAACCAAACTTTTTATGGATAGCTTTGACACAGGTGCAAATATTATCAATATTTCTTCTACCAGAGCATTTCAATCTCAAGCCAATACAGAGAGCTATAGCAGTGCAAAAGGTGGAATAACTGCACTAACTCATGCCATGGCAGTTAGTTTAAGTGGCAAAGTTAGAGTAAACAGTATCTCCCCTGGTTGGATAGACACCACGGACAGTACTTTTAGTGGCGCTGATAACACACAACATCTTTCTGGTAGAGTAGGTAAACCTCACGATATTGCAAATATGTGCTTATTTTTAAGCAGTGATAAAGCTAGTTTTATCACTGGTGAGAATATAAACATAGATGGTGGCATGTCTAAACTTATGATATACCACGACGACCACGGCTGGAATTATGAAGATAATTAAGGAGTAATAATTATGGATTTTAAACAATTAGCATTAACAAGACAAAGTTGCAGAGAATACGACAGCGAAAAAACGGTTCCTAGAGAACTTATGACAGAGATTTTAGAGACAGCGACTACTGCTCCCTCAGCTTGCAATTCTCAACCTTGGCATTTTGTAGCATGTGACGGTGACACAGCAAAGCAAATTCCTAGCACTATTATTAAAGAAGATTTACCTATCAACACTTGGACAGTTGATGTAAACAATTTTGTTATTGCGTGCGAGACAAAAGCTAGACTTATGCGTTCTTTGGAGTGTGAGTCTCAATTCTATGCTCAAATGGATTTAGGTCATGCAATCTCAACACTTTGCTATGCAGCTACTGATAAAGGCTTATCAACATGCATTATAGGAGTGTTTGACGAAGCTAAACTAAAACAACTGCTTAATATCCCAGAAGATGTTGTGATTAGAGCAATTATCAGCGTGGGTTATGCTAAATCAGATGAAATTCGTAATAAACCTAGAAAACCAACAGAAGAAGCTTTTAGCTTTAATAGTTTTTGATATACAATGATATGCGAAACGGAGACCACAGCTTAGTGCTGTAGTCTCCTTTTTTTAGTTTATTTTTTGATTTTATCATTAATATTGGTAGGTAAACAAACTATAAATTCTGTGCCTTTGCCAATATCACTCTGCACCGTTACCGTCCCACCGTGCAAATCCACTGCTGTTTTCACAATTGCAAGTCCTAGCCCATTACCCTTAGACGCTCTAGACGTATCTGCTTGATAAAACTTCTCAAAAACATGTTCTATGTCTTCTTTTTCTATCCCTTTTCCACTGTCTTTTATAGCTACTGTAATTCCACTGCTGTTTTGGGTTAGCGTTATCACTATCTCCGAGTTATCCTCAGAAAATTTAAGTGCGTTACCAAAAATATTCGACCACACATGCCCTAAAATCTCTTTGTGCCCTTTATATTCACAGTCCTCAAGCTCTAGGTCTAAATCAATATTTCGTACGTTCCATTCTCTCTCAAACATCAGCACGGTTTCTCTTATTTGTTCATCTAAAGAAAATTTAACTTTATCTATATCTTTTTTACCATTATCTAACGAGGATAACAGCAAAATGTTGCTTGTCATCTTGGTTAGTTTTTTTGTGTTGTATTCTATGTTTTCAGCGTACTCTTTAATTTGCTCTTTGCTAAGATTTTCATTTTGCAACAAGGTAGCATATCCCTCTATTGCTGTTAGTGGTGTTTTAAATTCATGTGACACGTTCGATACAAAATCAGTTCGCATTATCTCGGTAGCTGCTAAATCTTTAGCCATTAAGTTAAAGTTTTGTGCCATATCGTTAAGCTCAATCAATCTACTTTTTTCCTCTAATCTAATGTTGTAATTGCCGTTTGCAATCTCTTTTGTAGCTTGGTCTATCTCTGATATTAAGTTCATTGTGCTTTTTGAAGCAGCTCTAGAGATTATGGTACCAATCACTGAACTTACAATACAAACACCTAATAATCTTGTAAATGCTGGTCTTTCATTCATTAATACTAGTGGAAACAAATCATAAACAGCCACAGTTGTAGGTATAACAATTAAAAATAATACCAATATTAAAGCTGTAAACATTGTTCTTAACTTAAATTTTCTCATTTTCTACCACCTTATAACCCAAACCTTTAATAGTAACTATCTTAAAATCAGTGTTATCTTTAAATTTCACCCTAAGCTTGCTTATATGAACATCTAAAGTGTGTTCGTCAGAATACGTGTCCACTCCCCACACAATATCCATAAGTTTTCTTCTTGTATACACTTTGTTTGGTGACGATACTAATTGAAACAGCAAGTTGAACTCCTTTTGTGTAAGTTCTATATTTTCTCCATTACTAACAACAACTAAAGTATCTTTGTTAAACTCAGTGTCACCCATTTTAACAATATTCTTCTTCATTATATTACTACGTCTAAGCAAGGCTTCTACTCGCCATATCATCTCGTTAACATCAATAGGTTTCACCATGTAATCGTCTGTTCCTACCCTAAAACCTTTTTGTTTGTCGGCTAAACTATCCTTTGCAGTTATCATCAAAACTGGCATTGTGTAGCCACTGTCTCGCAAATTTTCTACCATCTCAAAACCGTCCATGCGTGGCATCATTACATCTGATATTATCAAGTCTATATCATTGTCGTCTAATATATCAAAGGCTTCTATACCGTCTTTTGCAAGGTAGGTATCGTAGCCGTTATCTCGTATAACAGAGTTAAATAATTTTCTTAATTGTTCGTCATCTTCTACTATAAGTATATTAATCATATTCAAACACCCTTTCATAAATTAGCATAATTATATCATCTAACAATTTTAAAAACAACAAAAAACCAAAACTTGAGGTTTATTTGAGGTTAGTTTGAAGTTGGCTTGAAGTTGGTGTGTGATAATATAGACACGATAAAACAAAAACACAAACATTGGAGGAAATATGTTACAGGTTAAAAATATAAGCAAAAAATACACCGTGGGTGAACTCACACAAACTGCATTGAATGACGTAAGTTTAAGCCTTAGAGACAGCGAGTTTGTATCTATCTTAGGCCCTAGTGGTTCAGGTAAGACTACTCTTTTAAATATAATAGGTGGTTTAGACCGTTACGACGACGGCGACCTTATTATAAATGGAGTTTCCACAAAAAATTACAAAGACAGAGACTGGGATACTTACCGTAACCATACTATAGGCTTTGTTTTTCAAAGTTATAACTTAATCGGTCACCAAAGTATACTATCTAATGTTGAGCTAGCTTTGACTATTGGTGGTGTTACAAAGTCAGAAAGAAGAGAACGAGCAAAACAAGCGTTAACAGAAGTTGGACTGGCAGAGCACATCCACAAAAAGCCTAACCAGTTATCTGGTGGACAAATGCAACGTGTTGCAATCGCTAGAGCGCTTGTAAACAACCCAGATATAGTTCTAGCTGACGAGCCAACTGGTGCGTTAGACACTGAGACCAGTGTGCAAATCATGGATATTCTAAAGAATATAGCTAAAGAGAAACTGGTTGTTATGGTTACACATAACCCAGAACTTGCAGAGGAGTACTCTACACGTATAATCAAGCTGAAAGACGGTAAAATTGTTGGCGATACTGATGAATTTGTGGCTGATAAAATGGTAGCTGATTCTAGTGCTAGAAACAATGTCAAAAAAGCTAAAATGAGTCTAGGTACATCACTTTCACTTAGTTTAAGCAACCTTAGCACAAAAAAACGTAGAACATTTTTAACAGCCTTCGCTGGTTCTATTGGTATTATTGGAATTGCTTTAATTTTATCTCTGTCTAACGGAGTTAATTCATATATAGAAGACTTACAAAAAGACACAATGTCATCGTATCCTCTAACTATTTCTGACGAAACCATGAATATCGACATGGGGCCTACCATGCCTACCATAAGAGGGGCAAGAGAGGAAGAAAGCAGTAGTACAGGCGATGAGGTATACTCAAGCTTTGACCAATTAGAGAGCGCTAATGAGATTTCTGTTACAAATAATCTAACTGATTTTAAAGCGTATATAGATGATGAAAGCAGTGAGATTAACCAATACTTAGGTGAAACAGGCGTGCATTACTCTTATGATACATCGTTTTCTGTTTATGCTTATGATGCAGATGAGAGCTTTGTAAACACAGATTCTGACCCATCAGAACTTTTAGATACTTCAGCTTTTTCAGGTATGATGGGTGGCGACCCTATGATGATGATGTCATCAATGATGGGTGGTAGTTCATCTGAAAATGGCGCAAGTAATTTCTCTGAACTTTTACCGGGTAACGACGGCGAAGTAATTAACAATACAATAACTGATAGCTATGATATAGTTCACGGTGCATGGCCAGAGAATTATGACGAAGTAGTTCTTGTTGTGGGCGAAGATAACACAATAGCAGTTGAGACACTTTATCAATTAGGTTTAGTTACCGACGAAGAATACGTAGAATATGCTGAATTAATCGAAAATGATGAAGACTTACCTGAATTGTCTTGGACTTATGAAGATGTTCTTAACCAAAATTTATATCTTTTAACAAATAGTGATAAATATGTTGAAAACGAAAACGGAACTTTCACTTTAGTAGAAGAAGAAGAACTATCACAAAACGAAGATGTTATGGATAAAGCTTTAGAGCTAAAAATCGTTGGTGTTGTTAAGCAAAATCCAGAGGCAACTGAGGTTAGCATAAGCACAACTGTTGCATACACTACTCTTTTAACAGATTATATCATCGAGCACAGCAACTCAAGTGATATCGTAACAGCTCAAAACGCAAATTCAGAAATCAATGTCTTAACAGGTGTTGGGTTTGAGGCTTTATCAGATGATGAGAAAATATCTCAAACAACAGATTATCTATCAGCTCTAAGTGTGCCAGAGAAATCAGAGATGTACTCTATGATAATGTATCTAGCAAGCCAAAGTGCAAGCACTGAAGAAACAACTGAAACAGAAGAGACATCAGCTCCACAACAAAACATGGGTGCTATGCAAACACAAACAGCAGACGACGAAACTATGGCTGCAATGCTTGACACATGGTTGACAGAAACACCAGACGATGACATTTTGCTAGGTTTTTATGACGAGTTAATCGGTGGCGTATCTTACGAAGAAAATCTAAATAACTTTGGTAACGTAAGTTACGACACACCTAGTGCAATTAATATATATACAGACAGTTTTGAAGACAAAGAAGGTGTAGCTTTAAGCATTGAGAATTACAACAGCACAGCAAGTGAAGATAACCAAATCGTTTATACTGATTTTATAGAGGCTTTGACATCTTCTATGACAACTATGATAGACACAATATCTTATGTTCTAATCGCTTTTGTTGCAGTATCTCTAGTGGTATCTTGCATAATGGTTGGTATCATTACTCATATCTCAGTTATTGAGAGAACAAAAGAAATCGGTGTTTTAAGAGCACTTGGTGCATCAAAGAAAAATGTTTCACAAGTGTTTAACGCAGAGACTTTGATTATAGGTTTATGCTCTGGTTTAATTGGAATACTTGCAACCTTGCTCATAAATATCCCAATTAATGCGATTATCCAAACATTATTATCAGACAGTTCAGTAAGTTCATCACTTCCTTTTGAATACTCTGTTATTCTGTTGGCAATCAGCGTAGTTGTTACAATAATCGGTGGTTTACTACCAGCTAAAAAAGCAGCTACTAAAGACCCAGTACTAGCACTAAGAAGTGAATAATATATAAATTTTAGAAGCATGTTGCAATTTTATGTTGCAACAGCTTCTTTTTTTATTTACTTATTTTTATACATGTGATATACTAAAGTTATTAATAATTACAGTATAATTTATATACAACTAACATAATTGGTTAAAAACTTACATTGTTCGAGGAGGTGCGATAATGAATAAAATACTTAGAACTTTTTTAACACTTGTAGGATTTGTCTCAATTTGGTTTATCTTTAATGAAGGCGCCTTAGGACTTAATTTAATTATTGGTATTGTTTCTAGCATACTTGCTCTTGCTATTATTTATAAAGTAATTGAATTTGATTATGTTAAAGAATATCGTATTCCTATTTTTAAGTTCATAAAATATATCGCTCTCTTGCTTGTGAATGTATATGTCAGTGGTTTTCATACGGCTTATCTAATATTAACAAATAAGGCAAAGCCAGGCTTCGTTACAGATAAACTAGATACATATATACGAAGTGAATTTCTGCAAGAGATAGTTGCTAATTCTATCACTTTAACACCAGGGACCATTACGGTAGACAACAATGACGGAGAACTCACCGTGCTTTGTATCGATAATTCAAAAGAAAACGATGCACCATCATCTGCATTTGTTCCACAAATTATTTCTATGCAAAAAGATATTAACGAATATAAGTAAGGAGGTAGCTACATGTTTTGGACTGTTATAATAATCATTTTAGTTATAGCAATTACTCTTAGCGTTTTTCGTGTTATAGTCGGTCCTTCTACATGGGATAGACTACTTGGTGCATCGTTAATATGCAGTAAAATCATTATAATTATCGTCTTGTTTGCGTCTTTGGTTGACCAAAGTTTTTACCTAGACATTGCTTTAGTTTTTGCTATGCTAGGTTTTGTTGGAACAACATCTTTAGCTACTTTTTTACGTAAGAAAAAATAAGTTAAACTGGAGGTAGATTATGGATATAATCGGTTACATATTAATATGTGTTGGCGTTTTATTTATCATTGTGGGATTAATTGGCATATTCAGATTTCACAACATTTATTCAAGGTTATTATCCGCTGCTGATGTTGACACAGTGGGACTTGTGACAATATTGTTAGGCGTTGTTTTTATTGAGGGTGCAAGTTGGTTTTCGTTAAAAGTATTAATAATAATAGGTCTTATCTTAATACTTAACCCTATAGTTTCTGCGTCCATTGCTTCATCAGCATATTTTTCGGGCTATAAATTAAAGAAAGAAGATGAAGAAGATGAGTGAACAAATTATCTTTGCTTTGATGTTGCTAACTGGTCTTTACACTGCTATCAGCAGAAATTTTAAACATGTTGTGCTTGCTCTTTGCACATTGTCACTTTTGGCTTCGTTCTGCTACTTGTTGTTTCATGCGCCAGATGTCGCCATTGCAGAGGCAGTGATTGGCTGTGCGTTATCTACAATTCTTTATATAATCGCTATAAAAAAACATCGCTCTTTTTATATTTACATAAGTTCAAAAACACATGATAAAAAAAGCGATTTAAGGCTTAGAGCAGACATAGAAGGTATTTTGTCTGCAATAGGTAGATATTGTACAGAACACGAATTAGAAGTGCAATATATGTTCACAGGTGAAGAACCAGAACACTTAGTTGAAGAACATGTGTTTGATTTAATTTTGTATCCACATGAAAATATAGTTACAATATATGGGTTTGACACAGAAAAACATGTGCACTCTTTAGAAGATGTTTTTAAAGACAGCAAGCACAAAGATAAGGTTAAATTTGTGCATTTAAGCAGGGAGGAAGATGAATGAAAAGTTCTAAAACGTTAGGTTTTTCGCTTGCTTTTGTTGCATGTGTGCTCACATTGTGGCTCTCCTCTGGTATAACTACAGTGGAATTAGGCGAGATATACAGCCTTGTTCTATCAAATTACACGACACAAACTCTAGCAGATAATTCTGTCGCCTCTATCTACCTAAATTACCGTATTTTTGATACAATTTTCGAGGCACTCATGTTGCTTGTTAGCGTTATGGGTGTAATACATTTTTCTAGGCACGAACACAATTTAAACGTAGCCGAACATTCCTCAGAAGACAGAGTAGCTGGTGCAAAAATCATAATATTTGTGATACCTGTCATCTTTTTGCTAGGTGCTTATATCATAGTTAATGGTCACAACACACCTGGTGGTGGTTTTCAGGGTGGAGCAGCACTAGCAACTGCGTTTATATGTATCTATCTTGTGAGACCAGAGAAATCTATTAGATTTAGCGCATTTAACAAGATAGAAAAACTTATATTTTTGCTTATTGCAATTATATCCGTATGCTTTGCAGTGTCTAATTTGTATTTAACTTATACCGAATGGAATGTGGCATATCTTGTTGTTATGAATATACTTATAGGCTTAAAAGTTTTTTGTGGTTTAACTATTTTGTTTTATAGATTTGTACATTACGAAGATTTATAAAGGAGGTATATCATGGATATTTTAACAGGCGAAAACGTTGGTATCATGCTGTTTTTTATAGGCGTTGCAGGTGTTTTTTCTAGCAGAAGAATGTTAAAAAGTATAGCTTGTATTGGCGTTATGGAGGTAGGTGCAATCACTTTTTACATAACTATGTTTGCTTCTACCGACGATGTAGCTCCAATAAATATCACCGAGGGAAATGTAGCAGACCCTTTGCCACAAGCATTAATGATAACAGCAATTGTAATTGGAGTAGCCGTAACTGCGATTGCGCTAGTTATGTTTATCAACTTGTATCATAGCTATGGTACATCAGACTGGGAACAATTACGTAAAAAAAGGATGGAACAACTATAATGTTATTAGTTTATTTTGTTATAGTGCCAATATTTGCTGGTGTGATTTTATACCTGCTACCTAAAAAAATACTCGTCCCTTTTATAAGCTTGGTGCAAGCCTCTTTATTTTACTTTGTAATTAAATTATATGGTGAGATTGTGAGAAACGGTGACTTGCACTATGTTATAGGTGCGCCAAGCGACACACCTACTCTTGGAATTGTGTTAAAAGGAAACAGCTTGAATGTGGTTTTTTTAACACTTACCATATTTTTGTTCACCTGTGCAATTGTTTACACCATGAGAGAAGAATTTTTTGGCAAAAAATTCTCTATGTTGTTTTTGATATTAGAGGGCTTGTTAAGTGGTATTTTTTTAACTGATGACTTGTTTAATATATTTGTTTTGCTAGAGGTCGCAACAATTGTTGTAGCTATATTAATCATGTTTAAAAGAGACAGTCGCTCTGTGTATGACGGTATGATATACTTGTTATCTCAAGTGGTATGCATGGTGTTTTATTTGTTTGGAATAGGCTATTTATACAAGATATTTGGCGTATTATCTATAGACGCTATCAGCAAAACTATCCATAATGTAGAGGTAGAACAACTTATTTTACCTTATGCTTTTATTATGACAGCAGTGTGCTTAAAAAGTGCAATTTTCCCGTTGTTTAGCTGGTTGCCAAGAGCACACGGAACTCCGAGTGCGCCGTCGGCTGTGTCGGCAATACTATCTGGGTTATATGTTAAAAACGGAATATATCTGTTCTTTATCTTCTCGAACTTATTTTACCCTGTTATAGATTACACCTTGTTTTTCACTGTGGTATCAGCAATAACTGCAATAGCAGGTTTTTCGCTCTCTTTAATTCAAACAGACATAAAACTTGTTTTAGCATTCAGCACAGTTTCTCAAATGGGGCTAATTGCACTAGGGTTGAGTATACCAAGCGAGACATCTATGATAGGCTCTATGTATCACATAATCAATCATGCTGTGTTTAAGTCACTGCTATTTTTATCTGCTGGAATGATAATAAAAAAATACGACACACGTAATATTAATAACATGCGTGGAGTTTTAAAAACTATGCCTATCACAGGAACTTGCACGCTTATAGCATCTCTTGCAATAACTGGTGCACCTTTTATGAACGGCAGTATATCTAAATATTTTATACAATACGGAGCAAAAGGTAGCTTTTTAGAATATCTAATTATTTTCATTAACTTTGGAACTATTTTAGTTTTTGTTAAATACACTTGGATGCTTTGGGGCAAAAAAGAAAACCTACCTCACACAAAGCAAGTTGGTCGAAAAAAAATTGTGCTTATATTATTAAGCCTAGTGTGTATTTTGGGCGGAGTATATGGCGTGCAAAACGTAAATTATTTTATGAATTCAAATTTAAGCATTAATCCTGTGGACTATATCGAAAAATGTATTATTTACTCTGTGAGCGTGTTTGTCGCCGTGCTTTTGTATAAGTATTTTATTTCTAACAACAAGAAAATATATAAATACAATGTGTTTTCTTTGAATTTTCAGCAGATAATCATGGCAATGATAGTTCTTTTTATCTCTATTGTATCCGTTACATATATTCAAACCATGTGAACTCGGCTTGATTTCGCATAAATCACATGATATAATAGTTTAAAAATGACAAATTAACAGGGAGATAATTATGATTTATGGTGTACAACTTTTTGGTTGTTCTAAAGAATTTAGAGCAGACCCAAACAAGTTTTTTGATGATATGAAAAGAATAGGCATTGAACAAATTGAGCCGTGTATTCTTTTTGACGAGCCTGAGCAGTTCAAAAAAGATGCGCTTGAGCAAGGTGATACGTTCCTAGCGGGCTTGCCTAGCTTGCTTTGGTTACCTAGTGAAATTAAAGGCTTTGCAGATACGTTATCTGCTAAAAATATGACAATAAGCAGTGCGCACGCTTTTGTTAGCGACATAGAAAAATCTAAGGATTTTATCGTGCAATCACTAAAAGGTTCTGCGATAACTGCATTGGTAATTAACACACCTGCTTTGGCTTATGAAGATAAAGACTTAAGCCTTAAGCAAATATCAGAACTTGCAACAGCTTTAAAAGAGATAGGCATAGAACTTTGGCTACACAGTTTAGGTGATGACATAAAAGAAAAAGTAGACGGAAAAACAAGCCTTTACACATGGTTAGTTCAAAACTGTAAGGATTTATATGCTCAACCTGACACTGGCTGGGTGTTATATGGTGGTGAAGACCCATACAGCTTTTTAGTAAGCTTAGGCGATAAATTACGCTCTATCCACTTTAAAGATTTGTGCTTAGGATATGAAGCAAAAACTGGCAATGACATTTTCGAACCTCTTGGTAAAGGTGTTATAGATGTTAAAAAAATTATGGAACTATCTGATAATGTTGTGTCTATAGTTATAGACCAAGACTATAGCCGTGGCGATTTTATCGAAGACCTAGCGTTCTCTGCAAAAATATTGAATGATTAAAAAAAGCTACTATGATAAGTTAATTCCTATCATAGTAGCTTTAAATTTATGCATAAAATAATATCTTCTACAATTACTTGTGTCTTATAATCCATTCATATATGCAATCGTACTTGCATACTTCACTCATTGGCTTCAATAAGTTCTTTAAATGACAATAAATGCTTAATTATTAGTTCCTTATTTACAACATATTCTAAATTATTTGTAGTAGCACTTTGCAGATATAATATGCTATTTTGCACCATATTTACCGTATGATGTGAAATTGTAGCTTGAGTTATGCCAAGTCTATTTGCAAGTTCTTTTCCATTGCAAGGTGATTTAAGTAATGATTTAATGATTTCAAGTTTTCTTGGTTCACCTAAACACCTAAATGTTTGAATTAATTGTTCTTCCGAGGGTCTATCACGAACAATATTCTTTAGATAATAATAAAATACACCTACAAACATTATTTTTTGTTCTTTACTTTCAGAGGTATCAAACAACCCAACTGCATTAAAGAATGCAAGTGAATAACAAACCTTTGAATTTTCATCAACACCGATATTAATCTCACTCATAATTTTATTTTTAAGTGAACTTATAAGCAGATTATCCAACTCTACAAAACATTTTTTGATAAGTGGCTCTACCATATTTAAGTTTTTTACATAACTATCATAAACTTTTTCAACAATTTCTGTTATATCAGCTCTTATTTCTTTATATTTTTTAGCAACTGTCATCAGTTTCCACTTTACGCTATCATCAATATTAGAACTTTCAAGTATTCCTAAAAACTCCTCAAAACTATCGATAATTTTAATATTTTCTTTTTTAAGCCCTGTTATACCAACATAATCACATAAAACACCATAAGAAATTGATGTATAAATAACACTTTTCTCCGAAATTCCCAAAGAATAGAAATCTTTTGTATGTAACATCAAAATAGAAGCAACGCTTATTTCGTCGAGCGGATTTTCTTTATCTATAAGTGCGTTAAAATAACTTAAATCTATATCTTTTGTGCACAAAAACACTTCATCAAAGAACCTTTGTAAAGTGGTCGCATCATTTACTATCATATCACTTTCGTTCTTGGATAGTTTATGCCCTTTAATAAATTTACTCGCCCAACCTAAAACAGAATTTTCTCCTCTTTTTCCACTTTTATACCTTGCCATATATTCCAAGTATGATACTATCTCTAAATCATACTGCTCTTTAAAACTCATTAATTTTCTCATTTATTCCTCCACTATTTTATATTTAATCAGTATAAGCACCGAAAATATAAAAGAAAATATTGCAAAACACAAAAATATTACATTAATTTTAAAATATGCTGATATTAATGCAAGTCCTAACGATGTAATAGGGGTTGCCACTGTTGCTATAGAATTAAATATGCCTGACATTCTAGCAAGATATTCCGAAGGTACAGCTTTTATAAATTCAACACTTATATTAACACCTAAAACTCCGTTTAAAGCACCGAAAGCAAGTGCCGAAGCAAGCAAAATAGCTATTTTAATTCCATTTTGCAGTACAAAAATATCAAAAATTAGACTTAAATATATAATCCCTTGCAAAATGCACGCATACATAAATACTTTCTTACTATTAATTTTATCAGAAATCACTGAAGAAATCAACCCGCCAATTATTGTCCCTACTGTACTTGCTATCGAATAATAACTAAATATTTCTACAGAAAATTCTAAATAATCACCTATATAAATTGCCGAATATGTACTTATTGGTACTGAAATAAAATTAAACATTACACATAACATACATATTCTAACAATCTTAGGTGATTTAATAAATTTCTTTATCCCTTGTTTATATTCAGATAAAAAATTGTTAGCACCCACTTTTTTATTCTCTTTTTCGCATTTTATGCTAAAAATTACTACAAGTGATATCAAAAAAGTCAAGCCATCGATTAAAAATGCAAAATGCAACCCAAGCGTAGCAATAATCACCCCTGTAATCGCAAGACCAATTATTGAAGCAATCTGACCCATACTTTGATTTATTCCTAAACCAATATTATAATTTTTTTCGCTTAAAATTTGTGGTGCAAAAGCTACACCTGCTGGTGTTCTTATCGTTTCAATCATACCATTCGCAAGTGTTATAACAAGTAGCAAAACTGGATTCAAAATGTCTAAAACATATAAAGAAAACAAAATCGCCATTATTATTGCACCGAAAAAATCACAAAATAGTATAACTGATTTCTTATTATATCTCTCAACAAATACACCAACAAAAGATTGAAGCACCATTCGTGGAATTGTAGAAGCTCCAAAAATTAATGCTATCCAGATTGGACTTCCAGTCAGCTCATACACGAGCCAAGAAAACGCTACATCATCAATACTACTACCAAAAGTGCTTATAAAATTTGCTACAATTAATTTTATAAAACCTTTATCTCCTGATAACTTTTTTAAATTAGATATCATTCTAACAACCTCCTTAGATGTTTATATGATATCACTATATTTGAATTATGTCAATATCCAAATTAGATAATTATCTTATACTAATTTGCATAACTCCCATAAAAAAGCTACTATGATAGGATTTAACTTATCATAGTAGCTTTTATTTTAGCTAAATTTATATACTGTTTTTGAGTAAAACTCTTTATCTGGAGTTAAGAATTCAAACGGAAATTCAGGTTTGTTTACAGAGTCAGGATAAAATTGAGTCTCTAAACAGAAAGCTGTGTTAACCTCCATTTGTTTACCTGTTTTGCCGATTTTATCATTCTCGAAATTGAATGTATATAGTTGCACACCAGGCATATCAGAGTACACATCCATAACAACACCACTAACAGGGTCGCTTGCTGTTGCAAAATGTCTAAAGCCTGTTCCGTTAACACAGAAGTTATGGTCGTAGCCTCTGCACAACACCATTAATTCTTCTTTAGACTTAAAATCGTCTCCGATTTTTTTAGCTTTTCTAAAATCAAGAGCTGTTCCCTCAACTGCCATATACTCACCTGTTGGAATTAAATCATCGCCGATAACTGTGATTTTATCTGCATTTATTTTCATAGATGTATCAAAAATTAGGCTATCATGATTACCAGACAAGTTGAAATATGAATGGTTTGTAGGGTTAAACGGAGTAGTTTTATCTGTACACGCTTTATACTCAAACATCACTTCATTGCTGTTTGTTAAAGTATATTTTATCTCCATTTGTAAGTTACCTGGGTAACCCTCGTCGCCGTCTGGGCTTAAATGAGTAAAAACAATAGATGGTTCGTCGCTGTCGTTAATCTCTTTAACGTCCCAAACCACGTTATGAAAACCATTTATACCACCGTGAAGTGAGTTTTCTCCGTTGTTTTTTGCAAGAGTATACGTAACTCCGTCTAAATCAAACTTAGCACCACCAATTCTGTTAGCATATCTGCCAACAAAAGAGCCTTGATAGTCTTCGCCAACATAGCTTTCAAGATTATCATAACCCAAAACTACATCTACTAAACCACCATTTTTATCTAAAACTTTAAGGCTTTGCACTTTTAATCCAAGAGTTAAAACGTTCAGTTCTACACCGTTTGAGTTTTTCATTAGATACGCATTAACTTCTTTTCCACAAGGTAAATTTCCGAAAACACCTTTTGTTACACTCATTTTATTTACTCCTTATTTTTCAAGTAAAGCAGCACCGATAATTCCAGCGTCGTTTCCTAAAACTGCTTTGCAAATTGTTGTTCTTTGTGATGAAATATATGTGTCTTTTGCGCACATTTCTCTAACAGGAGCTAGAAGTACTTCGCCCTCGTTACTTACGCCACCACCAATGCAAAGGATTTCTGGTTGGAATGAGTTAATAACATTTGAAATACCAGCAGTTAAATATTTAACAAACTCATCAACTGCTTTTTTACCTGTTTCATCTCCTGCTTTCATAGCATCATAAGCAGTTCTACCACTAATGTTTGCTATGTCACCATCAACAAGTTCCCACATTTTAGAACTTTTGTCTGCTTCCATGTGTTTAGCTGTGATTTTTTTTAGCCCTGTTGCAGAAGCATACGCTTCCCAACAACCTAGTCTGCCACAAGTGCAAGGCTCGCCGTCAACAACAATAACACTGTGACCTAGCTCACCACCTGAGAAGTTAAACCCAGAATACACTTTGCCGTCGATGATTATACCACCACCGATACCAGTGCCTAGTGTGATAGCTACACCATGTGTAACACCTTTTAAAGCCCCTGCTTTAAACTCACCATACGCCGCCGCATTAGCATCATTTTCTAAAAGAACTTTAACGCCAGGAAGTCTTTCTTCCATCATAGCTTTAAGTTTAAAATCTCTATAACCTAAGTTGTTTGTATATTCTATCATGCCTAAATCTTTGTTAGCAGTACCTGGGCAACCGATACCAACTTGCTCAACATCAGCTAGTGTAATTCCAGCGTTCTCTAAAGCCTCGTGTGCTGTTGCTGCAACTGCGTCACAAAAAACTTCCTCTTTGCATGGAGTAGGAGTTTTGTTGCTAGCTTTAGCTATGATTTTCATGCTTTCATCTACAACACCTACTGCAATGTTTGTTCCACCTATGTCAATTCCTAAATAATACATATAATTATCTCCTTTAGTTTTGTGTTTTAATTATAACTTATGTTGTTTAAATTGTAAACAGTTAGTTATACTCTAGTTATACTTTAAAACTCAAAATAAAGCAAGTGTTTTTAGAATAAAAATTGCACAAAATACAGTAAAAATACATAAAGCAGATGTAAACACAACTACCACAGCTGCTAAATCTCCGTTTGCACCCATTTTCACAGCCATTGGGTATGAATTAACAGCCGTTGGTGAGCAGAATAATAACATTATACACGCGAGTTCTACACCTCTGAACCCAAGTAAAACAGCAATGGTTATCATTACAGCTGGCACTAAAACAAGTTTTGTGACAGCTGTTATCGAAAGCTGTTTTGCATATTTACCAACACTTTTGAACTCAAACCCAGCGCCAAGCATAAACAGCGCAAAAGGGGACGCAATGTCTCCTAAATCATAAGCTGCTGTGTTTAAGAAAGTAGGAAGTTCTATCCCTGTATATAAAAATATGATACCTGCCACTGTTCCTATTATAAGAGGATTTTTGGCTACACCAATCAAAACCGTTTTTAAAGAGGCTTTCTCTTTACCAAAATACTGCAAAATTATGATAACGCTTATATTAAATAGAGGAATTACGAATGCCAGTAAAATATATGCAAGAGCTAGGTCTTCGTTAGGTAATAACAAGGTTATTAAAGGTATTCCAAACAACGAATAATTTGAACGCACCATGCCTTGTATCATAGTTCCTCTAGTTGGATTGTCTTTTTCTATCGCCATTACAACAACTGTCGCAACCGCAAAACATATTAGTACTGATATTACGATAAAAGCAAAAAAGTCAAGCTGACTTATGTTATCCATGCTACTGCTTCGGATATTGTTAAATATTAAAACAGGTAAAAAAACCATAAAAACCAAATCGTTTCCCACAAGAACTGCTTTTTTGTCTAGCACACCTATTTTTCTAACAAAAAAACCGACTGCCATTAGCAGTAACAGTGGCAACACAACATTTGCCGAAAATATCAAGTTATCCATTGCACACTCCCCTTACCAAACCTATAAACGTTTTATTTTTTAATTATATACTATATTAACGCGAAAGTAAACTATAATTTACTTTGACAATAAACATATTAGATGTTAAACTAAATATACTATTTAAAGGAGTTTAATTATGGCAAATAACAAACAAAACGGTATGGAGTTCAACAAGATCTATCCATTATATATTGCAAAAGCAGAGCGAAAGGGCAGAACAGTAGACGAGGTAAATCAAATTATATGCTGGCTTACAGGGTATACTATAGAAGAATTGCAACAAAAAATAGAAGAAGTTCATACTATGGAGGAATTTTTTGCCTCTGCTCCAACACCTAACCCTAACAGAATTTTAATCACAGGTTCAATTTGTGGCGTTAAATTAAGTGAGATTGATGACCCTATTACAAAGGAAATTCGCTATCTTGACAAATTGATAGACGAACTTGCAAAAGGTAAAGCTATGGAGAAAATTTTGAGATAAGCTCCATCAAACTGGCATGATAAAACAGCTAATTCACTGGGTAAGATAATGCAATCTTGCCCAGTTTTATGCTTTATGTTAAGCTTGTTAGCATTAAAGTTTTATATTATTAATCGAAATATATATACTTAAGCAATAAATTTACAAAAACGCTTTTATTTTAACTAAAATAGTGGTAGAATATAGGAAATGTGAAGGAGGATGATTATGAATGTAAATGTTGGCGATATTTTGCTTATGAAGAAAGCGCATCCTTGCGGTAGTAAAGAGTTTCAAGTATTAAGAATTGGTATGGATTTTAAAATACGTTGCAGTGGTTGTGGCCACGAGATTATGCTACCACGCAGAAAGTGCGAAAAAAATATTAAAAGAATTGTTCACTGTGAAGAACAAGTTGAAACGGAGTAAAAAATGTTTGAAAATTTGCAGGTTTTTGAGAATAGATACGAAGAATTAAACCTAAAATTATACGACCCTACTGTGGCAGCTGACACTAATTTGTTTAAAAAATTAATGAAAGAACACAAAGACATTACGCCTATAGTAGAAAAATATAGAGAATACAAAAGTGCTAAACAAGCGATAGATGATAATTTAGAGCTTTTGAACGAGCCTAATTTAGACAAAGAACTAAAAGATTTAGCAAATGAAGAATTAAGCGAAGCTAGAAGCACTGTGGAGAGCACATCAGAAGAGTTAAAAATTCTGTTGTTGCCAAAAGACCCTAACGATGAAAAAAGCGTTATTGTTGAAATCCGTGGTGGAGCTGGTGGAGACGAAGCTGCTTTGTTCTCTGCTGTTTTGTTCAGAATGTACTCTATGTATGCCGAAAAAGTTGGCTACAAAATTGAAGTTATCAACGCTAACGAGACTGAAATCGGTGGTTTTAAAGAGATAAGCTTTACAATCGAAGGCGACGGTGCGTACTCTAAATTTAAGTTTGAGAGTGGCGTTCACAGAGTTCAACGTGTGCCAGAAACAGAAACACAAGGGCGTATTCACACATCAACTGCAACTGTTGCTGTGTTGCCAGAGGCAGACGAGATAGAGCTTGAAATTAACCCAAAAGATTTACAGATAGACACATTCCGTTCTAGTGGTGCAGGTGGTCAGCATATCAACAAAACATCATCTGCTATCAGAATAACTCACTTGCCAACAAATACTGTTGTTGAGTGCCAAGACGAGCGTAGTCAGCTTAAAAACAAAGACAAAGCTATGAGAGTTCTAAGAGCTAGACTTATGGACGCTAAGGTAGAGGCGCAAGCTTCTGAGATTAGCGCAGAGAGAAAATCACAAGTAGGTACAGGCGACCGTTCTGAGAGAATTAGAACATACAACTACCCACAAATTAGATTGACTGACCACAGAATTGGTTTGACATTATACAAACTGCAAGATGTACTTAACGGCGACTTAGACGACGTTTTAAATGCACTAAACGCAGCAGATAGAGCAGCAAAACTACAAGAATCTATGGAGAACGGATAATGCACACATTATTATTAGATGCTTGTGACGACCATGATTTAAAAAAAGCTGGCGAGATACTGCAAAACGGTGGGCTTGTTGGAATTCCGACCGAGACAGTGTATGGACTTGCAGCGAATGCTTTGAATGGTGAATGTGTTAAAAAAATATACACTGCAAAAGGTAGACCGTCTGACAATCCTTTGATTGTGCATGTTAGCAAAATATCAGATATTGAACCTCTTGTTAAAAATATACCTGAAAAAGGTAGAAAATTAGCAGAATACTTTTGGCCAGCGCCTCTTACAATAGTTTTTGAAAAGTCAGATAAAATCCCACCTGAGATAAGTGGAGGACTTGACACTGTAGCTATTAGAATACCAGAGAGTGAAACAGCGAGAAAAATCATAGATTGTGCAAATGTTCCTCTTGCAGCACCCTCTGCAAATATATCTGGCAAGCCAAGCCCCACAAGTTACACTCATGTTCTAGCTGATATGAACGGAAAAATAGATGCGATTGTTAAGGGTGAAGATTGCGACGTTGGTGTGGAGTCCACAGTTATAAGCGTGGTGGGTGAAACACCTGTGATACTAAGACCGGGTAGCGTGAGCCGTGAAGCGATTGAAAAAGTGATTGGCAAAGTTAAAATCGCTAGACAGTTAAAAAAACATGAAGCACCTGCCTCACCTGGTATGAAGTACAAGCACTACTCACCAAAGGCAGAGATTACTATATCTAAGCTAAGTTTTAGAGAGTTCAAAAAACTTGTTGAAAGCGACAGCGATTGCACAGCGCTTTGTTTTGAGGAACAAGCCGACAAACTTAATGCAAAAACGGTGACTTACGGTAAATTATACGACAGTTCAAGCCAAGCAAAAGCATTGTTCTCTGCACTGCATAAGCTAGATGAAATCGGCGCTACCAAGGTATATGCGACCTCGCCGATAGAAAAAGGTGTTGGAACTGCCGTGTATAACAGGCTTATCCGTGCGTCACATTTTAGAACAATAGAACCTAAAGTTAAGATTATAGGTTTAAGTGGCAAAACAGGTTCTGGCAAAAGCACTGTGGCTGATATTTTTAAAGAGAATGGTATAGCAGTTATCGACTGCGACAAAGTCACCAAACAAAAAGAGACTTACACAGAAAAGTGTCTTGCTCTTTTACAAAATGCATTTGGTGAAGATTTGGTAATTGACGGCAATTTAGACAGAGCAACGCTTGCGTCAAGAGCTTTTAAAACAGCAGAAGACACTGCTACTCTTAACAAAATCGTACTTCCGTTTATTATTGAACGAATGGAGCATATTATTAATGAGCTTATTCAAAAAGGTAATACGATTATCGTGCTAGATGCACCAACTCTTTTTGAGGCAAACGCAGACGAACTTTGCACGCACATTGTAATTACAAAAGCTAGCGAAGATATTAGGCTAGATAGAATAATTAAGCGTGATAATTTAAGCGAAGAACAAGCAAAACTTAGATTAAATGCTGGCAAACCTGATGATTTTTATGAGAGGGCAGCAAATTATGTTATTAATACCGATAGTGGTATTGAGATAGATAAAATTAATCATATTATAAACACTTTAAAGGAGAAGTAAAATGAAAGATCTTTTACTAAAAAGAGAAAACCCACTAAAAACAGCAAGCAAAAGCACACTTAAAGAGTGCCAAAAATTTAACGAGGGTTACAAAAAGTTTTTGGACGAAGGAAAAACAGAGCGTGAGTGCGTGAACTTTGCTGTTGCAGAAGCAGAAAAGTTAGGTTTTAAACCTTTTGATGCAAGCAAAAAATATAAAGCTGGCGACAAAGTATACTACAATAATAGAAACAAAGCATTGTGCCTAGCAGTTATCGGTAAAAAAGGTACAAAAAACGGTGTTAGAATTTCAGCAGCTCACATTGACTCACCAAGAATAGACCTAAAACCTATGCCTTTGTACGAAAATAGCGAAATGGCTATGTTTAAAACACATTACTATGGTGGTATCAAAAAATATCAATGGATGTCAATTCCTCTAGCTATGCATGGTGTTATTGCTAAAAAAGACGGCACAGTTATTGATGTTTGTATCGGCGAGAAAGACGGCGACCCACAATTCTGTATTAACGATCTACTACCTCACCTAGGCAAAGACCAATCAGAGAAAAAACTAGGTTCTGCTATCGAGGGCGAGGACATGAACATTCTTGTAGGTTCTATGCCAGCTGTTGAGTCATCTAAAAAAGGTGAGAAAGACAGCATTAAAGAAGCATATAAGTACAATGTTATGAAAATTCTAAACGAGAAATATGACATAGTAGAAGAAGACTTAATCTCTGCTGAGATAGAGTTTGTACCAGCATTTAAAGCAGCTGACATCGGTTTTGACAGAACTTTCATAGGCTCTTACGGACACGACGACAGAGTTTGTGCGTATCCATCTATGATAGCTGCGTTTGATTGTGGCACACCTGAGAGCACAGTTATCACCGTTTTTGCAGATAAAGAAGAAGTTGGTAGCCAAGGTAACTCAGGATTACAATGCGATTTCTTGAAAAACTTTATCACAGATTTAGCTGAGTCTGAGGGCTTAAAAGGAAGACACGTTTTAGAAAAATCAGTTTGCTTATCAGCTGACGTTACAGCAGCTTATGACCCTAACTTTGCGTATGCTTATGATAAATCTAACAGCACATTTGTAAACTATGGCGCTGCTTTCTCTAAATACACAGGTTCAAGAGGAAAAGGTGGCAGTTCTGATGCAAGCGCTGAATATGTTGCTAGACTTAGAAAAATGCTTGATGATGCAAAAGTTGCATGGCAAATTGGCGAACTTGGCAAGGTTGACCAAGGTGGTGGCGGTACAGTTGCTGCTATGATAGCTAACATGAATGTTGACGTAATTGACATCGGTGTTCCTACTCTTGCAATGCACGCTCCTTTTGAAGTTGTGTCTAAGTTTGATGTATACATGACATACAAAGCAGTTCTTGCGTTCTATACAGCAGACAGCATTTAATTAAATACAGTCATAAAATCTAATAGATATAAATATAATGGTAGAGACAACTTGTTTCTACCATTATTATTTTAGGTGATTTTATGAATAAACCAAAAAGAGAATATATATGTATGAGTGGCGAGGAATACATTCTTCTGTTCTCTAAACCTACAGAGAAAAAAGGCAAGAAAAAAATTTATTTTCTCCTTACCCTATCTGTTACGTTTATTGTTTTTATTATTTTGATATTACTTTTGTATCCATAATCAAATTAACAGGCCCGTCGCTATCACAAATTATGTTCATGTGTGCACCAAATTCGCCACTTTCTATTGTTCCTAGGCCCTCGGCTTTTCTAAGTCCTTTTAAAAAGTAGTTATAAAGCTCTACCGCCTCTGCAGGTTTTGCTGCTCTTTCAAAAGACGGACGTCTACCTTTTCTGCAATCGGCAGATAATGTGAAGTTAGACACAACTAAAATATCTCCGTTAATATCTTTAATAGACAAGTTCATTTTATCGTTTTCATCTGTAAAAATGCGTAAATCGCTTATTTTATTCACAAGATAATCTGCGTCTACCACGGTGTCACCCTGCATTACACCAAGATACACCACAAAGCCTTTTTTTATCTCTCTTTCAGCACTGCTGTTTATTATAATTTTAGCATCATTAACACGTTGAACTATTGCTCTCATTTCAAACACCCTTTCGTTTTCATAACAAGTATACCATATTTTATTAGTAATTGAAACGAAAAATATGTAGATTTTAGAAAATAAATTTTCTTTATTGACAATTTGTTAACACTGTGTTATTATTACACATGCACAAAAAAAGACATAAGATTTAAGGAGAAATACTATGAAAAAGATTATTACATTATTGCTTGCAGTTGTTATGCTATTTGCATTTGCAGCTTGCACAAGCACAGAGGACAAACTAGATGCATACATCACAGCTGTATCTGCAACAAACACAGATGAGAACATGGAGTTCGTAGTTGACGGAACATGCCTAGTGTACTCTTACACATTAACAGAAGACATGACTGGTGGTGCTTCAGCTGAAGACCTAAAAGTTCTACTAGACGAAGGCATTACAACTCAAGAAGCTCTATTCACAGCTGGTCTTGAAGAAATCAAAGCTCAAGTATCAGACGAGTACTATATCGCTGTTGAGTACCTTTTAGAAGACGGAACACTTATTACTTCTAGAGAGTTCAAATAATTCAAATAGTTTTGTTTGTAGGGCACGCTTCATTGCGTGCCTTTTTTATTTTTTAATCAAGCCTATATTAAACCTTATAAAATTATTTACTAGATTTTCTAAACTTAGTTTATTAGGATTATGGATATGCCACCTCAATGCTGAAATGAAACTTTCTACTATATGATTTAACGCAAGTTCTTCGTTTAATTCTTTATCTATATTTAAGTATTTTGCAAAAATATCTTTTAAATAATCTATAAACAATTTATTACATATAGTATTTTCATCTTTTATTAGTTTTAATATATTATTTTTTTCATCATATATATGCCAAAGTAAATGTTGCAATGCTTGCTCTAGGTTTGTGTATAAATCTGTATTTTCGCTTTCTTTAAGATGTTCAAAAAAATGTTTACAAATATCCATAATTAGGTGTTCTTTTGTCTCAAAATGAGTGTAAAACGTGCTTTTACCTATGTCTGCTGTATCAGAAATCTCCGTTACTGTAATTTTATCAGCTGGTTTTTCACATAAAATCTCATCAAAAGCTTTTAATATCGCTTTTCTTGTTTTTGCTTTAAAGGTGATGAAAAACGAAAACCTTCATATCCTAATTAGACTGTGCATATTAGCTTTATGTTGCTTGTTGGCTATCACAGCAAATTGGAACTATATCTCTGTACTTTGGATAGTCGGATTTGGAATTTTTTATGGTGATTTTAATAAGCAGATTATCTCTTTTGTTGTAGTGGCAATATTTTTTCATATACTACCTACTTTTTTAAACTTTGGTTTTACTCACGATGGATACCCACATTGGTATCAACTGGGAGTATTTTTGGCTATACCTCTATTAATGCATTACAATGGCAAGCGTGGCAAAGAGATAATCAACTTAGGAAGATACGGATTTTATATTTTTTATCCAGCACATTTGATCTTTTTATATTTATTAAATATCTTTACCCCACTTAAAGAAATATTGTACACAGTAATAAAATAATCACAATGTAAATGAGGAATACTTATGACTACACAAAAAATAACAGCCACTTTTCTTGCAATTTTAGCTGCAATACTCTACGCAATTAGCATACCTTTTTCTAAGATATTACTAGATAATATGTCGCCTGTTTTTATGGCTGGTTTTCTATATATGGGAGCAGGCATCGGTGTATCAGTTCTCTATTTCTTTAAAAGGGATAAAAAGCATAGCTCAAAACTTACAAAAAAAGAGTTGCCATTTACCTTGGGCATGATAATTCTTGATATTTTAGCACCAATTTTTTTGCTTATTGGTCTTTCATCTACTAATCCTTCAAGTGCGTCTTTGCTAAATAATTTTGAGATAGTCGCTACATCTGTTATAGCTCTAGCAGTTTTTAAAGAGAGAATATCCTTTAAATTGTGGTTAGCTATATTCCTAATCATTTGTTCAAGCACTTTATTATCTGTCGACAATTTAGAGAGTATAGACTTTCACTCAGGCTCGCTTTTCATAATACTAGCATGTATTTGTTGGGGTTTCGAGAATAATTGCACCAGAGAGCTTTCATCAAAAAATACGTATCAAATTATTATGTTAAAAGGTATTTTTTCAGGCTTAGGCTCAATTGTCACAGCTTTTGTTATCGGTGAAGCATTCTCTGCATTGATTTTTATTGTATTTACACTTATTTTGGGCTTTGTTGCTTACGGACTCAGCATTTTTGTTTATATCAAAGCTCAAAATTCACTAGGAGCTGCAAAAACTAGTGCTTATTATTCTTTGTCTCCTTTTATAGGTGCATTTTTATCATTTGTTGTGCTTAAACCATCGTTTGAAAAAAACTTTATTTTAGCATTATTCATGATGATTATAGCAACTGCCATTATTATTTTTGATACTTTTTCTGCCGAACATAGTCATGAACATAAACATATTCTTCTTAAAGTTCACAAGAAAAAGATATATTATAAAAAACTAAATCATTCACATCTGCATAACAATACAATTCATTTCCACAGATTACACCGTAATTAAAAATCCACACGAAAAAGGAGCTATCATCTGCACTTGATAGCTCCTTTTGTATATTTAAGGGGAGAAATGTTTTGAATGTTTGTGAAAGGCTATCTGCACTTAGCTTTTCACGGGTTATTTTAAAGGGAGGGTTTGTGTTATTTGCATTTAAAGAGTTCCTGCTTCTCTTTTTATGCTATATAAGAGTTCTGCACCTCTTATATTTTATATGAAAATGTTACCTTGAGGACAAGCCTTCCGTTGACTATGCGTCCTCTGTGCTAGTTTCATCTAAGGTTCCTGCTTCCTCAGTTTCATCTGCACTTTCTTCTGTACTTGACTCATCTGAGGTTCCTGCTTCCTCAGTTTCATCTGCACTTTCTTCTGTACTTGACTCATCTGAGGTTCCTGCTTCCTCAGTTTCATCTGTACTTTCTTCTGTACTTGACTCCTCTGAGGTTCCTGCTTCCTCAGTTTCGTCTGTACTTTCTTCTGTGCTAGCTTCCTCTGAGGTTCCTGCTTCCTCAGCGTCGCTTTCACTTTCCTCTGTATCGCTTACGACAGATTCAGAAGTTGCATCTGACGTAGTGGAGGATGTATCAGTGTCGGTACAAGCTGTGAAAAATGTTGCACATAATAGTGCTGTAACAGCTACCGCCAATTTCTTTTTCATAATATCATCTTCCTTTCTAAGAAAAAAAGTGTTACTACTTTTTTAAGGTATGTGTGTACTATAACATGTCTTATAAATATCGTCTCCTTTTTGTCTTGAATTTCATCTGCAATCTCTTGTTTGATGATGTCATTATTGTAACCCCACTATGTGAAAAGTAAATAGGTCTCTTTGTGAACGTTAAATGAATTTAATATACAAATTGTGTGTATTTATTGTCTTTTCTGTTTTTCATATTTCCGTATCGGAACAATTTCCTTTTAATTGTGTATTTTGCACAATTTTAACCTAAATTAAGCTTAAATTGTTTAATTCTTTTATTGTTAAATCACAATAAAAATGTTGAATTTTGGAAATAAGTGTAGTATAATCAAGTTAAGGCTTTGGGAAATTATTAAAAAAGGAGGATACTCAGATGGTCAAAACAGTTAAAATGGTTAAATTTTTAGTAGCGTTCACATTTATGGTACTTATCACACTTTTGGTAACTACATTTGTAGCTAGCGCAGCATCTTACACAGCTGTTACTACAGCAAATGTTAACTTACGTTCTTATGGTGGTACAGATTACAAAGTTATCACTGTTGTACCAAAAGGTACTACTATCACAGTTAACGAAGATATGAACTTGAATGATGCATGGTTTAGTGTAAAACTAAGCACAGGCGAAGAAGGCTTTATGCATTCTTATTACATCAAAGAGAACAATCTTGCTGACACAAGCTATGGTGGTGGCGTATACAATGCTACAACTACTTCTACAGTTAATCTAAGAGCTTGGAAAAGCACAAATTCAGCTATACAAGCAGTAGTACCAAAAGGCGCAGCTATTGACGTATTAGATAGCTCAGACGGTACTTGGTACTTCGTTAGATTATCTAATGGTCAAGAAGGCTACATGCACAAAGCTTATATCACACCTGGTTCATTAACATCTACTACACCTACTCCATCTTCTACAACAAAAACAACTGCTACAGTTAATTTGAGAGCATGGATGGGCACAGAGTACAAAGTTATTAAAGTAGTTCCTGCTAATACTGCTGTAACAGTTTTAGATTCAACAA
The DNA here is from genome assembly GCA_964370775.1 of uncultured Eubacteriales bacterium. Taxonomy (GTDB): domain Bacteria; phylum Bacillota; class Clostridia; order Oscillospirales; family Acutalibacteraceae; genus SIG603. The sequence goes on along the minus strand of CAYJKT010000004.1, from coordinate 48,083 downwards.
ATGCAACTTGGTGGAATGTTAAACTTCCTACAGGCGAAATCGGTTGGATGCATACTAACTACATCTCTGGTGTAGGTGGCAGCACAATAGCTCCTGTTCCTACTCCTAGCACAGGCGTTTACACTTCAACAAGTGTTAACCTAAGAGCTTGGAAAGGCACTAACTACAATATTATTAAAGTAGCTAGCGCTGGAACAAAAGTTATGGTTTTAGACAACAGCTTGAATGATAGCACATGGGTTAACGTTCAACTTCCAACAGGCGAAGTTGGTTGGATGCACGTGGCTTATCTAAAAGGCTACACATCAAGTGCTGGTTCTACATGGCAACCAGAAGCTCCTTCTCTAGGTAACAACATGACTACAACTACTGTTAACCTAAGAGCTTGGAAAGGTACTAACTACAAAGTTATTACAGTTGCAAGTGCTGGAACAAAAGTTACAGTTTTAGATTCAAGCGATCCAAACTGGTGGAATGTTAAACTTCCTACAGGCGAAATCGGCTGGATATATAACTCTTATATTTCTAAATAATTAAACTAATATAATTTCCCAGTGATTATTTGGTTGCCTATTTTATGTTAGATATTTCACAAAGCCTGCTGATTAATTTAAATTAGTCAAATAAAGTAGGTAACCAATTTTCAAGCAAAACAGAAACCTCTGCTTAGTAGACGCCTACAAGCAGAGGTTTATTTCTTAGATAATTATATCCAGTGTGCATCAGCCATTTTAGGCTCTGCAATAATAACATTTTTTAATGTAGCTACTGCTTTGCTCAAGCCCTCGTGTTGGCTCATCAAGCTGTCTTCATGTTCTATGCTTAAAACATAGTCATAACCTGCAAGTCTTAGTTCACTCACTAAATCTCTCCAGAATAATTCACCGTTACCATAACCTACGCTTCTAAATAACCATGATCTATTCGCCTCGTCGCTAAAGCTTCTAGTATCCAACACGCCGTTAAGTGCTGTGTTATATTTGTCTACTTTTGTATCTTTTGCATGTACGTGGAAAATCGCATCTTTAAGCTCTCTAATAACTCTAATTGGGTCCATACCTTGCCATAGCAAGTGGCTTGGGTCAAAGTTTGCACCAATCTCTGGGCCTACTGCTTCACGCAATTTTAGTAAAGAATGTGTATTATAGCAAGAGAAACCTGGGTGAAGTTCTAGTGCTATTTTGTGAACACCATGAGATTTAGCAAAGCTTACGAACTCTTTCCAGTAAGGTATTAGAACGTCGTTCCATTGGTAATCTAAAATGTCGCCAAAATCATTTGGCCATGGGCATGTTACCCAGTTAGGATACATTGAAGTAGGGCAGTCACCTGGGCAACCAGAGAAAGTATTAATAACGCTGATACCCATTTTCTCTGCAAGTAAAACTGCATTTCTTAAATCCGTATCAAACTCTTTTGCTGTCTCTTTGTTAGGGTGCACAGGGTTACCGTGGCAACTTAATGCACTAACTTGAATACCAGATTTCTCGATAGTTTCCATAAACTCTTTAAACTTAGCTTCGTCATTTAACAAAACCTGTGGGTCACAGTGAGCTTTCCCAGGGTAGCCACCACAGCCAAGCTCTACCATTTCAATGCCTAAAGATTTAAAGTAATCTAAAGCTTCTTTTAATGGTAAATTAGAAACGATACAACTGAAAATACCTATTTTCATAAAAATACTCCTTAAATTTTAATTATTACGAGTATTATACAGCACATCAAATATAATTACAACAATTATTTAACTTTATTTTAAGATTAGACATATTTTTATTTTAACACATATTTAGCGTGATAAAATAGTATTATACAACATACATATCAATATAACAGGAGAACAATTATGAAGTATATTGAGATACGACACATAGACTTTTGGTTTGATTACTATAACTTAAACAAAAATTCTGACCCAAAACCTGTTGAGGTTAATATCTATGATGATGAAACCCTAAGCAAGTTTTGTATTCAGCTTGACATAAGCACAAAAAAACACCTTGAACGGGAACTTGCTGATGAATATAAAGATTTAGAATACTTCTTAAATAGCATAAATCAATACGATAGCTTTATGAAGTATTACGCAAGATTTGCCAGTGGAGAAATATATTACATTATATATAATATATTTTTGGATAGTGAGCAAACTAGTTTAAAAGAGCTTAACAGTATTCTTACCAATGGTAAAAAAGTTGCAGAGATAAAAAGAAACTATGTTAGGCCTTTTTGTGCAAATGTTTATGTGAATGAAAGTGATATTTTTACGCCAAGCAAATTAATACATTGTATAAAAAGGTTGTTTGTTGAACTTAATTTAGGTGAAAACGACTTCGAGATAGTTAATCCTATTAGCCTGAACGAAACAAAATATATGCACGATAAAATAAGTCTATTATGGAGCTGAACAATATGAAATACATCAACATAACCTCTCCTGAATTTTGGTACAAATTATATGGTTTAGATAAACACGCTGATAGAGAATTGGTTTTAATTAATATAACCGATGACGTAGACGGCGAAAATAGTTTTTTCACTCTGAAAATAGGTACTGTCTCTTGCATGGAAAAAAATATTAGCACAAATAAAACTGTTGTGATAGAGGGTGAAGACGGTTTTTTTGAGTACATGGACTACTACCACAAGCTTAAAATTAGCGAGCTTGATTATTTTATTGAAAAATTATACTATCCCAACCCAGTAATTAGTATTGACAAGTGCAACGTCAATTACTATAATAAAGACATTAATTTGTTAGATTTAACAGATATATCTTGTGAGCCTATAGGTGCAAAAATATACGTTAATCAAGATGATATTTTCTCTGTTGATAACATAACAATTCTTGTAGAAGAAATTATGGAAAAATTATTTAACGAGGAATTTGATTTAATTTTGAACAATTTTTCTTCTTATAACGAGACTATGCATAATTACAAACTTATGCATGTTAATGATAGCAAAAACAATTATTTAAACCTAGATTATCTAAAAAATTATTTAAAATAATCTTAACTTTCTTTATTATGGTAGGAGATATTAAATGAAAAAAAAGAATAAATTAAGCTTTGCAGACAAGGTTAAGTTTGAGATACGTGAGCACAAAAATTCCTTTATAGTTTTTGTGGTGCTAACCGTTCTTGTAAGCGCAACACTTGTAAGACAATTTTTCGCAGGCAACTACGAGAGCGTTTTCTTGTGCGTTTTAACCTTGTTTTTGATGATTGTTCCGGCAATTGTAGAAGTAAGCTTCAAAATAGAGATACCACCCGTGTTAAATATAATTGTAATGCTGTTTGTTTTTTCAGCTGAAATACTGGGGGAGATTAACTCGTTTTACTTTATTTTCCCATATTGGGACACAATACTACATACGCTAAACGGCTTCTTAGCCGCTGCAATCGGCTGTTCCTTGATTGTAACACTCAACAAAAGCAATTCGCTAATGTTCAGTCTTTCGCCAATTTTTGTGGCACTGGTCTCATTCTGTTTCTCTATGACAATCGGCGTTGTTTGGGAGTTCTTTGAATTCGGTTTAGATTACTTTTTAGGGTATGACACGCAAAAAGACACCGTTATTAATCAAATCAACTCAACCTTATTAGACCCTACTCAGTCTAACATAGTTATAAGCATTAAAAACATTGAGGAAACTATTATAAACGGTGAACCTCTAGGCGTTGGTGGCTATTTAGACATAGGATTGTATGACACAATGATGGATATGATAGTTAACTTTATAGGAGCCGTTGTGTTCTCTGTATTCGGTTATTTTTATACAAAATCTCAGGGCAAAAAAGGTAAACTTACAAAAACTCTTATGCTTAGTTCTATGAACAAAGATAAAGTTAACTACACTTTTAAAAAAGAATAATAACTTAAAATGGGTGCCATGAAATAAATTTTCATCGCACCCATTTTTTATATATAATTAAAGCACAGCTAACAAATGTCAGCTGTGCCTAAGTTTTTATAAATAGAAATATTATTGTATAGAGTCTTCAAGGTATCTTTCTAACTCTTTTTCGTCTCTTCTTCTATCTAAAAATACAAGTGCGGTAGTTACTGTAGCTATTAACGCAATAGCTGCAAAAACAATACTAAAAATAATAATTAGTTTTGAATGTTGTTTAAACATAAGTAGACCTCCGTTTCGATTACATGAATTTACCATTTACTTAATCATACTCTAATTTAGTAAAAATGTCAACATTATACAGTTTATTATATCCAAAATAGAATGAAAAACACTTAAATTATATTCCACTCTGTATCACTGAGATAATTGCTGTTTTTATTAAGATAAATATATATCACTTTAAAAAATAACAGTTACAATTATTTCCTTACCTGTTTTACTATCAATACTTATCTTCGCTTTATGCTTGTCACAAATTGATTTTGCTATTGACAGACCTATCCCAAAACTCTTTGTTTTACTGTTTCGTGATTTATCTTCTCTATAAAATCTGTCAAACCAATTATCATGTTTACCTATTGAAACTTCTGCGCACTCATTTTGTATTATAAAATACTTTTTACTCATCTTTTCATATAGAGTGATTGATACTTCCCCCTTATCAAGCGAATATTTAATGGCATTTTCTATAAGAAGAGAAAAAAGGTTGGATATTAGATTTTTTTCACCTATGTAGTGAATATCTTCTTTAATATCAGTCTTTAAACAAATTTGTGAATTAATAAAACTAGAAGAAAATTCACTTGTTGTTTTGTTTAATGTATCTGATAGCGAAAACTCTGTTTTGCTTTCTATTCTTGCGTTTTCACTTAATTTAGCCATAGACACCAAACTAGCTACAAGCATGTTTAGCCTATTTACTTGAGAAACTATACTTTTAGTCCATTCATTTTCACCATAATCAATTTCAAGAACTTCACAATCCGTTTTTATAATTGATAAAGGTGTTTTTAGTTCGTGGTTTACATCTGTAATAAATCTTTTTTGTTTTTCGTATCCACGTACAATAGGTTCAACTGCCTTTGCAGACAAAATAACAGATATAAAAAATATCAATACAACCGAACTTAAGACTATAAACACAGAAAAAAACAAATAGTTTTCAAACCAAATCATATCTTCTTCAATATCAAGAAAAATATATGTAAACCCTATAGGGTTATCTTTTTTTAAATACCTAAAATAATCTATTGTTCCTTTTGTGTTGTTTACAGCATTTACATAATTAACGGCTTCTTCAGCAGATACTGATTTTATGTTGTTTAAATCAATATAATCTATTGTATTATTTTCATCTACATGAACAACAAAAAATCTAGTTGTATACGCTAACTCTTTCGGATACCTCCCTATAGGATGTACATCTTCTGATAGTTCCAAATCACTATCTACAAACATTTCTAAAATATTATCAGAGCTATTTATAACAGAAAAATAATTCAATGTATTTATTAATAATGTAATAAATAATAATACAACTGTACTTATAACTGTAGTAAGAATAATAAATTTTCTTTGTAGTTTTTTAAGCACTATTTATCCTCCAACAAATACCCTCTGTTTCTAATTGCTTTTATTTTTTGTTTGCTTCCAATTTTGCTTATTTTTTTTCTTAAACACGAAATATTTACCCAAACTACATTTTTCTCTGCCTCAGACTCATACCCCCAAATTTTTTCCATAAATCTATCTGTTGATATAACCTGTGATGAGTTAATCATTAACATTTCCATTATTTGAAATTCTTTTCCTGTTAAAATTATTGAGTAGTGCTCTGTGTAAAGCTCAAATGTTTTTCTGTCTAAAAAAACATCTCCTACACTCAGCAAAGAAGACGACGTATCTGTCGCCCCCCTTGTTATTGCTCTTAACCTTGCCATGAGTTCTTTGGTATCGAACGGTTTTGTTAGGTAATCATTAGCGCCTATATCAAGCCCTAACACCTTGTCATCAATTTCTGATTTTGCTGTTAGCATTATAACAGGGACTAAAAATCCCCTATTTCTCACTTTTTTAAGAAGTGATAGCCCATCCAATTTAGGCATCATTACATCCATAATTACTGCATCATAATTTTGTGTTTCAATATAGTCAAATGCTTCTTCGCCGTCATAAACTGCATCTACAGAAAAATTATTGTGTCTCAATATCTTTACCAACGCGTTGGATTGCTCTATTTCATCTTCACATAACAGTATCCTCATACAATCCTCCAATTATGTTATATATAATTTTATTATAACACACTAACTTAAAACATACTAAAATTATTTGTAAATTAAAATTGAACCACATTTTCAACAACTAGGCTTCAATAAATTATACTCACGGTCTTACTGGGCGCCCTCCCTGATGACTATTCGGACCTTGATTGCCTCCGGTTGTATTAGGTGTTACCTCGTTGCCATTTTCATCAGTTATGCTACCACCAGATATACTATATGTTCCTGTTACATCTAGCTCGCCATCGCCTCCAGTGTAAATAGCGTCTACCTCAATAATAATGTTGCCACCCTCGATAATTAAGTCACCGTTTGAGTCAATACCATCTCCCATACATTTTAGATAAATTGTACCACCAGTGATTTTCACAAAACCTGTATCACTACTTGCGTTTACGGCATCATCTAAAACTGTAACGTTAATGTTTCCACCGTTAATTGTAACAGTCTCACCCTCAATACCCTCATACGCATTTTCTACTAAAATTTCTCCATTGTTTATCACTAAATCTGTACTAGCATGAAGTGCATCATCACCTGATAAAATGTTGAAATTTCCTCCGTTTATAAGCAAAACACCATTTGAATGAACAGTATCTTCATAAGAATTCAGTGCAAATTCACCATCATTTATCACAATATTTGCTCCTTTTAGCGAACGCATACTATCTTCAAGCATACTTGTGACCGAAACACCACTAGAGCCTTCTCCAACAGTGATATCATTTAGCACGCTGTCAAAGCCACCACCTGATGTAATATCAAAATCCCCACCATCAATTTGCAAAGTTTGTTCAGCTGTAATTCCGTCATGTAAAGCGTTAATTACAAAATTACCACCACTTATTATAAGATTACCTTTATCTAAATCCTCATCATTAGTCGCTCTAATGCCGTCTTTTCCAGAGGTAATATTTATGTTAGCACTTGCAATCGCTAAAAAATCTTTGCCCTCTATACCGTGTTCTACCGCACTTACAGTTATAGTTACACCATCAATAACAAGGTCATCACGGCTGTTAATTCCGTCTCTATACAGCGTTGTTACATTCAAACTTCCGCCACCTGTAATTACAGTATCTGCCTTAGAGTAAATCGCAGCAGATGGAAATTCTGTGTCCGTTGTAATAATCTCACCTTGTGTTACAGTGTTTTCACCCTCTAAAACAATTACTACATCTTTAGCTTCTATAACATTTATAGGAGTTCCTGTTTCACTTTCGATGTTTGCATTATTTAAAACAATGTAAACTACACCATCATCAGTGTCCTTGTTCACATTAACGGTGATAGTACTACTTGTATAATCGCCTGTAAATTCGTAAGTACCACTTTGTGTTATTAGAATTTCTTCACCGTCAGAAAAAGTCACGCTTTCACCTAAGTCTTGCAAATAGTCATCACTTGGAAAAGTGATATTATCAACTGCGTCTGTAACTGTAGACGTAGTAGATAAGTTTTCTGTGTTTACGTTTGTTTCCACTTGTGGTTGTGTCGACATTAAGATACTATCATTTGTAGAACAACCTGCTAAAGTAAGCATAGCGACCACTGCCAAAAAAACTATATTTTTTTTCATAATATTTTTCCTTTACTATAATCCATTTACAAACAACTCTTGTTTTCCTATGATAATCTCAAGATTTCCGTTTCTGCATCTAAGCTCATCTACAAATTGTTTTTCGTTACCAACATCACGGAGTTCAATCTCATAGCTTAACTTAAATAAGCTTCCCATATTAGTAGTTTTTGCTGTGATAAGCTTAGCTTCTTTTGTATAAGTTTTAAAAATATCATCAAAAACATCTGTGTAATTTAAGCTTTCAGGTATTGTGATTTGCAGTGTACGACTTCCATTGTTTTTTTCTTCTCCAAAATTTGTAAGATTTAAGCAAAGTGCAAATACACAAGCAACAACAGAGAATAAAATAGCGAAACCTATATATCCCATTCCAATAGTAAGTCCTGTACACATTGCTGTGAATATTGCTACAATCTCTTTAGCAGTACCGGGAACTGAACGAAACCTTACTAAGCTAAATGCGCCTGCTACTGCAACACCTGCACCGATGTTTCCATTTACCATAATAATAACCATTGCAACTGCAAGAGGTAATAATGCAAGGGTGACTACAAAACTCTTTGTACTCTTAGTTTTTAGTGCGTACATCTTAGCCATAAATATACCTAAGATAATAGCCGATACCATGCAGATTATAAAATCTGTTATATTTATATTTACTGATGCAGTAACATCAAATACACTTCCAAATAATTCATTAAACATTAGCAATACTCCTTAAACTTTCAATAAACTCAGATGAAAAATATGTCATATAAGCTGTTCCATATTTTGAAAAAGATGTCTTATATATACTATTTTCGCTTAAAAATTCCAAAAACCAATTTGGAAGTCCCATAACAGTTTTAACCTCAAGCAGAACGTATTCGTCTGACAAAACCTCCAAATCTTCATCACTGCTGTAAAGTGACACTTCGCTATCTCTTGCCCTAATGTTAAAGTCAAATGTAAGCCTAAAGTTTTCATCTATGGTAGAGAAAAACGCTTCTCTTTCATAAGAAAGATATACTCTAGGTTTTATCTCATTAAAGCTATTTTTAAAATAGTCAATTTCGCTAAGTATCTGCGACTGCTCCATAGCATTCGTGCCACCATCAAGGTAGGAAAACACTTTGCGTTGCTCTGAATACACTCGTCTTTTATATACCACTCCGTTAAATTTTTTCTTGAGTTCAATAAAAGCAGTAGCTTCATCGCTAGGCTCTCCGTAACAACGTACACGAAGTTTTTCTTTGTACTTTGGTTTTTCTAAAGAATGTCTGATTATTCTATAATCTTCAGTGTCAAAATAGATATTAGAGATTTTATGTCTGCCGTAACTGTCAAGCAACATGTCAGACGGCATACTATCAAGCAACATTTTATATTGGTTTGTCGTTAAAATATATTTAAGTTCATACCTTTTAAAGTTGGTTTGTGTCATTTTATTTTACCCCTTTTTATATTTTACAATTTTATTATATAAACTTAACCTTAAACTTACTTAAAAAAATGAATTTAATTTGAGTATTTTATAAAAAAGAACAGGCATTAAAACCTGTCCTTACACTAAAAAATTATAGTTATAACAATATTTTTTCCTGTTTTACTTTCGGCTGATATTTTAGCTCCATGTAAATCACAAATACTTTTGGCAATCGAAAGACCAATCCCAAACCCTTTTATCTGATTATTTCTTGACTTATCTCCACGATAAAATCGCTCAAACCAATCATTATGCTTTCCGATCTCTATACTCTCACAATCATTTTCGATACTAAAAATCTTTTTGTTTCCGCTTGTACCTAGTGAGATTTTAAGCTCTGTTTGTGACGGAGAGTACTTAATAGCATTCTCTATCAGTGTAGCGATAACTTTTCTAATAAGAGCCTCATCACCATTGTATGAAAGATTTTGTTTTATATCTAACACTAGACTTCGTTTGTCACTTTTTATTGCAGAAGAAAACTCATTTATAGTATCAGTTACCACATCCGACAGTGAAAAGTCTGTTTTAATTAACTCTACTTTCTCATCAAGTTTTGTAAGTGATATAAGATTTTCTACAAGGGAATCAAGCCTTGAAATCTGCGTTTTAATGCTGTCTGTCCATTCGTCTTCACCGTTATCTATTTCTATTACATCACAATCTGCTTTAATTATAGCAAGTGGAGTTTTAAATTCGTGACTAACATTTGTGATAAACCCCTTTTGCCTTTCAACACTATTAACAATAGGTGCTACTGCTTTTTTTGATAGTAAAATTGATAGCAGAAATATAGCAATAACTGCTACAATAACAATGATTATAGAATAAAACATATATGTTTCAAACCCAATTAAGTCTTCCTCAATATCTAAAAAATAATATGAATAGCCTATCTCATTTTCAGTTTTTATATATCTAAAATTATCTACCACTCCAATGTTTGCACCAGATTGATTTGCATAATTCATATACTCTATTGCTTCATCAGTTGAAACTGAGCTAATATTTCTTGTGTCGATATGGTTTGTTTCGTTGCTAGAATTAGTACGAATAATAAAAAATCTTGTTGTAAAAGCAATTTCTCTGGGCAATCTTTCAGGGTGACTAAAAGGTTCACCTATTTTCAAATCACCCTCGGCAAGCAGGCTTAAAACTTCGTCCGAGTTGTTCATAATAGATACATAGTTCGCTACATTTATCGAAACAGCTATAAGCAACATCACAATTACACTAATTACAGTCGTGAGTAAAACGAATTTTCTTTGCAGTTTTTTCAGCATATCAAACCTCCAGTGAGTACCCAGTGTTGCGTGTCGCTTTGATTTTCACATCACTCTCAATAAGTGTAAGTTTTTTTCTAAGATATGAAATATACACCCACACAACATTTATTTCAGCATCAGCATCATACCCCCACACTTTTTCCATAATACGCTCAGTAGGAATAATATGCCCTTTGTTCATCATCAGCATTTCCATTATTTGAAACTCTTTACTTGCAAGTTTAAATGAGGTTTTATCTGAGTAAAGCTCAAAGGTTTTCCGGTTTAAGTTTATGTCTCCAACTGTTAAAACCGATGAACTACTGTCGCTTACAGCTCTTGTCATTGCTCGAATCCTTGCAAGCAGTTCCTTTGTTTCAAATGGTTTTGTAAGATAGTCATTTGCACCTAAGTCAAGCCCTGTTACTTTGTCATCAACTTGGGATTTTGCAGTAAGCATAATTATTGGGACAAGATTACCTTGTGCTCTAGCTTTTTTAAGCACAGTGAGTCCGTCAACTTTTGGCATCATTATATCCAAAATAACTGCATCATAATTTTCGGCTTGTAAAAACATAAGTGCTTCTTCACCGTCATAAACTGCATCAACTGAGTAATTATAGTGTTTCAATATTTTCACAAGAGCATTAGATAACTCTTTTTCATCTTCACATAATAATATTCGCATAATTTCACCTCTACCCTATTATAACACATATTATAGCATTAACCTTAAATATACTTTAAATAAATTTAGATAAGCCCCGAATATATCTATAATAACAAAATAGACTGTCGTATTAAGGTAAAAATGGACAAAAAGTATGGGAGGGTTTCCATGCCCTCCCATAAAACAGGTTGAAAATTGATAATTTGCGGACAAGCATGGAAGCCTGTCCCTACACTGGTTTGTTTTAACGGAATTTTTCGTTAATGCGACACCCCCTTTGGCTCTAATGAGTGTATTATAACTCTTATGAAGCATTATTTGATTTATCGTTATTCACTATATTCGTTCTCATCACCGCAAATTTCATCGCAAAAATCCAATATATTATTCATAACATCTAAGTTAAAATCACCAATCAAAGATAATCTTTCCTCATTAAGTCTCAAGTACTCTTCACTGGTTTCATCGTGTTCTACTTGGTGGTGCATTATGTCATGTATTCTCTCGTAAGAATCTGCGTTAACAGTCAGCTTGTGCCCACTGTCTTCGTATTCTATAAAGGTAAACCTTGGGTCGCTCTCATACATTTCTTTATACACCTCAAAGTTGCCGTCAAAGCTAACTACATCATCATCTTTGCTATGTATCATAAGTACAGGCGCACTAGTATTTGATAACCCATCAAGTCCGTTTAGTGCAGCGTTTTCTCCAAATATCATTTTCTCGTAAACAACTAAAAACGGATGAATTAACATAACAGTTTCTCCAACATAATTTGTAGCAATATCTTCAATTACATTAACATTTTGCCAAAAACCTGCAAGACTCACAATTCCATCTACCTCAAACGGTAATTCAAGTTCTGACACTGCCGATACAGCAAAACCACCCCATGAGTGCCCAATTAAAATCGTAGGAAGCTCATTATACTTCCCGCTATCTTTTAAATAAGTGAGCGCATATTTTAAATCTATTGGAGACTGAGTCAATCCTTTTAAAGTGTCGCCTTCGCTGTCTTCTACTCCAGTATTATCATACGAGAACACCACATAATTTTCTTGTGTAAGCCACTCTATTTCTGCTAAATAATTCTCATGGCTAACACCCATTCCATGCACCCAAACCAGAAGTCCTTTTGGTGCAGTGTTATCAACCTGAGAGTAAAATGCTCCGTAAAGCGTTTGATTGTCGTCAGATTTAAAACTAACATCTTCTTTAACAAAGTTTTCGTTTTGCTCTGTTAAGTACTCAAAATAATTATTGTCGTGTACTATTCTTTTACCAAAGTAATGGTCGTATATAATAAATGTTATTATACTAGGTATTATTATCAAAACGGAAAGTACCACTGAAATAATAACAATCTTTTTCTTCTTTTTTATTTTTGGGTTCATACTATGCTCCTCTATGGTCTTTTTACTTTTACATTAGATACCATTGCAATTCCTATTATAATTATAAATGCAAAGCTACAGATTGAGTATATTTGGGAGTTTGCCCAAGCCTGTGAAAAATGGTTTGAGAAAAAAATATATAAGCTCATCAATATTCCTGCTGAAGTAGTAGGTAAACCCACAAAATACGTTAGGTGATCAGACACATTATATCTTGCTAATCTATAAACTCCACATACAACGTAAAATGCAGCTATCAAGATTTCAAGAACGCTAACTTCAATTCTGTTGCCAACAGAATGTAGCGTTAAAAAAATGCACATTGGAGTTATAACAAAAGTAATTAAATCTGCAAAACTGTCAAGCTCTTTACCTAATTGAGAACTTATCTTTAGTCTACGAGCAAGTCTTCCATCTATTGAGTCAAAAAAGACTCCTATAGCTATTAGTAAACAAGATATGTATATAACTTCCTGTGTTCTATAATACACAGTTATCATAAGTGCTATAATTCCACAAACAGCATTCATCAACGTGCATGCATTTGGAACAAATGAAAGTATCTCCTTATTTCTTTTCATGCTTTCTTACCTCTTTTACAAAATTAACAACTTTATATGATAGAACAAAAACTAAGCTAATAATAATTACAAGCCAATGTGTAATAAATCTAAATATTATAGTTATTACCACACTTATTCCATTGTTAACATCTAAAATTGAAAACAAAGCTATCATAGTAGCCTCAAACGTTCCCAGTCCACCAGGGGTTACCGGAAACATACCGACCATATATGATGTCATAGTGATTGCCAACAATATAAGAAACGGAATATCCAACCTAAACGACCCAGCAATAATAAGCATTTTTACAGGAAATAGCAACCAAACTAAAGTTGAGACAGTAAATTGCAAAATCCAATTTTTTCTGTCTAGCTTTTTTGTTGCGTCGTTATAATTTTGAATAAACCCATTAATTTTAATAATTATTTTATTATCTTTTAAGGAAAATAGCTTTATTAATTTTTCTGAAAAAAACAATAAGCTTATCATGCAAAATATTAATATTAAGCATAAAACTGCGACAAGCACCTGTACTATAATACTTAAGTGTATTGTAATTAAACTACATAAATATATAAACGAAATTACACAAATCGCTAGCAACACACTCATGCTTATACACTTTTGTATTAAAACAATATTTACTGCCTCAGATGTTTTGCAGTCAAAATCTTTTTTTAGGTAGTACACCCTTGTTGCCTCTCCACCAATTTTTGCACCTGGAGTAATCGCCTCTACAACACTGCCTCTTGTGAAAATATACAGTATTTTAAGAAAAGAGCCTTTACCTATCACTCTTTTTGTGATTTTGTTCCACTGAAAAGCAAGTAGCAGTTGTGTTATTATTTGAAGGCAAATGAGCACAACAATTGTGCTCTCTTCTACCTTTTTTAAATGCTTCCCTATGGACTTAAAATCTGTGCTTTCTATTATAAACGTAAAAAGTACAATGATAATTAAGTATCCCACTACCCTTAGAGCTAACTTTTTTTTAGCTTTTTTATCTAACATATAACAATGTGCTTTCAATATTACTAAACGAAGGTTGCTTTACCGAGGAATTCTGTACCAACACATTTTTAAACGGTTGATATCCACGCTCTAAGTGCTCTTTAGGTGTTCTGACAAGTATTTTAGATTTAGCTTGCATGTGCGAATAAATGTTTTTAAAAACATCTTCTTTGGGCGATATTTGCATCGCAATATGTACGACATCAAAATTTTCTGCTGAAATATTCATTCCGTCAGTGTGCTTTACTATAACTTTTTCTGACAATCCTAAAGATTTAACTAACTCTCTCGCAGGTATTATAGAGTCAATGTCGTTATCTATAACTGTTACTGTTGCACCCGATAATTTATGAAACAGAATTGCTGTGCATGGAAAATATCCACCACCTACACACAAAATTTTGTCGTTTGAGTTTACATTAGATAAACAAACCTCTTTTTTTACAATTGGTTTATAATAAGAGAACATAATATTTTGTAAAAATTTATGTTTTGCCATCATGTTTTCTAATATTTGGGTAGAGTTTACAAATTGAAAAGACATTCTTATCATCCTCATAATATATACATTTTAAACAAATAACTGACCTACAAAATTAATTAAACCGCCAAGCAATATTGCGCAAACAAAAGTTGCAACACCTATTGCCACTGCTACTTTTGAGTTGAATTCTTTTGCTATAATTCCAAATACTGACAAACAAGGAAGATATAGCAAAGAAACTGTTGCACCTACAAAAATCTGTAATGGTGTAAGAGACATTTCTAAAAGAGGCGCAACTGCCATCTCTCTACGAACTATACCAAGTAGCAAGAATATTACAGCATCTTTTGGTAGTCCCAAAATTCCAGACATAAGTGGCTCAAATAAAGTAGCCGCCGCATCTAATAATCCAGATTCTTTAAAAACTGCTGCTATAACAATTGCAATCAACATTGGTCCTTCAGCTTCTACTAAAAAGCTTTTTAGTCTTACAGATAGTTTTTTAAAGTAAGCATTTCTCTCTGGTACTAATAAATTTGGAATTTCTATAACTATTGGGTCTATTTTTCCTTTTATCATCTTTCCAGTTACAATTCCCACTACAAAAATAATAGCAAAAGAAAGCAAAAACATTGCTAAAAGCATTAAAATAGACTGACTTGATAAAAGTGAGATTAACGCTGCTGATTGCGAGATACACGGAACAGCAAAGCATACCATTGCAGTGATAATTATTCTCTCTTTTCTTGTTGTGGCTGTTCTGCTACCAATAATTGCTGGAACAGCACATCCATAACCCATAATAAGGCTTATTAAGCTACCACCTTGAATACCCATTTTACGCATTAAACCGTCAAATAGCACAGCTACTCTAGGTAAAAATCCACAGTCTTCAAGAAAAGTAAATACTACATAAAATAGTGTAACATAAGGAAGAATTAACGAAATTGGCCACTCAAAACCAATAACAAAAATTCCGTATTCGCCAATTAAAATGTTTTCTATTATCTCTGGCAGGTTAAAAGATGAGATTAAATTCTCGAAAAATGGAACTATTGCACCGTTTACTAATGGTAAAAATATCGCCGCTCTTAAGCCTTTTCCTCCAAAAACAATTGCCACAAGTGCCAATATCATAACTAATAATGCAATCGGTATACCAGGCATTGGTTTTACAAGCATTTCACCTAATTTATCTATAAACTTAGGCTCTCCTGTTTTATATGTAACACATCTTTTTACAATTTGTTCAGAGTAACTCCACATTTCCTTTTGAGTTTTGAAATCAGTAGTAACATTTTTGCCTTTAGACGGGCAATCCTCGCAAGATGAACATCCGTTAGAAGAACTGTTTAATACTTTAGACAAAGTCTCTTTTAATTCAGTTATTCCTTCTTTTTTTACTGCAACCGTTTTTATCACCGGAGCACCCAAGTCTTTTGCTAAAACATTTTCATCTATTTCAATTCCTTTGCGTTCAGCAATATCGACAAGGTTAAGTGAAAAAATTACAGGAACATTATATTTTAATACTTGTAAAGCTAAATTCAAGTTACGCTTTAGATTTGTTGCATCTAACACACAAATAACAGCGCTAATTTCAGAGTTCATAAAATTAACGGCTACTTGTTCAGCCTCTGATGTAGCCTCTAGAGAGTATGTACCTGGCACATCTATTAATTGATATTCAACTTCATCAACTTTAATTTTAGCTTTAGTATAATTAACGGTAGTTCCCGCATAGTTTGAACTTACTACATGAACACCTGTTAGATCTGAAAAAATAACAGACTTACCTACGTTAGGGTTTCCCATAAGTAAAATCTTGTTTTTTTCTTGCAAAACTTTTGGGTCAAGTGCTAAGTTTTCATCATGGCAATTACTCATTTATCTTCTCCTTGTTCTTCTACTTCTATAAGTTTAGCTATGTCTTTACCAATAGCTACCTCTCTTGCATCAACTAAAATTAGAACAGGTCCACCAAACTTATACGTAACCAGTTTTTTTATTTTAGACTCTACAAACACACCCAAAGTAGTCAATAAAGTATTCTCGGGTGTTTTTGTTATAATATATTCAGTATTATTTTTAGCATCATATAAAATATTCATATTACTATCCATGCACCATTAAAACATTATATAAATATTTTATATGGCAACCTTTCTTTTTTCTCTTTAAATCAATTGTTATACTTTTACAACGGTAGTGTAAAGCAAAATAACTCCACCCACAATTTTAATATAATTGAGCATTTTCGGTGTTATTTTATTAAACTCTTTATTAGCTATTCCTACTAATGTAGCATAGATAATTACAGGCAAAATAGAGTTAACCACACTAAACACAGTTAATAAAAGCATTCCTACAACAGGTGTCATAGTGCTAGCGAACGTTAATGAAGTAACAAGTGGAGCACATGGAATAGCAGCATATAATGCACCTACTCCAATATAAACCCAAAACTGTTTATACTCAGTTAATTTAGGCCTTTTGTTAGAGCTACACTTTGTCGGACAAGTAGAGCAAGAGGAACAACTTTCTTTTTTTGATACCAAACCATTTATTGCTTGGTAAATAATCCATGCACCAAATAATGCTGTAATAACTCTTACTATCCAAATAGTAATATTAGGGTAACTTTCTTCTATAAAGCTTAGTATTACAGAACCAAAAATAGCAGACAACAATCCGAAGATTGAATATGCTACTATTTTTCCAAGCGAGAAAAATATTATTGCTTTTCTGCTTTCTTTAATATCTCTTCCCTCTCCTAATAAACTACCTAGAATAAATGGTGTAGTTGCAGAGCTACACCCAGCACTACAAGTAAATCCCATTATGCTTACATTTAAAAAAATTGCTAATATATCCATTAATACATCCTTTTCTCTATTGCCATAACAAGATATACCAACTTTTATATGTAAATCATAATGAATGGTATATCTTTAGCTTTTCAAATGTTTCTTCGCTTATTGCATGCTCAATTTTACATGCGTCTTTTAAAGCAATATCTTTTTCAACTCCTATTGATACAAATAACTTCGAAAAAAACAAATGTTTTTCTAACAACGCTTTAGAAACAGCTCTCCCTTTTTCTGTTAAAATAATATCTCTGTTTCCGTCTTTATATAAATATCCACCTTGTCCTAATACATAAATTGCTCTGGTTATACTGGGGAAAGTATAACCAAAGTAATTTACTAAATCAGCATTTCTAACATGCCCTTTTTCGTTTTCTAGTATCAACATAGCCTTAAGATAATCTTCATGAGTTTGTAATAACTTCATTTAATCACCTTACTATTTATTATTTCTTTTTTGTTTTTTTCTTAGCTTGTTCTTCAAATTTTTTCTTAGCTTGTTTACGTTTTAATATGATTATCACAGCAACAATAGCAATTACAACCACAACTGCTCCTGCTATTATGTACATTGTTACAGATGACTGAGTAGCAGTGCCTCTGTCGCCTCCGCCGCCGCTTGATTTACCAGCTTCGATATTAATCGCGCCTGTTTCGATATTGTATTCTAGTGTGCCACCCAAAACAGAATCTGTAAGTCTTAGAATAGCAACGTCGTTATCTATCCACTGGCTATAATCGAAAACACCGTTTTCATCTGTTGCAAATTCGTCACGGCTGATATCGCCTTCTTGACCTGTTGTTGTGTTTTTAACTGTCACGTTAACATTAGCCATAATAGAGCCATCTGCACGTGCAAATGTTACTGTTAAATCATCGTTAGTTACGATATTATAGTCTTCTGCAGTTGGAAGAACTACACTTTGTTCGCTACCATCACTATTTTCTCCGTCGCCACTTTCTGACTGTGATGTAGTATCTCTTTCGCCATTGTCAGACTCTGTAGCAAAAACAGGAGTAACCATTGTAAACACTAACATCATAACCACTGTAAACATTGCAAGTATTTTTTTCTTCATTTTAAACTATCCCTTTCAATATGTTTCATGCTATTTTGCATAAAACTTTTTTAATATATTATCAAAGCAAAAGCTTTAATAAACTGTTTTGTAGTAAATCATTTTTTACTACGCACTTACTGCTTCTTCTTGTTCTGAAGCTATTAATGCAGCCCCTATTGCACCATTAAATTGAGGGTGGTTTGCAGCTATAACATCGCACATCAGTGCATCTTCTATCGCAATTCTTAAACCATCGTTAAGTGCACCACCACCTGTCATAAGAACATTTCCATTACCCATGTATTTTCTTGCCAACTTAGAAATTCTGTTAGCCATAGAAATGTGCATTCCACACAAAATATCAGCTCTTGATTTTTTCTGTGCAATTAAAGATATTATCTCTGTTTGTGCAAAAACAACACAAGTTGAGTTAATTTGGCAAGGTGTCATACTCTCGGCAGAATGCTCTGCTACTTTGTCGATTGTGGTCTCTAATATATCGGCGATGACTTCAATAAATTTTCCTGTACCAGCGGCACACTTATCATTCATAATAAAGTTTTTTACACCACCGTTTTGGTCTAGTGCTATTATCTTACTATCTTGTCCACCTATATCAATTACCATTGCAGGTGGCTCCCCATCAGGAGAAGTAAGCCTTGTTCCGTAAGCATGAGCCGTAATCTCAGAGATAGTATCGTCTGCAAGCGAAATAGAGCGTCTACTATAGCCTGTTGCAGTTACATACGCAATGTCTTCCGCCTTAATACCAGCCTCTTTTGTAATTTCTTCAAGCATTTTATCACAAGTAGAGTCATTGTCTATACCTGTTGAAAGAACTTTCGTTGCAACAACTTGATTATCTTTAATAAGTGCAGCTTTTATATATGTAGATCCCCCATCAAAACCTAAATAATATTTTCCCATAAAACATTCCTTTCTTTAATATTATCTCTATTAATCTAAACCGATGAAATTATTACTTTCATACTATCTTAACAAAGCATTTCTCATTCTATTTACTATTTGCTGATTTTCTTCTATGATCTATCATCTCAACAAATGCCTCAAACCTAATTTTAATTTGCTCAACGTCTTCTGTGCTAAAGTCTGTTTCAACTCTTAAAAGTGGGATACCTTCTTTTTCTGCAAATTCTTCAACAGCTGCTAGTTCAAAGTCATAAGGTACACAACCACGTAAAACATGGTAAATAATACCCTCTGCGTTTGATAAACTTAGCTTAGTTTTTAAACTTGCAAATCTATCTTCTAAGTTGTCAAAAACAGGACAAGTACAAGCTGCTATATATCGTGCTGCTAAAGCCCTTATCATACTCGTTTTGCTAAAATCCATAGGTACTACAGGGTCATGAAGTAATCTTCCAGAAAGACATGACTCGTCTCCAACTATCTGTGCACCTAAACTCTCTAGCATTAACGGTAATTTGAAATTCGGAAAACTAATTGGCGATCCTGCTATAAATACTCTTGGTTTATTTCTCTTTCGTACTTTAGCATTTTTTTCTTTCTCATCTATTCTTTTAAGCAGTTCTCTTGTTGCTATTTCCCACTTGATAGGGTCTGTATAAATAAAGCTGTTAAGTACAAACATTACCTCTGAGCCTTTGATTTGTGGGTTTGGAGAATATAATTTCTCATTTAGTAAATATGCTTGTTTTTGCGCTGCATTTACATCTTTACTAGCTTGTACCAAAGCCTTTGATGTAAGTTTATTACCAGTTTGTATCTCTAATGTTTTTACTAACGAAGTTATCATAGATACTGTTTCTTCAAAGTCGCTGTTGGTTTTTGACATAGGAATAGGCACTGGAATTACAGGCAAGTATTTTGATAACACCTCTACACTCTTACGCTTTGCTTCGCATGTCATTGGCATTATTGCAAGCTCGCACTGATTGTACATAGGAAGAATTTGCATTGCTTGAAATCCCGCCGCCGCCTTTATAAGAGGGCATGCGTCTCTAGGTATCATTTCCTCTCCTACCAGTGCAGGAATTTGATGACCTGCACACATTCTAAGTGGTATATAACCTAAAGCATAGATTATTTCATCTGGAATCATTACGCAATATGAACCTATGTAATTTTTATCTGTTGCATCAAATTTACAAAATGCATCTTGATATATTTCTTTATAAAAATCGATTTCTAAGTTTTTAGAAACTTCTGCTATTGTAGTACTGGCTATTCTTTGAATATTTCTACTGTATCGTTGTTTAGTTCTCTCTTCCATTTTCCACCTCAACATCAGTTATCGCTTTATAATCTAAAATATCATCGTATTTAGCCTCTCTTGTTAACCTTCTTGATTCAAGAATAGTTTTGCCGAACAGTTCAAAACGCAAAGCATCTTTTTCTGGGCAAACCTCAATACACTTCATGCAATAAATGCATTCTTGGCATGTTAAATCTTCTTTTTCTCTCTCTTCGTATATCTCTTGAATATCCATAGGGCAAGCTTCTAAACAAGCTCTACAATGAGTACAAGCAGCACCACATTTTTTTATTCTTGCACCACTTATTTTGTTGGTTAAACCAGTTAATGCTCCTATAGGACAAATTCTGCACCCTGCTCTGTCGCTTAGTGTCATAAGTAACACTAAAACCACTGCCCATATATAAGCCCAACCGCCACCGCCACCGTTGCTGGTGAAACCACCAACAGGAACAGTGAAATACTGCACCGGACAAACCTTACATAAGTCAAAAAACAATATGTAGAACACACAATACCATTTAACAATTGTGATAAAAGGTTTTGCTTGTTGTGGAATTGTCAATTGAGGTATTCTAAGTTTTTGTCTTACAATTGTAAGTATGTCTTGGAAAAATCCCATAGGACAGATATATCCACACCATAGACGTCCAAAAATAAACATTGATGCTACATAAACAAGCATGCTTATTGCAAAAGTTAATGTTAGATTTTTGTTGAAATCTATTATGGCAATACATACTCCTCGTGTAGTTCCGCCTCCTACGTATTCGCAGTTAAATATAGGTAAAATAACTTGTGCGTATTTTCCTATAAAATAGCCACCAAAAGTTAAAATTAAGAAAAACAAGAAAAGAAAAATCAGTCTAAATATTGTAATTCTATTATTCACCATCAGCTTCGAATTGAGTGGTTTCGTCGTCTTCGTCATCTTCTTCATATTCTTCTGATTCCCCTTTCGTGTAAAGTACTGGCATTCTGTAATCTTCTACTATTATTTCGTCTGCATCATCTTTTGAATATATAATAGGTAGAGGTGGTGCTTTTATGTCGGACAATGCTTTTTGTACAAACAAAACTATAACTATTAGCACTATTCCAGGTCCAAAAACACTTGCTAGTGTAACTAATGCACCTAAAATACCCTCTGAAGTTTTTCCACTTTTTGTATAATTCGGGTTAAAGGAAATAAAAGATAGCTCCGAAACAGATTGCGCTATGTTTGTGTTAGTAGCCGATAACAGCATAACTGAACTTGTGTTTAAGGTATTTGTAGACATAAGCC
Organism: uncultured Eubacteriales bacterium; assembly: GCA_964370775.1. Classification (GTDB taxonomy): domain Bacteria; phylum Bacillota; class Clostridia; order Oscillospirales; family Acutalibacteraceae; genus SIG603. Next base: position 25,995 of record CAYJKT010000004.1, on the reverse strand, counting down.
TAATCTCATTACTGTTGCCATCTTCTTCTGTCGAACTAATACTTGTTGCCACCGATAGATTTAGGAAATCTGGAAGATCAATTACTCCTTGACTTGAAAGTCTACTTAGCACACTGCTTCCAAAACCCCAAATAAGATAAATTGTAAAACAGGCAATTACTAAAGCTTTTACCACTTTGTAAGACCACATTTTTACTACTACATTTTTCATCAAGTTTATCCCACTTAACAAATATAACATCTTCACCCTCCTTATCTTTCTACATTGGCTTTGTTATTTAAAGAGCTACTTAGCATCTCATAAAAAGCTTCAACTCTAATTCTAACTTGTTCTTTATCCGTATAGGTATAATCAGTTTCAATACATAGAAAAGGTATTCCTTGCTCAATAGCAAGCTCTTCCATACGCTCTGCTTGGTACGCTTCTGACACTTGTCCTTTAAGCAGATAGTAAATTATGCCTTTTGTATTTTCAGGAAAAACTACTCTGTCTACTGCACATACAGTTTGTGGAGAGAAAGAATTTTTATATTGAAACGCTAAGCATTTTCCTAAAAGATTTAACGCACCTGAATTTACATCTATTTCTGAATAATCTGGCAAGATCAGACATTCATTCTTAAATTCTTTTATTCCAATATCATTAAAGATTTGATAAACTTTATAATTTGGCAACGCAACCTCAGAACCCATTAACAATATTTGAGGCCCTAACTCTTTTTCTTCAAACTTTTCTAAATACACCTCTGCTTCATTACACCACTCATCTTTATCATCTGTAGTATGTAGTGAATAGATAAGTAAATTTTGTACCATTGTAGAAAGTGACTTCCATTTGTTTGAATTAATAATCTCATAAGCACTCTCAAATACTTTAAGTTCACTTTTAAATGTTTTTTCGTTAAATAAGCCTAACTTAAGTTTACTTATTTCATTTATCACAAGTAACTGCTGTTTATAATAGTTAAAAGGAACTTTTTCTACTATATAAGGATTAATCTCTACTTGAATAACTTTAATACCCATATCTTTTAAATATGCAGTTGCTTTTTTATAGCTGTCATTTTTTATAACTATAAGTACAGCGTCAAGCGATTTAAGCAAATCTAGCTCTGGGTCTAGAAGCAAACCAATAGCAGATTTTGCTACCGGGTCACTAATTTGTGGAAAAATATGTCCTGTATTTTCACCTGTATAATAGCTCCCTCCGCTTAATAACACAGGCATTAACCCATACGCTCTAACATACAAACTATAATAATTATCTCCGATTATTCCGACTTTTTTTAAACTACTATTTTCAATACGGTCTTTGAAGTTGAGTAGCCCGTCGGTAAAGTATTCAGGAACTTCATTTTCTTTATTCATAACATGAATAAATTTTTCAATCTCTTGTATATATTTCATCGTTATAACTATCCTTTCCCCTTTTAATTATTCAATTAGACACAACTAACTTAATTCACAAAAATGAAAGTGTTCTTAAAATTTAGACCACTTTTCTTATATTGTTAGTTGAAGCTAACCTGCTTACTTTAAAAATAGACTTTACTTAAAAAGTCTATCTTTAAATGTTTTTCATTTTGACTTAGTTGTTGCATTTATATATTGCATTAAAAATTATATCAGTTGATCCTACATTTTTCTACACCAATTTTCTAATGCACAATAGCAAAAAACTAATATAACTAAGCAATATATATAATTTGTTTATATATTCAACTATATCTCATGTTTAATTTCACTAAAGTGTTTTATCGCTAACTTTTTTCTTAAATATATTAGGCGTAACCCCTACTTCGTCTTTAAAACATTTTATAAAATAAGAAATGTTCCTATATCCTACTTCTGTTCCTATCTGTGTAACTGTTAAATCAGGTTGCTTAACAAGCATTGTTTTTGCAGCAGAAATTCTTTTTTCTGTCAAATAGTCCTTATAATTTTGACCTGTCTCTTTTTTAAATATTGCAGACAGTGTGTTGTGATGAATTTTATATTTCTCACAAATTAGGTCAAGGCACATATCTTGGTTAGTAAAGTTTTCATCAATATATCTTAAAATATCTTTTGTTCTCTCGCTCATTATTTGGCAATCTTCTGTTTGAATATCTTCATTTATTAACTCATTACACTTAAAAAATATTTCGCTAACCTTCTTTTTTGCGACTATATTATTCACAGATAACAATGCAGAAACATCGTTTGCAGTTAAATTTAAGTCAAACTTCGAGCAAATTTGCATCACTGCTGCTGTAAATTCAGAATATGTGTGCTTTTTCTTAATATAACAACAGTTATCAAAGTCGCTTAATCCATACTTTTGGTTTATCAATTTTGTAGCTATGTATATTTTATCTGTTTTTATGAGTTCTGCTATCTCATCTATAAACTCATTGTCAATTTTGTGTTCAAAGTTAAAATAAGGTATATCACTTATATTAAAATAAGAGTTGCTTATATTTGCCAATGTATTATACATTCCACCAAATTTAAGCTCTAAGTCGTCTTCATGTTTTTTCTTTATATTTTGAAACTCAAGCTCTATATTCTCTCTATCTTTTGTAACGATAAGAAAAATAGCTGTTTCATTATCTATTGTCATAACAAAATGCAGTTGACAGTCTTCTCTGCTTAAATTCTCAATATACTCTAATCTTTCGCTAACATCTTCATTCTTAGATTTAAACTTTATACTAAAAATACCATATTTACAATCTTTATCTACCATTACGCCCAGTTGGTTTAAGTTCTCTTGAATATCGTACGTAAAATCTCCATAAATTATATATTTAATTAACTTTCTTTTAAGAATATACCTTTGTCTTAAAATATGGCTATGCAGCTGTGTGAATGTTTTTTCTAGCAGTTCAACATCGTTGTTTTTTCCGTCTGCATATTCTTCAATATCTAATTCATTTAATAGCTTCTTTTTATCTATTAAATTTGTAATAGGAGTTAACCTTTTCTTTAATATTATTATTAATACCAAAGCAGCGATTGCAAAAACAACTAATATTTCAAATAGAAGTAAAACACAGTCATCTAGATTCCCTTTCCACTTAGCCAACAGAACTATCGAGATAACAGTAAAAAGCGCCATAAAGCATATTATGATAATGTTAGAGTATGAAAAAAAGAACTTTTTGCACTTATTTATCTTTTTAATCATCTTTTCCTCCAATAAGGTTGATTTTTTTCATTGTTGCTAATGAAATTAACATCTACCTTTTTTTGTCACCCTTACCTCTGCTCTCGACTTCTAGTTTTTCTAAATCTTCGTCTGTAACACTTCCGCCAGATACAATATAAACTCCGTCTATATCAAGCTCACTATCTCCACCAGATTGTCCTTCTATACGGTCAATAATGACTTCGCCTCCTTCAACAAATAAATCACCGTTAGAGTCTATTCCGTCTCCCTCACACACAATTAGTATATTTCCATTTGTAATTTTTACTAATCCACCACTTGTATTTGCATTAATGCCATCATCTAAAACATTAAGAGAAATATTCCCACCATTTATAAGTATCACTGATGACTCAATTCCTTCATATCCGTTTTCTATAGTTAAATCAACACTATTAATAACTAAATTCTGTTCTCCATGTATGGCATCATCTCCTGAATTAATTAGAAAACTACCACCATTTATTTGCAGGTTAGCATCTGCATGTACAGCGTCTTCGTAAGAGGATATATTAAATTCGCCACCATTTATAAGAATATCGGAGCTTTTTAAACCTTTCATGCTAGCTTCTAGCAAATCGTTTTCATTATCAACGTCTTCATTGCCCCTACCTGGATTAACGGTGTTTAGCACTTTCTCAAAACCATTACCTGAGTAAATATCGAAAACTCCGTTCTCTATTTGCAAAATTTGTTCAGCCGATATTGCATCATTACTTGCATTAATACCAAAATCGCCATTCTTAATTATAATATTTCCTCTATCAATATCCTCATCATTAGACGCTTTAAGTCCATCTTTTCCACAAATTATATCAATATTTGCATCAGCTATAGCAAGCAAATCCTTGCCTACAACTCCGTCTTCTACTGCTTCTACTACAATATTACCACTCTCTATAACAAGGTCATCTCTGCTATTAATTCCGTCCTGATACTGTGTTTTTACAGTAAGGCTACCACTTCCTGTAATCGCAGTGTCTGCTCTTGAATAAATAGCAGCAGATGGAAATTCAGTATCATTGGTTATTATCTCGCCTTGAGTTACAATGTTTTCTCCCTTTAAAACCAATACAACGTCCTTAGCCTCAATAATATTAATCGGTGTTCCGTTCTCGCTCGTAATATTTGTATCTTCAAGCACTAAATATACCATGCCCTCGTCTACGGTTTTATCTACATTAACTGTAATATTTTTATATTCACCACTAAATTCATAAACTCCACTTTCAGTAATCGTTACCTCTTCTTCGTTTATTATCGATGAATTTCCAACTGAACTACTACTATAATCTTTACTTGGATATTCTACATCTACTGATAAATCCTCTATAACTAAGTTTAAATTTTCACTTGATGTTACACTTTCATTTGCTTGGTCACAAGCGGAAAAAGTCAACAACATTAAAGCTAGCAAAACTACTGTGAATTTTTTCATAAAATATTATCCTCTCCCTTTAACAATGCTTATTAATATTTCTAATAACTTCTTGATTTAACTGGATTTGAAAAAAATCTTTTCAATAATCAGCGCACAAATACTTATAACTATTGATGCTATTCCAAATATCATTAATATAGTTTGATACTGCGATGCAGTTCCCGCAATGTCAAAAATCCCTCTTAATAATGAGCTTAACGTCAAAGCTACTACTCCTGTATGATAAAAATGAGTAGCAAAAAAATACTCTCTTTTTGTTTTTTTAATTAACATAACACACATGCCAACTACAACACCAAATATTAATGGAAAAGCAAATAAAAACGTCATGTAATATGAACTCACTCCTCGTGAAAACTGAGCATAAATTATCGAAAATATCAGGCAAGCCACTGTTGTTATCAAGTATGGTACTACGCTTTTTCTAAAAACTAAATATTTAATTTCTTTTTTATTCTCCAATGTATACAATGTCACTTATACTCCTCTCTTTAAATTCTTTTCCATTCGATGTAGGGTTATTTATCACTTCTCCCATAAACACCATAGTAGAAGAGCCTCCTCCGTCTAAATTATAAGCCACTTCACAATTATAAGATTCAAGCACTATTGCCATTTCTTCAAGAGATAATCCTGTGCTTATATCCGTTCTTCCATCTGCAACCATAAAAATATAATGATTAGGTGCAATCATTCCAATTGCTGTTCTTGGGTTATTAGTTTTTTCTCTGTCTACTTGGCTATTTTCATCAACTGTAATTTCGCCATCAGATATTAAACCAGGGCCAAACGAATATATTTGTACAGCTCCTTGCTCTTGAAGTTGTGCCGCGCTAACTTCTCCCTCGTAAATAATCTCCATACTTCCATCTTCGTAAATAACCAAATCTTCTTGGTCAAAATCACTGATTTCTTCACGGTATAAATATCCATTTCGCATTACATAACCATCATCACGAAATCCGTAATAATCGCCATTAATTGCAAGTATACCGTAGTTCTCTTTTGCAATTTCAGATGTTGTATCTGTTAGGTTGTTTCCAAAAGAATTTTCAGCTAGTCCAGCCCTCAAATGATTACTATCATTTATTTTAACTTCTGCAATATATATAACTGTATCATACTCTTTTATTGTGGATATTGTTACTTCTATATTCTCGCTTTTATAGCTGTTATCAGTTATTACTGGTTCTATTTGCATGGTATCATTTAACTCTTCAGTATATTCTTCAGTATATTCTTCAGTATACTCTTCAGTGTACTCTTCAGTGTACACAACAATCACGTTTTGCGGTATAATAAATCTGTTGATTAATGTAAATCCCATATAAAAAATAAAAAAAATCGTAGCTAAATATTTCCACACTTTAGATGCATTTTTCAAAGTGAATTTTTTTGTGAACACCCAGTTTTTTTGCATAAAATAGCTAAATATAAACAATATAGCGTCAACTATAACCTTAGCCATAAAAGAGCTATCCAATGTCATCGCAAGTCCGCTTGTTCCAAGAGCACTCAATCCCATTACCAAGAAAAACAATAGAGTATACTTAATGATTTCCACTTTTGTTCTTTTGCTAGATTTAAAAACGAATTTTTTGTTTAGCGTAAAATTGAATATGCCAGATAATAAACGAGCAATAGCTGTAGATAATACAATGTTGCCCACTAAGCTAAACTGAAAAATTAAAGATAATACATAAAATGCACTTATATCCAACACAGCGCTTAAAGTTGAGCTTAGTAAAAACTTCAATGGTTTACCATAAATTAGTAGCGAATCACTTATAGGTCTAAAATGTGAATTTCTATTATTATTTTTATAAATTGTGTTAATAGGAATTTGCACTATTTGAGCTTTTTGTATGGCTATAGTTAAAAAGTTAAACTCATATTCATATCGTTTCCCTTCTGTTTCCAGCGCCAAATCTACTAATGATTTAGGTATTCCACGTAGACCTGTTTGTGTGTCTTTACACTTTACTCCTGTGTTTAACCCAAACATAAAAGACGTTATTGTATTGCCAAAATATGATTTTTTAGGTACATTTGCACCTCTTAAATTTCTTGCACCTAAAATTAACGATGTTGTGTTTTTCTCCATAGTTTCAGATATTTTAACAACATCAGACGACAAATGTTGCCCATCTGCATCTACTGTAATAAATCCATGCTCTAACCCATAAATTTTCTGAGCATTTCTAATACCTGTTTTTAACGTCGCACCTTTTCCATGATTTTTTCTATGAATTATAACATCGCAATCTAATTTTTTTGCATTATCGAAAATATCACTAAATTCTTCACCACTACCGTCGTCTACAATAACTATTTTGGTAAAGTTAAATTTTTTCAACTGAATAATCAAGCTAACTAATTCTGATGTTGGCTTATATGCTGGTATAATAACTACTTGTTTTCTAACCATAAAACTCCTCAACTAATTCTTAGATAAAATAGTTTAGTTATATAGTCAGTTAACCCTAAAACAGTATTGATTAATTAATTGACTATATCTACTATTTTTACTAATTCTACTATATGAACCTTAAATTAACTTAAAGGACGTTAACGGGTCAATATTATTTTTCATTTCTTCCTTTTTATATATCGTGATTTAAATCATATTTTCGAAAACCAACCACTTTTAACTATAGTAAAAAGTCCTCTCAGTGCTTTTACGGTCTATCATTTGCAAAAAATTATTACTTGCTACCCTTAAGGGTCTTCTTACTCTCTGAATGTCAATTGGGCTTCTAGTTATCTTCCTCAAGTTTGTTCTTTATGTATTTCGTTATCCACTTGCTATTTTTACCGTTATAGAAATCGTATCTTATCCATGTTTGATAAATACAACAAAAAAACCACTTCTTACGAAGTGGTTTGTGGCTCCCCTGCCTATCTTGAATAGGCGACCTTGTACTTAACAGCCGCATACTCTAGCGTGTGGATAGGAACACTACTGAAAGAATTTCTATATTTTTTTACTCATTATATCAGCAATTTCTTGAAAGACACTGTAAATTTCGTCTCCACTGTTCGCAAGCATTCTAACAGACAATCCTACCAATGCTTTGCTAACTGCTATCTCAAAATTATTTGCTTTTATCTTTCTTATTTCTTCTGTTATTTTATCATTATCTATAGTCGGCAAGTATATATACATCAAACCATTATGGGTATATTTATCCCACTGACCTATAGAATTGTACCTAAATTTTTTAGGAGTAATCACAGTGTTGTCTGCAAACACAATTTTATCTTCTATATTAATAATCACCTTACCGACAAAACTATTCATAAGGAATTCTTCGCCCATTCCAACTCGCCCACAGGAGAAAATATCTGTGTAAATCAGTGCCGAACTTCTCTTTATATTTATCTCTGTATCACTACGATAATCGCTGTTTTTAAAAGGAATAACTGGGTATGGGATATATACTAATTTAGCATTATCACACACTGTAATTTTTGTCTCTCTAATAGCTGTGTCACCATGAGTATCCATAACTTTTTCGTAACTTTGCGATATGATAGATACATCACTGTTTTCGCCTATAACAAAGTCGCTAACATGCTTGTCTCCACCCAAAATGCCGGCACTCGCCGACATTATCATAATGTCTGAATGAGTGCCGTTTTTAAATGGAGACGTGATTTTATACGGTGGAGTAAAAAACATATCTTCAATATCTGTTTGATTATTTCTGAAAATAGTCTTTAAATAAAGTTCACTATTCATATTAAAGATATTCCTTTCTCACATATTTTATGCCTTGTTTTCAAACAAAACATCTGTTTTAATCCAATTAATTACATTATCAAGTCCCTCTAAAGACATTAAGTTTGTAAACAAGAACTTGCGTTCTCCTCTCATTCTTTTGGAGTCAGAAGCCATTACTTCTAGGCTTGCGCCAACCATAGGTGCTAAGTCCGTTTTGTTAATAACAAGTAAGTCACTTCTTGTAACACCTGGTCCTCCTTTACGTGGTATTTTTTCCCCTTGTGCAACGTCAATAACATAGATAGATGCATCTGCCAAATCGGGACTAAAAGTAGCAGATAAGTTATCTCCACCACTCTCAACAAAAATAATTTGCACATCAGGAAATTTCTCTGCCATTTCTTCAACTGCTTCCAAATTCATAGAGCAATCTTCTCTTATAGCAGTATGTGGGCAACCACCAGTTTCAACTCCCACAATTCTCTCTTTAGGCAATGCAGAATTTTTAATCAAAAACTCTGCGTCTTCTTTTGTATAAATATCGTTAGTAACAACACATATACTGTATTCTTTTGACATCACTCTTGTAAGTCTTTCTATAAGAGCAGTTTTGCCTGAACCTACAGGGCCACCTACTCCAATTTTAACATAGCTCATTTTATTCTCCTTGATTAATTCATATATAGTCTTGAATATAGTGTTTCATGGTTCATTGCATAAATATCCGTTTGTGAACCATTCAATCCGAAATCTTCTTCATTTGCAGATAACGCATGTTGCACTGCTTGCAAAATGTCATCAAAAGATTTTGCTAAGATAATTTGTCCGTCATTTTGGCTTAAAGGTATGATTTTAACTGCATTTGTAATGGTTGTGGCCGTCAAGCTATAGCAATAACAAAGCATACCTAAGTTTATATCTATGTCATTTTCTTTTATATATATTCCTACACCAAATGGGTGATTGCCATAGCACAATCCTTTTTGAATTAGCTGTTTATAGTTTTGCAAAAGTGGATAATCTGTGATTTTTTCTAGCACTTTTATAAATCTGGTATTTAGTTTTTCACTACCTAACCTTATCTCATAAGGTGCTCTATATGCTGAATACAGATTATCATATTTACAAAGTTTTTCACTATCTTCTGCAAATTCATATCCATAACGCAGTGCCATAAGCTCATTATATGTTATTAATTGCACAAAGTTTTTCATGTATTCACTCAAGTCAGAGGCTGTCGTAATCTTATCTTTTTGAATAAAAGTCTCCAAACCATTTGACTGCGTAAACCCACCTATCGGAAACAGATTATCTGATATTTGCAACATTTTTAGTAATGTTACATCAATGCACATGGTGGTGTCCTTCTCCGTGTGAATGTCCATGCGAATGGTCATGAGAATGCTCGTGTGCATGAGAATGTGAGGCTCCATGTGCTTTACATTCTATAAACCCACTAAACGCTTCTGTTACATCATTTGCATCAAACCCTAATTTTTTTAGGTACAAAAATGTAGGTTCATCAAAAGGTACTGTCACACATTTTTCTTCTATTTTTAAAGTTAAGTGTCTGTTCCCAAGTTCAAAACACAACCTACCCATTTCTATAGCTGTGTTAACATTTATTTTGATTAATCGTGACGGCAATATAGCTACAACATAAATTTTATCATCTGTTTGTGCTAAAATGTCGCCGTCTTCAATATCTCCATCAATTGCTACACCAAAGTCTGTGCCGTCTGATGCAGTTTTTGCTATTCTTTTTTTCTCAATCTCAAACCATTCAAAAGATACAGTCTCTACTTTTTTGTCTGTTGTAATTTCACTTAGTTTTCCTAAAATTTTATCTGCTATCATTATTTTCCCCTTACCATTAAAACATAAAATATCTTTGAGCTAACGAAAGCGTGCTAAAAGCTTCACAGCTCACTTTTTCACCGTCTACCTTAACAGTGTAACTCTCTGGGTCTACTTCGATATTTGCTATAACATCATTATGCACCATATCTTTTTTACCAATATCACGACAATTCTTTACAGGTAAAACATTTCTTTTTAGTTCAAGCCTTGTTTTTATGTCATTTTCATAAGCGTATTTAGACACAAATGTAATTGATGAAGTCTTCAAAGCATCGCCATATCCACCAAACATATCAGCGTAAATTACTGGTTGAGGCGTTGGAATTGATGCATTTGCATCACCCATTTTAGATGCCACAATTACACCACTTTTTATAATCATCTCAGGTTTTGCACCAAAAAGTGCTGGTTTCCATAAAACTAAATCAGCATATTTACCTTCTTCTATAGAGCCTACATAATCTGAAATACCATGTGTAATTGCTGGGTTAATAGTGTATTTTGCGATATATCTTTTTACTCTGTAATTATCATTTAGCTCAGTATCTTCGCTTAATTTTCCTCTTTGCTGTTTCATTTTGTCTGCTGTTTGCCATGTTCTTGTAACAACCTCGCCCACTCTACCCATAGCTTGTGAGTCGCTACTCATCATAGAGAATATACCCATATCGTGCAAAATATCTTCTGCTGCTATAGTTTCTGGACGAATTCTAGAGTCTGCAAACGCTACATCTTCTTTGTTCTTTTTATCTAAATGATGACACACCATAAGCATATCAAGGTGTTCGTCTATAGTGTTTGTTGTAAAAGGCATTGTAGGGTTTGTTGAGGACGGTAAAACATTTGGCATTGCAGCCGCTGTAATTATATCTGGTGCGTGACCACCACCAGCTCCCTCAGTGTGGTAAGTATGTATCGTTCTTCCACCTATTGCACCAAGTGTATCTTCAACAAATCCACCCTCGTTCAATGTATCTGTGTGTATCGATACTTGAACATCATACTTATCAGCTACGCTTAAGCATTTATCTATAGCAGCTGGTGTAGAGCCCCAGTCTTCATGCAATTTTAAGCCTACAACACCACTTTTTATCTGCTCTATTATTGGTTCTTCCTCAGCACAATTACCTTTGCCCAAAAAGCCTAAATTCATAGGTAAAGTCTCTGCTGCTTTTAACATCATCTCAATGTTAAAATCTCCTGGAGTACACGTTGTCGCATTTGTTCCGTCAGCAGGGCCTGTTCCTCCACCTATCATTGTAGTGACACCACTGTATAATGCTGTGTGAACCTGTGTTGGTGATATAAAATGAATGTGTGTGTCAATTCCACCAGCTGTAAGAATTAACCCCTCGCCAGCTATCGCCTCTGTAGACGCACCAATTATCATGTTATCGCTAACACCATCCATGATATGAGGATTACCTGATTTTCCAATACCTGTAATCTTACCACCTTTTATTCCAACATCTGCTTTATATATTCCACTAGCGTCAACAACCACAACGTTAGTGATAACAGTATCAAGACACTCATCATCTTTATGCAAGCTAGATTGTCCCATTCCGTCACGAATTGACTTTCCGCCGCCAAATTTTGCCTCGTCACCATAAACAGTAAAATCATTTTCTATCTCTATCAAAAGCGATGTATCAGCTAAACGCACTCTGTCTCCAGTAGTTGGACCGAACATATCTGCGTATGCTTTTCTGCTTATTTCATACATATATTCTCATTCCTTTCACTTGATTAATACAATCTTATATCCCCTTAAAGCCTAGGTTTTCGGCTTTTTTTATGGCTTCGCTTTTAACTGTTTCATCATCAAAGCAGCCATTAACAAGTGCGTTTAATCCATATCCCTCACGGCTTCCACCTATTTTTGTTAAACTTACGGACTTTGTCTCGCCTGGTTCAAATCTTAATGCTGTGCCTGACGGAATATCAAGACGCATACCAAATGATTTTTTTCTGTCAAAACTAAGCGACTTATTAACCTCAAAAAAGTGAAAATGTGAACCAACTTGCACTGGTCTATCTGCTGTGTTAGTAACATCTATCTCACAGGTTTCTTTGCCCTCGTTCAGAATAATAGTACCCTCTTTTGGTATGATTTCCCCTGGAATTATTTTATTAGTACATTCAATCGGGTCGTGCACTGTTACAAGCTTTGTGCCGTCTGGAAAAGTAGCTTCAATTTGTATCTCGTGTATCATTTCTGCTACTCCGTCCATTACGTCCTTAGCACTCAGTATTTTTCTGCCCTCTTGCATAAGCTCTGCCACAGACATTCCGTCTCTTGCTTTTTCTAAAAGCTGTGCAGATATATATGCTATCGCCTCTGGATAATTCAACTTTACACCTCTGTCAAGGCGTTGCTTTGCTACATTACCAGCATAATGCAACATTAATTTATCAAGTTCTCTGGGTGTCAAACGCATAAAATTTCCCTCTCTTTACATGTTATCTTTAAAATACAGTTTTATCTCTGTTCCCTCATTTATAACAGAACTTATATCCACATATCCTCCGTGCCTTTTCATTATACTGTCTATCAAAACAAGCCCTACACCGTTGCCCTCATACTCTATGTCATCGTGTAGTCTGCTAAATATCTTGAACAAAGCATCTTTATACGTCATGTCAAAGCCAATACCGTTATCTTTAATACTTATAACCGTATAATTATTTTCTTTAGCAGATTTTACTTCTATTATAGCATTTTTCTTGTGTTTTGTAAACTTTATAGAATTGCTTATTATATTCTCTACCAATTGCTTTATCAGTACTTCGTCACCTTTTATATCATGCATATCATGAATTTTAAGGCTGATTTTTCTTCCAGATTGTAATATGGTTAGCTCGTTAAATACATTCGATATAATATCTTTTAAATCTAGCTTTTTTATTAGAGGTTTTATGTTGCACATTCTAGAAAAATCTAGCAATCTTTCTATCATTTTTATAAGCGTTATAGATTTATCATCTACTAACGATAAAAGCTCGCCTAGTTGAATTTCGTAGTCATCATTTTTTTCACTCAGCTCTTTTTCCATTTCTTTTATAAGCATGTTCATCACATTTAATGGCGATTTTAAGTCGTGCGATACAGCAGAGCAAAACATGTTAAGTTCGTTATAAGACTCTAACAGCTCTTTTTGGTGCCTTGCTATTTTTAGATGAGTGCTTATTCTTGCAAGGTATTCTGCTTTTACAAATGGCTTTGTTACATAATCCGAACAACCAGCACAAAAACCCTCTGCTATTATATCAGAGGATTTTTCTTCCGTTAGAAATATTATTGGAATTTCACCAAGCTGTTTGTCTTCTCTTATTTTTCGGCACACATCTAACCCATTCATTCCACTCATATTAATATCAAGCACAATTAAATCTGGTATAGTTTTTGTTAATATGTTCAATGCTGTTTCGCCACTAGTTGCAGCAATAACTTTGTAGCCTGCGTTTCTAAGTATTGCCCCTGCAAACGCAATATGCTCAGGTGCATCGTCTACTATCATAACAGTCTCAGTGTTTTTCATAAACTTTTCTCCATTATTCAGTCATGATTTTTTGTATCTCTGTAACATTACTGTCTTTAGTTTTATTGCTATAGATAATTTCTCCTCTTTCCATAACATTTACTATTGTACTATTTTCCATGACAAAGTCAAGATATTGTTCAACAATTAATACTGTGATACCTTTCCATTCATTAACTTTTCTAATAGCTTTACCTATATCTTTTATTATAGACGGCTGTATGCCCTCTGTTGGTTCGTCAAGAATTAATATCTCAGGGTTAGCCACTAATGCTCTAGCAATTGCAAGCTGTTGTTGCTGTCCTCCTGATAAATCTCCTCCCTTACGCTTCGCAAATTTTGGAAGCACAGGGAATAAATCGTAAATATAATCAGGTATTTTACCTTTACCACCTAAAGGTTGTAGTCCTAGCTCAATATTTTCTGCTACTGTCATTTGAGGAAAAATATCTCTGCCTTGTGGTACATATCCTATACCCTTTTTCACTCTGTTATAGGTTGGAACTTTAATAATATCTTCACCATTAAATGTTATGCTTCCGTTAGGAGTTTTCACAAGTCCCATAATGCTTTTTAATGTAGTGCTTTTGCCTACACCGTTCCTGCCTATCAAGCTTACTATCTCGCCTTTTGGAACATGAAAGTTAAGGTCTTCTATAACTAAGCTTTCGCCGTAATAACAGCTTACACCCTTAATATCAAGCATCTTTTTCTCCTCCTCTTCCAAGATACACAGACTGAACTGTTTTGTCTGCTAAAACTTCATCAATGCTACCTTCCATAAGCACTTTACCCTCGTGTAAAACTGTAACAATATCAGCCACTTGCTTAACAAATTCCATATCATGTTCTATAACTATAATTGTGCAATCTTTTTTTATCTCTTTTAAGATTTCACCACTGCGATATGTCTCCTCTTTACCCATTCCAGCTGCTGGTTCATCAAGCATAATTATCTCTGGTTTTTGCACTAACTGCATTGCAATTTCTAGCCATTGTTTTTCTCCGTGTGCCAAAGTGCCGGCTCTTACATCTAGCCTATGAGTTAATCTAACTCGTTCTAACACACTGCTTATATTTTCCATGTCTTCATTAGTCGGCTTTTTAAAAATGCTGTCTATTATACCTTTGTTGCCCTTTAAAGCAAGTATCATATTTTCTTTAACCGTTAGGTTGATAAACACAGACGGCACTTGAAACTTTCTGCCTATACCCTCGCCAACTATTTTATATTCTTTCATTCCAGTTAGTCTAACAGGCTCTCTACCCTCTGGATAATACTTTACTGTACCTGATGTCGGCTTTGTTTTTGCGCAAATTATATCTAAAAGAGTTGTTTTACCAGCACCATTTGGGCCTATAAAAAAATGTATTGTGTTGCGCATAACCTGTGCTTTCACATCTGTTAAAGCTTGAAATCCATCAAACACAACAGATACACTCTTTATATCTAGCACTTTTGTATTTTCCATAATAATGCTCCATTCCACCGCTTCGCTCGGTGCAAAAATATATTATACCTCTATCATGCGAAGTCTATATATGATAAAAGATTTATTTATCTATGCTACTTTTTTAGCTCTAACTTTTCTAATATACGCTGGTAATTGCTCCTTAACTATGCCAACTATACCACCTTTAAAGAACAAAATTGTTAAGCAGAATATTCCACCTATTATGTATTGCCAAATTTCTACAGTAGCGCCTGAGCTTAAATTATATTCTGCAATATTAATTAAGAATGCACCGATTACCGCGCCAATTATCGTGCCTCTGCCACCAACTGCAACCCAAATAACCATAGTGATAGAATAAGAAATTGTCATCTCTGATGGTGTGATACTTCCGTTAAAGTTCACAAATAACGCACCAGCTATAGAAGCTATCACTGCTGACAAAATGTAGATAAATGTTTTGTATGAGCTAACATTGTATCCTGAAAAATATGTTCTGTTTTCTCCGTCTCTAATCGCTATCAATATCTTACCAAATTTACGCTCCACCAAAAACTTAGCAACAACATAAACCAAAATCAAAATAATTATCGCTACATAGAATAACAAAAACATGTTGTCTCTGTTAGCGTCTCCTTTTACGCTTCCAAAAACTGATTTAATCTCTGTAATACCTACGTTTCCGTTTGTATAAGGAGATAATGCTATAAAGATTGAGTACGCCGCCCATGTTAATGCCTGAGATATAATAGAAAAATACACGCCTTTTACTCTGTTTTTAAAAATAAAATATCCTATTAATCCAGCAACAAGTGCAGGCACGACAAGTATCATTAAAATAGTTAACGGAAATGATAAAAACGGTTTCCAAATCAACGGAAGCTCTGTTAAGCCACCAATATGCATAAAGTCAGTTATTCCACCCTCTGTGCTTTGCAATTTTAAGTACATACCCATTGCGTAACCACCAAGTGCAAAATATAAACCATGCCCTAAACTTAAAATTCCAGTATAACCCCAAATTAAATCTAAACCAATTGCGACAATAGCAAACGCTATACATTTTCCAATAAAAATAATGTCTGAGCCACCACTTAATATTCCCATATTAAGCAAAAGAGGCATTACTGCTAATATAATAACTATTGCACCAAAGCAAGAGTTACTTGGATTTTTTTTGATTAAATTCATAATAACTCTCCTTTACTAATCTAAACTTCTGCTTTTAATCACAAATAAACCTTGTGGACGTTTTTGTAGGAAAATAATAACAATTAATAACACTATCGCTTTTGCTATCATAGATGAAGTGTAATTCTCTGTAAAAATGCTTGCAAAACCAACAATTCCTGAACCTATCACTGTTCCTGCAAGATTTCCTACACCACCAAGCACAACTACCATAAATGCATTTACTATGTAGCTTTGACCTATTGTAGAGTCAATAGAGCCTAAAAGTGCAATTGAACATCCTGCAATTCCAGCAATACCTGAACCCATCGCAAAGGTTATATTATCTACTCTTCTAGAATTTATACCCATACATTGTGCCATAGCTCTGTTTTGCATTACTGCTCTCATTTGTTTGCCAAAACCTGATTTATGCATAACAAACCAAACGCCAAGCAAAGAGAATATTACAAGCCCTATAATAAACAATCTGTTATATGAGAATGTCACGCCGCCAACTTCTATACCACCTTGTAAAAATTCAGGAGCAGTAACGTTAACGCCTTGTGTGCCAAAAATTGACCTAGCTGCTTGTTGCAAAATTAAGCTTATTCCGAATGTTGCAAGCAAAGAATCTATCTCTCTGCCATAAAGCCTTGCAATAACAAGTTTTTCAAGCAAACTTCCAATAAGGAATGATACCAAAAACGCAGTAGGTATAGCAATTATGTAATATATGCTCTGATGTTCAGGAGATACAAAGCTTGCTACAAGATTTTGAACAACATAAGTTGTATATGCGCCTATCATTAAAAATTCTCCGTGTGCCATATTTATTACTCGCATTAATCCAAAAGTAATGGATAACCCTAGTGATGTAAGCAATATTATAGATGTCAAACTTGCTCCGTTAAATATGGTGGTAACTAATTGTTCCATATAACTTTTCCTTCCTCAAATAAGGTTTTGTAATCACATTTTTCAAATGCCATTCCCTTAACACACAAACACTTTTATCCGTTAAGGGAATAGCATTAAACTGTTAAATCTGCTAGGGTGAATATTTATCCACCCTAACAAAGTTCTAACATTAATTTATTCTAATGGTTGAATTCCAGCTTCTACTGCCCAATCATAAGTTGTTAGGTATGGGTCTGGGTCAACTGGTGAATCAGTTGAATATATTTCATAGATAAGTCCGTCTGCACTTACTTCACCAATTCTTACAGGTTTTGCAAGGTGTTGGTTTTCTCCGTTAATTGTAACAGTTCCCTCTGGTGCATCAAATGAAACTTCACCTGTGCTAATCGCTTCTAAAACTGCGTCTACTTCAAAGCTACCTGCTTTTTCTACAGCCGCTTTCCATAAATACACTGCATCATAAGCTGCTTCTGCTGGGTCAGATGTAACTCTATCTTCGCCAAACGCTTCTTTATATGCCGCAACAAAAGCGTCATTTGCCTCTGTCTCTGTTGTTTGGTAGTAGTTCCAAGATACTAAGTGATTTTCAAGAATACTTGCACCAATAGTAGCAACTTCTTCCTCAGCTATTGAGAATGACATTGTCATATAATCTTCTGATGTGTAGTTTTTCTCTGACATTTGTTTAAAGAAAGACACATTACCTGTACCATTTAGTGTGTTGATGATAACATCTGGGTCTGCTTCTTCAATTTTTGATATAATAGCAGCAAAATCAGTTTGATCCATATCAGCATATTCTTCACCAACTACATTTAAGCCAGCTGCCTCAACTTGTGCAGTTATAATCATGTTAGCTGTTCTTGGGAAAACGTAGTCAGAACCTAATAGGAAAAAGTCTTCGTAACCTTGCTCGATTAAGTACTCAATTGCAGGAACAATTTGTTGGTTTGGAGCAGCACCAGTATATACGATATTAGAGCTGTCTTCCATTCCTTCGTATTGAACTGGGTACCATAATAGTGCATTGTAATCTTCAAAAATAGATTTTACTGCTTTTCTTGAAGATGATGTCCAGCAACCAAAAACAGTTGCAACGTCTTCGCTATCAATTAGTTTTTCAGCTTTTGCAGCAAAAGTAGATGGGTCAGAAGCTCCGTCTTCTTCAACGTATTCAATTTGTTTACCTAAAACGCCACCTGCCGCATTGATTTCTTCTATCGCTAAAATCTCTGCATCACGTACAGCTTTTTCACTAATAGCCATTGAACCTGTTAGTGAGTGTAGCAAACCAACTTTTACAGTTTCTTCTGCTTCTCCGCCTGATGCTTGTGTGCAACCTACTAGTGATACTGCTGTGAACACTGTAAGCACACCAGCTGCTAAAATCCTTTTAAATAATCCGTTTTTCATTGTTCATTCTCCTTCTTAAATAATGTTTAAAATATAAAAAGCCACTATCTTTTTTATAAAGATAATGACTTCTTTGTCAAAAATAATATGTAATTATACTTTTTCAAACTCTAGTGCAAGAGCTTTCAATGCTTTGTCGTTGTCTGCTGTGCCTTTTTTATCTAACACATCATCGCCAAATTTAATTTTTAGGTAATCTATTATCAAAGTAGTAGCTTTTTCTCTTCCTACTCTAGCCGTGTTCAATGTCATATCATATAACACTGGGTTAGTCCAAAGCTCTCCACCTGTATAATACTTGTAATAGTCTGCTCTGTATTTATCTGTTTGATAAATCATTTTGTTTGCTTCGTCATCTTCTACTCCAAGCAGTTCTTTAATACTCTCTCTGCAATAAGAACGTGGTGCTTCTACATAGACACTGACAACATTGTCATAGTTACTAAGTAAATGATTTCCACATTTTCCTATTATTACACAAGACTGATTTTTAGCTAGTTCTTTAATAATCTTTGCTTGAATATTAAATAAGTTTATATCTGATACAAAGCTTTTATCCGTTGGCTGAACAATGTCGTCCACATTCGGTGCTTTCATAATTCTTTTTATAAGATGATGTCTTTTTAGTTTTTCATCAACTTGCGAAAACAGCTTTTTGCTAATTCCACTATAATTAGAAGCTAATGATAAAATTTGACTTTCGTAACATGGAATTCCAAGTTGCTTTGCAAGTGCTAACCCTATCTGCTTTCCACCACTTCCAAATCCTCTTGCAATAGTTATCACATAATTTTCCATCTTGTCAGTCTCCTTTCGTCTTTACTGTACCTATATATTACCACAGATAAATTAATGTTGATACCTCAAAAACAAGATAAAAACCTATAAAAATCAGATATTCTCTTTAAACTTAGTTGGTGTCATGCCTACATTATCTTTAAATACCTTAGTAAAATAGTCCACAGACGCATACCCTAGCATATCTGCTATCTCATAATTCTTGTTGCCTGCTAACAATAGCTTCTTTGCATACTCTATTTTAAACTCTGTGCAAAAATTACCAAAGCCTATACCTGTTTTTTGCTTAAATATTTTCCCAAAATAATCTTTGTTAAGGCTCATCATGCAAGCGATTTCTTCCATACCAAAGTTTAAATTCTCTTTACTAGCCTTAGATACAAACTCGGTTACACGCTTTAAAAAAGCATCGTTTTCATAATCTTCAAATAATCTCTGTGCCACTTTTATAACTATTTCGTTTTCATTACTCATTAAGTTTTTTTCTTGAATACTTGCTTTAGCTCTGTTTAAAGCATCTCTAAGCTCATCTTCTTTCACGGGTTTTACAATATAATCTATAGCTCCAAGTATAAGCCCTTGCCTTGCATATTCAAATTCGTCATACGAACTAACAAGTATCACAAAGCTTTCAATTCCTCTAGCTTTAATCTCTTTTAATAAGGAAAGTCCGTCTAGTATGGGCATTCTAATATCGGTAATAATTATGTCAAACTTCTCTTTTTCAAGCATTTGCAAAGCTTCTCTACCATTACCAGCTTGTGCCATAATGCTACAATCACATTCTGAAAACACTTTCATGCGTGAATACAAATAACGTAAAGACTTATCATCTTCTACCAGTAGTATATGATACATATTTTACTCCTTTAACTAGTTATTTCACAAACTTTTATCAGTTCTTCTGCAATATCACTAGATGTAACAAAGTCATAATTTTGCAAAGCACTTTCTAATATCTGCACCGTTTCGTACGGCAATGCAGTGTAAAATTTATTCTTATTGCTCTCTAATATATCTACAGCAGAAATATCAAATTCATTACATAAGGTTAATATCTGTGTTAAGGCTTCCTTTATTGTCCCACTGTTTTCATCACTTGTTTCAATCGGATTTGCCTCTAAATAATCTTTCATCTCGCTTAGTGTTGCTTCAGATATACGCATAAATTCTTCAAGATTATCATGTGTTCCGTTTTTCAACTCTGTTTTTAATTCAGACGAAACCTTGCTTAGTTTATCGCAACATAAATTGCCTGACACACCAATAATATTATGAAGTATTCTTGTAGCATTTCCGTAGTTGTTAGACTTAATATGCGACTTCACATACACCATGTTTTCTGTGTGGCCCTTAATAAACTTACTAACTAGCCTAAATAAAAGCACGGAGTTGCCGTCTATATTTTGTAATGCTTTATTAAAAACAAACAATCTATTGCTATCTGTAATCAACATTTTAGGAGCAGTTCTAGATATATTAAAGTATTTTTTTATCAATTGATTTAATTTCTCTGGTTTAAGTGGTTTGTGCGCAATGTCGTTCATTCCAGCTACTAAAATTTTGTCATCAACCTCTGTAACAACATCTGCTGTTAGCGCAAGGATAGGAACATCTATGTAAAGTGGATTTTTTCTTATAATTTTAACTGTTTCATATCCGTCCATATCAGGCATTCTTATATCCGTTAAAATCATATCATACTTTGTATTTTGAGTTAGTTCAATTGCTATTTTACCACTTAGTGCTGTATCAACCAACAGACCACTCTTTTTAATTATTTCACTTTGCATAAATAGATTAATTTCGTTGTCATCAATAAGCAACACTTTTTTACCTATATCAAGCACACTAGCACTTTCTTTGTCTTTAACTTCCTTTTCACCAACAGTGAAATCCATTAAAAACGAAAACGTAGAGCCTACACCCTCGTGTGAGTCAATCTCTAATCTATATCTGTCATCGCTTATACCCTCTACAATTCTTTTGCAAATTGCAAGCCCAAGCCCTGTACCACCATACTTACGACTAGTTCCCTCAGTAGCTTGAACAAATGGTTGGAATATCAGTTCAAGATTTTCTTTCTTAATGCCAATACCACTATCTTTCACGCTAAAACACATAGTAAGATTGTCATTTTCGGTGTGTTTAAGTTTAACCAATAAACTCACTTCGCCCTCATCCGTAAACTTTATAGCATTGCCGATAAGATTAATCAAAAGCTGTCTTAAACGCAGTGCATCACCTTTTATGTACCTAGGTAAATTTTCATCAAGCTCGCATTTAAACGCAATTCCCTTAGTATTTGCAGTGTTATCCATAATACTACGTATGCTATCAACAAGTTTAATTAGATCAAAGTTCGTATATTCAAAAATCATGCGCCCAGCTTCAATTTTAGAAAAATCAAGCACCTCACTTATAAGCTCTAATAAATTGTCAGATGCATCACCTATACTGCTAGAATACTTTATTTGTTCTTCGCTTAAATTAGTGTCCTCTAACAGATATAAATATCCACTTATCGCATTAAGAGGTGTTCTAAGCTCGTGGCTCATACTAGCTAAAAATTCGCTCTTAGAATTATTTGCCTTATCTGCTTCTTCTTTCGCAATCCTCATTTCTTCTTGGGATTTTTCAGATACTTCAAGCTCTTTTTTTAACATCTTAGATAAATTATTAAAGTGTATGCCCAACAATTTAAGCTCTGTCGCACCTCTCGGCTTGAGTTTCATTCCTGAAAAACTCGCACTAAAATTAGACTTCTCTATTATCCTAGTAATATCATTACTATATTTTTTAACAGGTTTAATATATAACGAGTTAAAACCTATTAATGTAATAACCAAAATAAATATTGCAAAAACAGAACCTATAAATTGCCCTATCGATGCAATTTGCCTTGTCCTTGTCATCTCGCTAACCTCTGTGTCTAGCCTTTGACTAAATACAGTGTTAAAATTATCTATAGGTGTCATTATTTTATCTTTATAATCTAAATAAGTTTCATCATAAAGAAGTTCAACTGCCATATCTCTTAACTCATTTTGGTTTAAGTCATCTATAAAATCATAATTATCGGTGCTGAGAACATAAGAAATATACTCGTTCATCTCCTCGTCCATGCTATCATTTGGCACAACATCATTAGCGATTAAAATCATTTTCATAGATGCTTCTTCAATAGATATTAACTCGTCAGAATATTTCTTAGCCTCCACCAAATAATCTGCTTCATTATCTAGCATATCATAATTTTCAAGCTGTGTTATAACATTGTCACGGCTTTTCACAACGTTGACTTCATGCCAAAAGTTATATAGATGTTCTAACTCGCCTGTAATTGCAAATTTTCGCACTTCATCTGTAAGATAGTCAGACCCAGCAGATAACTCTTTACCTAGCAAAACAAGTTCTAGTCTGTTTTGTTGTGCTAAACTTTCTTGCTCAACAGATGAGTTCATATATATATTGCCTGTTACTATTGTCATTAGTATTATGATAAACGACAATATGGTAAAAACCGTAATATTTCTACTATTAAAAAAATCTAACCTATTCTTTTTCATAAATATGAGAACCTTTCGTTGTTTTAGTGTGTCAACCAAAGTTATACTAATCCCGAGTAAAATGACCTCATCATGGTCAAGATCTTTGATTTGGGGTACCATAGAGGCTATTATACTATATTAAAGCTAATTCTTCAATAAAATTAACTTAATATTAATCTCGAGTGAAACTATTGACAAAATTGAGAAGCATCTTTGTTCTGTCAACGCTGTCAATCTTACTATTAGCGGGATTATAAATGAAGATACTATTATTCATGACTTGTTTTTAAAATCTAAAAAAGAAACTTTACTAAAAGCAATTAAACTTTTAACAGCTGATGAGCAAAAGTTAATTTTTCATTATTACTATGAAAATTTAAGTATGCAAAAGGTTGGTGAAAAGTTTGGCATTAGTAAAATGGCAATTTCAAAGCGCCTAAATAAACTCCTTCAAAAATTAAGAAGTCTTATGGAAACATAAGATTTCTTTTTTTGGTTTACAAACCTATCTTTAGTGTCCTATATAGTATAGGGTTTTTTTTACATTGACTTAAACACATAGGCTACAAGCCCACCAAAGTTTTAACTGCTAAAAAATCTCCTTTTATTTATAACTATTTATTAAAAAGAGAAAGGATAAGCATTATGAAAAAATTTAACACAATCACAACATCAGAACTATTTGCAAAAAAATTGAGCAAACACCATTTATCGTTGATGAGATTTTACCACGAGGACTAACTATCTTCGGTGGGCTTGGCAAGGTGGGTAAATCGTGGTTTTCTTTTTTGCTTGCGATGCAAGTTGCAAAAGGCGAATCAGTTTGGGATTTCAAAAATGGGTGGCGAACTTGAAAGTAGAATTAGAAATTTTATTTACGAATACCCTGACACAAATTTAATTATTATTGATACCCTGCAAAAAGTTCGCAGAAACACCGAGAGTAATTATATCTTTGATTATGATGATATCAGTATTTTGAAAAATCTTGCCGATGAATTTAAAATTGCAATCGTGTTAGTCCATCACCTTAGAAAACAAAAAGATACTGATATTTTTAATCAAATCACTGGCTCAACCGGTTAGCAAGGTGCAGCTGACACAATGATGGTGCTTGCACAAGATACTCGTGGTGAAGAATATGCCACTCTACATTTGGTCGGCAGAGATGTTCAAAAGCGTGAAATTGAACTTCAGCGCTGCGAAGATAATATTTGGATTTTACTTTCTGATAGTATGAGTGAGCTAAATATTAAGGACAGCAAGGTTGTAAAAGCTATTGAAAAATTAATGGAAGGCGCCTGTTTTTGGAGTACAAATCCAACTGAATTATCGACCCTTGTATCTTTAGAAAGTGGCGATAAAAATCGACTCTTGAAATAATCGCCCTATCGCCCCTGTTTTCTGTAATATAGGTATCGTACCAGAATCGATTTTGAGGTCACTTGACCACAGTCAACACCGATGTCTGAGATGACAACTATCTCTCCTAGGGTAGTTACATCACCCCAGCCTAATAGAGCGAAAAAAAACAGTCGTAAGCAAAGAAATAACAGCCTTTGTGACACTTGAAATCGCTCATAGGGTACTTGCTCCACTCGGCAAAAATAACTGCCACAAGCACGCAAATCTGCATGACTTTGACACTCAAAATCGAAGTCTGCACAGATACATCAATACCATTTTCTGTTATAATCACACCCCCAATTGCCACAGATTTCGGACAACCTACATAATCACCCCTTTGCATAGCATTCGTGTGTACGCCGACAAGCCGTCGATGTCCGATGCATCTCGCTCGTCGGGCAGAAGCCCGAACCCACTTCACATGAGAAACAAATTAAAAGGATAATTTAGAAAATGAGTTTAGAATACGAGAAAACTTCTTTGGAAGAACTCAAACAGAGAAATCGACAACCGATGACACCACCGATGGCAAAACCACTGACGATAGAAGATTTGAACCAACTTCAACAGAATCAAATAGCTTTGAAAGATGGGCTGAATTGGATAATGGAAGATCAAAAGCTAATGTGCGACGTGATTATTGCGATACGAAATCAAGTGAAGAGTTTGCCAGCAGCGACAGATTTACAGAAAATATCTACACAGCTGACAGAGCTGAAAACGTTGTTAGAACTGGCTGGGAAGTCGAAAGAGAAATCCTCCTTTATGGCGAAATTCAAACTGCCGAAACTGAGATTACCACAAGTAGAATGCTCACCGATGTGGATATTATCTCTAATGGCGCTACTGCCATTGTGGGTACTGCTGTCGGCGTTGGTTCAGCTATGGGCCTTCTTGACACCGATATTCCAATAACATCAAGGCAAGGAAAAATTGATAAAAAATCGCTGCAAAAATTAATCGAAAAGAAACAAGCAAAAGGTCATAAACACACAGGTGAAGATTTAGAAAACAATTTTGAAATGACAGTGTATTAAGGAGAATTAATGAAGTTTAATAAAGAGATGTTCAAATATATTTTACAAAGATTACGCGAAACAATAACACATATCATATACGATAATCGTGGTTCTTTTGAAGTAGATCAGGAAGTTTTAGATAAATTAGCAAGATTTTATTTGCCATATATACAAGAATTTTATGCTAAAAAACGAAAAAAAGAAGTTGAGGATCTGGCAGCGTTATCAGAAACAGAAACTTTAAAGGAATAACAAAAATAAGTATATATACTAAAAAGGATACTGAATTTTAAATATAGGGTCGAAAAAGGCTTACAAAAATAGTATTTTACGCACAAAAAAAGAGCATCTTATCGATACTCTTAACAAAGGGTTAATACCCTGAAAACTGAACAGAAACAATGGATAGAAGGGGTTGGTTTGTGGTAGACTTAACTCAAGTAAAAACTATGGTCAAGCCCTCGACCTATTAGTACTGCCAAGCTGAATACATTACTGTACTTAC
>CAYJKT010000003.1:56280-130271 GCA_964370775.1 uncultured Eubacteriales bacterium | reverse complement strand
AAATTTTTTGCCCGAAATAAAGCAAGAGCTAAATTGCGGATAATTAGTCGAGAAGGCTCGACACCCGTATCACTCCAAGTTTTGCTAGGAGTAAATTTTATGTAGACATGCCTCTTAGGATTAGTGATGTAGGGAACGGTCTTGACCGTTCCGATGAAATTTAGCTAAAACTCCGAGTTTTCGGAACGGTCAAGACCGTTCCCTACATTAATTTGTGCGTTTAAACGAGTTTATTTATATCCAAAATCTTAATAAACATGTCTAAGTCTGGATATTATCCACCCCAATATTATAATTTAAAGGAAAGAAAAAATGGCAAAAGTAAGAAATAATTCAATAGATATTTTTAGGTACATATGTGCAATAATGGTTATAGGAATGCACACCTTATTAGTAGACACGACTACTGCTGAACAAGGTTATACTCTTATTCAAATAATTTCAAGAACCACAGTTCCCTTCTTTTTTGCTGTAGCAGGCTTTTTCTATATAAAAAAACTAGTTACAGGTCAAAAAATATTCTTAAAGTATATATCCAGAATAATACTTGTATATGCAGTTTGGAGTGCAGTCTATTTATTAGAAGAAGTGCTGATGAAGTCTATTAGCGGAGAGCTTACAGTTAGTTTTTTTATAGATTTTTTTATAGATTTTATTTTTTATGGCAGTTGGTATCATTTTTGGTTCTTCCCAGCGCTTATATATTCTATCTGCATAACAACATTAATTTACAAAATTAAGTGTTTTAAATTTGTAGTTCCAATATCTATTTTAGCATACTTAATAAGTGTTTTAGGCTCGGCTTATTATGAGTTAGGAACAAATATTCCTGTTTTAGGTAGTTTATATAATTTTTCTGACTTTGAGGCGATAAGACGAATTGTGTTTATGGGATTTCCGTTTTTTGTGATTGGTTATGTAGTAGAGCTAATTAAGAATAGGTTTGAAAAATTTAACGCAATTTGGCTAGTTATTGTATTTTTAATTTTATGCTCACTAGAGGTTGCAGAGGTCTTTATAATCGATTACTTTGAATTGCAAACCCACGTTTTAACTACTATTATGTTATACCCAGTAGTTTGCTTGACTTTGATCTTGTTGTTTAAACACCCTTTACCTGGAAGAGAAAAGCTTTCTAACACTACTAAAATACTTTCAAATGTGTCGTATTATGCACATCCGTTAGTGATTATGGCTGTAAACATGTTGTTTATTGGAGTTCTAAAATTAAATCTTACACCTGTGCATGTGTTTTTGATTACCACAATTTTGTGTGCATTTGCTGGATTAATAATTATGAAAATCAATAATAAACATATTAATAAATTTGTTCAATAAAAAGCTATTGACAAATGTAAATAAATAGTGTATTCTGATTATATAAATATACTATAATATTTCGTATAACCCTGTAAAAATGGTTCAGGGGTCTCTACAGGAATCCTAAATCCTACTTACGAAGATGACACTCTGTTATCTTTGTAAGTGGGATTTTTTACATTTATTTGTTTAAATCACGAAAGGAATATATAAAATGAATAGATTAGAAATGATAAATATTATTGACGTGGCAAATGGCAGAAGACAAGCAGACATGGTTCTTAAAAATGGCAAAATTGTAGATGTCTATCAAGGTAAAATTATAGAGGGTAACATTGCAATTTGTGGAAAATACATTGTAGGCATAGGTGATTATAACGGCGGAATAGAGATTGATCTTAACGGTTCTTATGTGTCTGCTGGGTTTATTGATGCGCATATGCACATAGAGTCAACCTATGTTTCGCCGTCTGAAGTAGGAAGGCTGTTAGTGCCACGAGGAACAACAACAATTATATCTGACCCACATGAAATTGTAAATGTTTGCGGAAAAAAAGGGCTTGATTATATGATAAACTGTGACACAGCGCTAGACATAAAGTATATGTTGCCGTCTTGTGTTCCTTGTACGCCTTTTGAGACCACAGGAGCTATATTTAGCTCAAGTGATATGTGCGATTATATAAACCGCAAAGAGGTATTAGGTTTAGGCGAATTTATGAACCATGTTGGCGTAAATAACTGTGTAGACGAGGATATGTCTAAAATATTCACGGCTAGGCTAGCAGGAAAAATTATTGATGGACACGCCCCAGAAGTGCTAGGGAAAAAACTCGATGGTTATGCAGCCGCCGGTATTCGCACCGATCACGAATGTAGCACAATAGAAGAAGTAAACGACAGAATATCAAGAGGAATGTATGTCGAGTTTAGACAAGGCTCTGCTTGTAGAGACTTAAAAAAACTAATTCCAGCCATAACAAAAGAGAATTTAAGATACTGTCTGCTTTGTTCCGACGATAGAGAACCAGACACTATATTTAAACTGGGGCATATGGATGATTGCTTGCGTATTTGTGTAAAAGAAGGTCTTGACCCGATATCTGCAATTAGAATGGCTACAATAAACACGACGGAGTGTTATAGACTGCATGAAATAGGGGGAATAGCTCCTGGTTTACTGGCTAATATTGTGGTGCTTAATAATCTTAAAGACTTCGGTGTAGAAAAAGTCATGATAGAGGGCGAGATTGTGGCTGAAAACGGTAAATATTTAAAAAAAATTAAAACTACAGACATTCAATCTGTCAGCAATTCTATGAAAATTAAAGATTTTAGCATAGACAAACTAAAACTTACTTGCAAAAATTCAAAAGTTTACGCAATGCAGGTCTTAAGTGATGGTGTTGTAACTAAAAAAGTGGAAATTAATGTAAATATTAATGATAAAAATGAGTTTGTATATGATAAAAACTCTGACATAAACAAGATTGCTGTAGTAGAAAGGCATAAATACACTGGAAATGTTGGAGTAGGGCTTATAAAAGGTTTTGGTATAAAATCTGGTGCAATTGCACAAACAATAGCTCATGACTCACATAATGTTGTGGTGATAGGCATGTCTGATGAAGACATGGAGTTAGCTGTAAAAACATTAGAAAAAATTGGTGGAGGAATTGTGGTTGTTAAAGATTCAGTGGTGCTTTCACAGTTAGAATTGCCAATAGCTGGGCTTATGAGTGACAAAACAGGTGAAGAGGTTCAGACTAAATTTGAAGAAATTCATAATATTTGTCATGAAAACTTAGGAATTACCGAAGAAGAACCAATAGTTCAGTTATCATTTATGTCATTGCCTGTAATTCCCGAAATAAAGATTACGGATAAAGGATTGTTTGATGTATCAGAATTTAAGTTTATTAATCAATAATTAAAGTGTTTAGTATAAGCATTTTATTTAATGCGACACAATGTAGGGGACGGGTACTCCGTCCCGTGAGGACTCAGCTAAAACTGCTAGTTTTTTCCGTCCCGAAAAACTAGATATTTTAGCTAAATTTCCACGGGACGGAAAACCCGTCCCCTACATTAATTTGTGAGTTTTAACGAATTTATTTTTCACCCAAAATCCTAATCAACACGTCTGCACAGAGACCCTCCCCTACAATCAAAATCATTATTTGTGTAATATTTTTTAAGATATCCCTTTTTCGACAGGCTGAGAGCTAGGTTTTAAACCTAGCTCCTTTTGCTTTATATTACACAGTATTTAGCCATATAATCTTCCATTAAAGGAACAAGTGATTTAAACTCATCCTTAGAAGATAGATACTCTTTAATGTCCATAACAGTTACAATTGCATGAACTTTAATACCAAATTCACGGCTCACCTCGTCTATTGCAGTAATGCCCTCAGTTGTGCCAACTTCACAGCGGTTTACTGAAATAAACATATTCTCAACCTTAGTATCGGCAACACCCTTTAGTATAGGCATAACCTCTCTTATTGCTGTTCCGGCTGTGATAACGTCCTCAATGATTATAACCTTGTCGCCGTCTTGTGGCTTATAGCCTATAATGCTACCGCCCTCGCCGTGGTCTTTTTCCTCTTTACGATTAAAGAAGAAAGGACGATTAAGGCTGTACTCGTTCCACAATGCACAAGATACACTTGTAGCTAGTGGTATACCCTTGTATGCAGGACCGAACATGCAGTCAAATTCTTCACCTATGCTCTCTTTAATAAGCTCAGCATAATACTTTCCAAGTGTAGCCATTTGCTCGCCTGTCTTGTAGTTTCCTGTGTTTACAAAATATGGTGTGTTTCTTCCACTTTTTGTCACAAAGTTTCCAAAACGTAATACGTCTGCACTCATCATAAACTCTATGAACTCAATTTTACTTTTAGTTAACATAATTTTTCTCTCCTTTAATCTACTAATCTCTTTTTCATTTCTTTTTTGTTGAATATATCATATAGCGCCGGCACAACAAACAAGTTCATTAAGGTTGCATATAGCAATCCGCCTATACAGACTATTGCCACAGGTTGCATCATCTCTGAACCGAATCCTGTTCCGATAGCTACAAATAACAAGCCCAATACTGTTGTAAGTGATGTCATTAAGATAGGTCTTAAACGTGTAACACCAGCTGTTACAATAGCCCTTGTCTTTTCGACACCATCAAGTCTTAGAATGTTTATATAATCGATTAAAACTATACCATTGTTTACTATAATGCCTGCTAGCATTACAAAGCCTACCATTGCAATAACGCTTACCTCTTTGCCTGTGACAAGCAGTGCTAAAAATCCGCCTGTAAATGCTAAAGGAATTGTAAACATAACGATAAACGGTGATTTAAATGATTGGAACTGTGCTACCATTATAAAATAGATTATAACAACTGCTAATAATAGCATTAAACCTAACTGTGTTATTGCCTCCATGATTGTGTCACTCTCGCCGCCAACGTCTAGGGTATTTCCTGTTAGTGGTTCATAGTCTGCAATAAATGAATTAACTCTGTCTGTTGCTATAGTGATGTTTTGCCCTTCTTCTATTATAGCAGAAACTGTTAAAACTCTCTTATTATCTTCACGTTCGACAGAATTTAAGCTTTTAGTCTCTACTATATTGGATATCTTAGAAAGCTCTATCTCTTTTTTCTCGCCTGTCATTGTGCTGTAGCTTATTACCATGTCTTCAATGTCAGACACATTTACCTCTTGATTAGCTTCACTGTATATGACTAAGTCGGTTATCTCACCGCTAAAGTTTACAGTGTTTGAAGGCATTTCTGTTTGGATTTGTGCTACAACTTCTGCATACACTTGGGCTACCATTATGCCTTCTTCCATAGCCTTTTCTTCGTCTATTACTATTCTGATTTCAGGGTTTGCATCTGCTATACTTGTAGTGACTTCTGCAATTCCCTCTACTTTTATTAACTCTTCTTGTAGTCTGTCTGACTCTGCTATAAGGTTGTCTAGGTCCTCACCATAAACTTTAACAGATATACCCTCGCCACTCATAGAAGTTAGCATAGAGCCCATGTCCATAGCACCTTGTGCCTCAACTTGGGCATCTAAATCCGCACATTTTTCTACAATCTCGGCAGATATAACGCTGTCTTTTCTTGAAGAGTTTTCGCTGATTGTCACATATATACTAGCCGATGAACCGCTACCTCCCGTCATAGACATCATTGACATTGAACCTGTGCTGCCTGAACTTATCGAAGCACCTACGGTTACTACCTCGTCTATCTCCATAATTCTTGCGCTAACCTCGTCTGCTAGCTCTGTCATTTCTTCAAAAGTTGCATCCTCAGGGCCTGTAACCGTTACAGAAATTTGAGTACCGCTCATGCTAGGCATGAATATAAATCCTCTTGAAAGAGCCACTGCTGTGCTTGAAATCAATAGAACCACAGAAAGACCTAGGCAGACCCATTTGTGTTTAAGTGATTTAATTGCTAATCTTTCATATCCGTTTGTAACTTTGTCTAATATAAAGCTTTTAGGTTTCTTCTCTTTTTTAAGCATGTCAGATGCCATAGCCGGAACTAAAGTCAAGGCGACAATCAAACTAGCTAGCAGTGAATAAGCAACTGTAAGACCCATGTCTACAAATAAATCTCTTGTAATTCCCTCTATAAAAACTATAGGCAAGAACACACAAACAGTAGTTAGGGTAGATGAAACAATTGCACCTGCTACTTGACTTGCACCTTTAACGGCGGCGTTTAAGGCAGACTCTCCATTTGCACGCATTCTGTATATATTCTCGATAACAACAACCGAGTTATCAACTAGCATACCAACACCAACCGCAAGACCAGAAAGTGATATAATATTTAGTGTGATTCCAGAGAAGTACATAAGAACAATTGCGAAAAGTAAAGAAATTGGAATTGAACAAGCTATAATAAATGTTGGTCTTAAGTCTTTTAGGAAGAATATCAAAATCAATATTGCTAAGACCGCACCACTAATAAGTGAGTTCATAACAGTTCCAACAACAACGTCGATATAGTCGCCTTGATCGTTAAGTTTTGCAAAAGATAAACCCTCAAACTCTTCTTCAAGGTTTTCAAACTCAACAGATAAATTGTCTGAAACTGTCTTTGTAGCAAAGGTAGATTGCTTTGTGAAAGAAAGCATTAAAGAGTCGTCTCCGTTTACTTTTGCATAAACCTCTGCCGAATTATCGCTTACAAATACATCAGCAACATCCTCTAGTCTTACAATTCCAACGTCGTCAAGACCTGTGTTAAGTATAGGTAATTGTGCAAAATCTTCAAGGCTTTCAGCCTCTTCACCTACACGAACAAGGTAGTCAACGCCGTCCTCTGTGATGTAGCCAGCTGGCATTGAGAAGTTTTGAGCTGTAAGAATTTGAGACACCATATCCATGGTGATATCAAGTGTAGCCTGTTTGTAGGCAGCTTCTCTTTGTTCTTCAATTTGATCTTTTGCACTGTCGATTTGTGTTTGGGCTGAATCCATTTGAAGTAGGGCGGAGTCTAGTGCAGATTGCCCAGCAACTATTTGTGATAGACTAGCTGAAAGATCCATAGAGCCGTCTAATTGTTGCTTGTTTAACTCTTCCATGCCCGCTGTGATTTGCACAGAGGCTTTTTCAAGCTCTACTATTGTAGCCTCCATTTGAGCCACACCATCAGTTATCATTTTTATGTCGGCTTCATATTGGGCAATTGCTTCATCTAAGTCAGCCATTTCATAACCATAGGCAGAAAGTGTAGCGTTTAATGCGCTTATTGTGGTATCAAGTAAACCTAGTTGTATTCTTATGTTTGCGATTTCCGCAGTTTGCTCTGTAGTTGGAGCCTCGATTGCCTCTAACTCGGCAAGTTTTGTTTCAAGTGTTGCCTTGTTTTCAAGTGCGTCGTCGTACTGCATTCCAACTTCAACTAAGATACCTAAAATTTGCTCTAGCATTGGTAAAGACTGATTTGCAGTGCTAATTTGGCTTTTTAGTTCTACTATAGTGTTTTCAATCTCGATTTTTTGGTCGACTAATTCGGCTTGAGCCTTGGCTGTCTCTTGTGCTAGAACTGTTTGCCCTTCTTCTACGGCTGATTGAGAGTCGTCTAATAAATCTGACTGGCTTTCAAGTTCGTTTCTGCCGTCTTCAAGTTCTTGCTCTTGCTCGTTTAGTTCAATTTCTGCCTCGGCAAATTGTTTGTCTAAAGCGTTTTTGATTTTCACATTTAGAATATCAATCTTTTCTTGTGAGATTAATACGCTTACTTCTTCTTCTACATTACCGCTAACATCAACGCTCGCAACACCTGTTACACCCTCAAGGTCGCTTAAAATAGTGTCGTTTAAAAAGCTTGTTAACTCAATGCTGTCCATTCCCTCGTATGAGGCAGAATAAACACCTACAGGCAGTAGGTTAGGGTTAATTTGTATAATATAAGGAGTTGAAACCATATCGCTCCATGCACCTGAAACCGAGTTGATTTGTTCTCGCACATCGGGTACAATGGCATCCATATTAGCAGAGTCGTTAAACTCTAACATAACCATAGACACACTGTCGGAACTCGTCGAACTTATTGCTGTGATATTTTCAACCGTTGCCATGGCTTGCTCTAGTGGTTTACTTATTTCTTCTTCTATTTCCTCGGGTGTTGCACCAGGATTTGTTGTGATAACTACTGCATATGGCAGGTTAATTCCGGGCAATAGGTCTGGTGTCATGCTCGAGAACGACACAAAGCCTAAAATAATTACCATCAATACAGAAACATAGACTGTAAGAGGTTTTTTTACGCTAAATTTTGAAAACATTGATTCACTCCTAAATAATATTATTTACATATATTTTTCACCATAGTATTATACAATATAACTAATGAAATAAGTAATAGCAATTAATTAACTTTCTGTAAATAATAAAATTTATTGTTTTGTGGAGTAGTTGATTTATATTAAATAAGAATCTAAATTACTTTAATTAGTTAATTACAATATTTTTCCTTACAATAAATATAGAATAATTCTATAATAAACGCAGACATATCATCTTCATGAATTATTCCTATTTTTACAAATTCATTAAACAAAACAATATTACAGCCTATATATTTATTTCGTATCAATAAACCTAATGAGAAATGAAATCTATGCAAAAACGAAAAATCACAAGAAATTAATTCAAAAATAAATACATTACTTAGCTCTTTTTCAATTTTAGGAAATAAATCTGTAATTAATTTAATTATTTTCATATTATCCTCTTTTGACATCTAGTAAATGTCTTTTTTATTTTATTATAGCACATAATAAAATAAAAACAAGCAGTAAATGTCAAAAAGGAGTTAATATGTATAAAAATAAAAATATAGATGGAACATGTAATATTAGTGGTAAAAAAATTGCACTTTTAAGAAAACAAGTAAACCCTAAATTATCTCAAAATGGACTTTCAAAAAAACTCCAATTAGCAGGACTTGATATAGATAAAAATGCAATCCAAAGAATTGAATCAGGACAAAGATTTATAACAGATATTGAACTTAAGATATTTGTGAAAATTTTGGATACAACATCAGATTATTTATTAGGGATAACGGATGATTAATTTGTGCATTAAGCTCATTGTTTTCGATTACCATATTTATCAAAGTTTTTTCTTAATGCTCTTTCTGTTGGGAGGATTGTAATAAATAATAGAAACAATTGAATAGCGATAGTAATTCCTCCAAATAAACTTATAAAATTTATTTCTCTTCCAATAACTAAAAGCATAGCGCCAATAGAAATAGGCAGAATTATGCAACCAAATATTAAAATCAAAGTCTTTACCGCACCACAACTGTACTTCAATTGGATATGCTAGGTTATCTCTTTGATAATAAAGATGTATTGCCCTGTAACCATCATCTTTTTGTTTTCCGTTTCGCAAATCAGCTACTCTAAAATACTCAGGAAATTCAGTAGGATAACTGTCAAGTTTCATTCTAAAACCCAAAACATCATTAAAGCATTGTTTGAATCCGCCACCAACAGTAATCGTTTAATTGAATTTACGTATTATTGAATAATCACTTTTAAATCTTGAACCTATAATATTCTCACTGATTAGTGTTTCAACATATGTAGACCTATATCTTGCGATATCTTCTAAAATTAAATAAGTGGTGTTTTTGAAAGTGATATTTGTTTTAAACTTTTTCCCAAGGTAGATGTGTACGACAATTTATCTAATACTTTTTTGCTTATATCATCAAACATATTACGTGCCTCTTTCTTGTTATATATCAACAATTAACTATTGTTTTGTTACTATTATACATCGAGTAGTATGTTTATGCAAGAAAATTATTGTACGGATTAAAGCTAAATTTGCTCAAATATATTAGGGGAGGGTCTTATTTGACTAAGGACTAAAGGTGAAGAGTGAATGACTATTGAAAATTTACTTTGTGCTTCTTAGGATTTTTGATTTAAAATTAATTCGTTAAAACGCACAAATTGATGTAGGGAACGGTCAAGACCGTTCCCTACATCACTAATCCTAATCAACACGTCTGGATAATATCCGCCCCTACATACACAAAAAATTAGGCAAGGAGTTTATCCTTGCCCAAAATTATTTGTTTTAGAAGCTTTCTGAAACCATTAAGAATAGTACCATTACATCTTTATTGTCGATTACGCCGTCATCGTTTAGGTCACTTGCCATCATATCGATATCAGTTCCCATGTTTGATGTGTATTGTAGTAGCGCCATAACGTCTTTATTGTTGATAAATCCGTCTGAGTTTGTGTCACCCATAACTACTTCTACAACTTCAACTTTACCTTCTGTAATGTCGAAAGCTACATTTTGTTGGTTCATGTTAAATACATCTTCTGGGTCGTAAGAAGCTGTAATGCTTAAGTCGCCCTCTGTTGCTGTGTCTTTAACTTTGAACTTAAGTGTTGCGTATGTCATGTCAGCTGTGTCGAAATCTTTTGTTCCGTCAACCCAGTTTAGAATTAAAACTGAATTTGCATCTGCTGTCTCGAAAGCGCTTGTCATTTCGCCGAACTCTTTATTAAATGTTACACCTACTAGCTCTAACATGTCCTCGTCATAATCAACTACTAATTTCATTGATGTGATACCAGGGTTGTTCTCTAGTGTGATGTCAACCATAACCTCGTCGCCTGCTTGAGCTTTTTCTGTCTCGATAATGATTGTAGAATCTGTATCAACTGGAGGAAGCTCTTTAGCTTTATAAGTTGCTGTGATTGAAACTTCTTCTGCTGGCATTTCAAAGCTTGTTGTCATGCTTGTTTCGTCTGCAAATGTTACATTACCTACCCATTTGTCAAACTCCATGCCTGTTTCTGCTGTGTCAGCTGTGATGTTTACAATTGTTCCCTCTTCATAAGAGCCTGAACCTGTACCGTCTGTTACTGTTACTTCATAAGTTTGTGCCTCTGGCTTCTCTGCAAAGTTTGCAGTTAGTGAAACGTTAGAAGTCATCTCTGTGATATATACAGGGTTTGTGCTTATAACTTTACCGCTTGCATCTGTCCAGTTTACGAAATCGTAACCCTTAGCTGCTGTAGCGATAGCAGTTTTAGTAACGCCTTTTACAACGCCAGTAAAGCTGTCTGAAACCTCGCCCATGCCGTCGCCTACTGTTAGGCTAAAGTCAAATCTTGTCTTGTAAGAAGCATCAACTGAACCTGTGTTAAACTCTTTGCCGTCTTCTGGGTTTGAGAAGTCGTTATTATTCTTTGTGAACATCCAGTCCCAGATATAGCTCATCATTGTTTCATAGTCTTCAAGTTTCCAGTATTTACACCAGATATTGTAGCCTATACTTGCCTCTGTATCGTTTACGCCCTTTGTACGGTCTATGTTTATAAATGTGTTGTCAATTGTTGAGCTGTACTTACTCTTTAGAGGTTCGTCCTCTAGTGTTGCCCAAAGAAGTTCAAATCTACCGTAAGCTGAATTTGGATCTTGCCATGGAGCTGTTGCTACTGCATCATAGTTGCTTGGGCTACAAATTAGGTTTAATCCGTGAGTATACCAGCTACCTGAACCTACATATCCAACAGGTGTTGTAACATAACCCATATCTTGGTTGATAAAAGTGTTGCCTATAACGTCAACGTCACGTCCGCCTGATGATTTTAGACCCCATGAAGTATTTTCAAATACGTTGTCTACTATTAATACTCCGCCTTTACCATCGTCTAGGTAAACGCCTGAGTTTTCAACTGAACCATGAGCTACGTCATGGAAATAGCTGTTTCTGATAACTGAACCACGATTTAGAGTATCACGACCAGTGTAGATACAAGCTTGGTCGCCTGTCTTTTTAAGAACATCGAATATCTCTAAAAATTCCATTAGAGATTCAGGACCGTTAAACTGCATACCATTGTGAGGTGCGTCTGAAAGAATACAGTTTGAAACTATGTTACCAACTCCGCCCATTCCAATAGCTGGGTTGTATGATTGGTTCTGCATACTAAAGTTTGTTATGCTTGAATTTTTAATATAGTTATATCCACGCTCTAGGTTGTAAGTATCGCCACCGCCTAGGGAAATTCCGCCGTCTATGTTGTCGATATCACACATATTAAAGCCGTTAAATTTAGCTAGATTTTCTGAACTGTTGTCAATTCTTGAAAGTGTGCCTGCAATGTTTGTAATGTCGGCATTCTCGATTGAGTTATAGCTACCGCCAGAAACATTAAATACACCGTTGTTCATGTTTGCCATGTCGATGCCATCGAATGTGATGTAGTTTGCGTTAGTTATGCTGATCATTACTGTGTCAAGAACAGGAACGCTTACTTTGTTTGTATCGTCACTCATGTCTGTTCCTGTAGGTGGATAGAAGTATAGCATTAAGTTGTTTGGATCACTTAATTGGTCTATATACCACTCGCCAGGAGAACTTAATTCTTCAAAAATATTGAAAGCATAGAATTTACTCTTGTTAGCGTTTACTTCATAGTGGCTGATAAGTGCTGATTTAACCTCGTTTCCATTTATTGATTGAATTGGAACTGTTTGGTCAGAGAAAGATGAACCCCAGTAACCTAACATCCAAGCACCTTGTCCACCAGCGTTTTCAACAGATGTATCAGGGTCTATTGAAGCTTGCCATTTTGCTAGTTGCTCTGCTGTTAAGCTTGAAGATGTGAATGCAAATGTAGAGTCTTCTAGTCCTTCTACATAAGGCTCACCCCAACCAGCAATAATTGCGTCGTTTTCCCAACCTCTTGAGAAACTACCTGCCTCTGTGTACTTAGATACCTTGATTGTTCCGTCGTCAGGAGCAGTAGCATCTGGGTAACGGGCAAGTGTCATTGGTTCGTTGTTAAGTGCCATGCTGTAGTATGAAAGGCTAAAGTTTAGTCCGTCAGAGAAATCCCATTTAGAGATACCGCCAGAGCTATGTCCTAGCATTCTAACGTCTCTTTCTTTAACGCCTAGGTCTGAAACATTTACTGAATATACTTTATCTACTGCATCTGTGTGTATTCTGTCGTACATATCGCTTGAAGAATCTACTAACTCAAAGTCAGTTGCGTCAATTGTTACAGAACCGTTAAAGCTTACTACTTCGTCTTTGTAGGCTGCATACTCAATTGGAGACTCTTCTGTGCCTGAATGCTCTTCATTAAAGTTTATTGTGTCTGTAATTTGGTAGATACCTTCTCTAAAGTAGACTACTACTCCGCCCATAGGTAATGCTGAAGAGGCTATAACGTCTCTTGCTTTTTCGATTGTAGCGTAAGGGTTATTTATTGTACCGTCACCGCTTACATCGTCGCCGTCTGTTGCAACGAAAATTTCTTTACCAAACACATGTGTGTCATCACCAACTGTGATTACGCAAGTATCAGTTAGGTTTGA
This sequence comes from uncultured Eubacteriales bacterium, assembly GCA_964370775.1. Taxonomy (GTDB): domain Bacteria; phylum Bacillota; class Clostridia; order Oscillospirales; family Acutalibacteraceae; genus SIG603. The sequence continues at coordinate 117,044 of CAYJKT010000003.1, read as the reverse complement.
GCCGTCTTTAGTTGTAATTGTAAGTATAGCTGTACCATAGTTTACAGCTGTAACTAAGCCATCTCTAACAACAAATACATCCTCATTGCTTGACTCCCATGTTACGTGTCTTTCTGTTGTGCCAACAGGAGAGATAACTGGGTTAAGTACTATAGACTCTCCTACATTTAGTCTAACATTCTCTATATCTTCAACAGGCATAGAGTTGTTTGTGTCTTGTCCTGGAGCTCCCATCGCTATAATATCTGTTACAGGAGAAGAAGTTAGGAATACTGATTCTGAAACTAGGTCTACAGAATTAATTAGTATGCTGTCAGTTGCTCCACTTGTAGAAGTTACTGTAACTGTAGCCTCGCCGAACATAAATGGCTCTATGCTACCACTTGTTGTAACGCCTACTATATCTTTGCCTTCTTCATTTACTGTGTATGTTAGTAAATCAGTTGAATCATAGCTTGGGTCTTGTCCTACTATGTCAAGTAAAATTCTTTGTAGTTCATATGTGTCATAATAGCCTATATCAGCCTCATCCTCACCAATTTCAATAGAAACTGCTGGGTTCTTTTCTATTAAAAGAAGTTTGTCAAATATTGCAATTTCCTCGCCTGCTATTGCATCGAAGTTATCATGTGTAATGTCTGTCTTGATTACTATTTGTTGGAAAGAATCCATAGCAAAATCAGCCATATGTCTGCCGTCAAGAGTTAGTGTTACACCGCTATCTGGGTTTGCGAAGTCCCAACGAATTGCATAGCCATTGTTGTTAAGTCTTCTTATCTCTGTGTCTTCTGTAGTCACAACTCCGTCAACCATTTTTACTATTAATAGATTACTTTGGTTACCAGGAATTGAACGCAGACCTATACCATTTTCTCCACTTTCGTCAAGAAGCATGATGTCTGTAGTACCTGTTAGCTCTGCCATAGATTGCCATGTGATTTCGGCAATATAGTCTTCAACCGCTACAGGGAATGTATAATGTGCATATGCTGAGTGCATTCCATCTACAGGAACTGTAGTTAAAGCTGCACCGAACTTGTTATCGTATTTATCAGTTAAATTTTTGCCGTGCATACTTGCTTGCTCACCCTTTGTGAAATCACCTATAAGTGAAGAGAAAGGATTAAGTTCAGACTCGTTTTTCTCGAAGTCGTATCTTAAGTTAGCGCCTAGGCTAAAGCAGTTCTTTAGCTCGTCAACCGCTGTAATAAGTGAGGTGCTTGCATCCATTATGTCGTCATTAGCGCTGTCTTCATGTATTAACTTTGCACTAGCTAGGGCAGTTTTAAAGTTTGTCCATGCTGTAGCATCTGTGTAGTCACCCTCAAAGAAACCATTAGCTAGAGTAACTAGGTTTAATAGATTACGGTATTCCTCTGTAAAGCTGTCTGTGAACATCTCTGTGCTTCTAAGGACAGCACCTGCATACGGATTACTTCCTGCTTTAACTCTAACCATAACCATGCCAGCATCTAATTCTTTGTTGCCAACGCTTTGTGGGTTAGATGTACAAGTCATAAATGTTCCGCCACCGTCTAGGCTGTATTCATAGTCTGTAGCGTTATCGTATCCTGCAACATTTGTCCAACCAAATGTATTAGCGGTATCATCGTTTACAGGGTTTGTTGGTGCATCTGCTACATCTATTGCAACATCTTTGTTGCTAGAGATTATAACGTCATCTATGTAGTGAGTGTTTTCTGTCTTCATCCATGAGTTAAGTAATAGAATATTACTAAAGCCCTCGGCTGAAGTTGTTGCTTTACCAGATTTACTGATAGCTTCTTCTGTAGTTATAGTATCAACTAGTTCACCATCATAGTAAAGGTCAACTGAATCAGTAGCTGTGTAGTCCCACATTACTGTGTGCCAACCAACACTAGCAGTCTCGATAAATGTTTCGTGTTTACCTACTTGAATGCTCACATTTTGGTCGTGGTAGCTGCCATTTGAACCCTTGCCACCAATAGCAAAGCCTATTCCGTGGTGATAGTCGCCTAAGACTGTACCCGGCATAATGTACATTCTGTCACCTGGATCACTGCTTATATAGAACTTCATTGTTAGGTATTTATCGTTTTGTATTCCACCCGGAACTGTGTAGTTTACATTATGTGTGTAGGCTGGGTTGTTAGCATTGTTATTATATTTACCGCCTACAAAGAATGAAGATAAACCACTAGCTGAAACATCCATAGTTCTTTTAATTGTACCAGTTCTAGCAGACCAACCAACTAAATCAGCATCATCTTCAAAGTCCATGATAATGTCATCGTTAGATGTAAAAGCAACTTCATTAAAAAGTGTAGGGCTAGCTACATCTTCTGTAAGACCTTTAAGTCTAACTCCTACTTTTCCAGCCGCTGCATCAATATTGCCAATTGGTTGAGGGTTAGCGGTACAGTCTACATAGTCTGTTCCGTTTATGGTGTACTCGTAAGACAAATATTCCTCTTTGCCCTCTACAGGTGTCCAACCAAATGTGTTGAAGATATCATCTACAACAGGGTTTGTAGGTTTGTCTTCGGTCGTTTCATTGATAATTGAAACACCGCTATTTGTTTGCTCTGTAGCAAATGTTGCAGTTACCATTGAACTAGCTAACATTGCACTCGCCAAAACTATAGACAAAATTCTCTTTAGGTTTTGGGATTTCATAATAGTTCCTCCATAAATTAATTATTTGTTTGTATTATACAATATCTTAATACAAAAGACAAGACAGCAATGTAACAAAAAACGCTGTCTTATGTAACAAAAAACGCTATCTTTTAACATAGCGTTTTTGGGATTGTGCATAATTCATAAAATGTATATTGTGTTTTCTACAGTTCACACAAATCAAAGGAAAGCGATGTAGGAAATATAATCAATTGTAAAGTTTTTAATTTAATAAAGTAGTAGGGGAGACCTGTGGTCGTCCGAAAATTTAGTTAAAACCGCTAGTTTTCGGCTGCTCACACAGGACCAGACGTGTCTCTTGCGATTTTTGGTTTTAAATTAATTCGTTAAAACGCACAAATTAATGTAGGGGCGGATATTATCCTCCTAAGAAATTTAGGCGAAATTACGGACTTTTTAGGAGGATAATATCCGCCCCTACCGCAATTAATTCTAAGTGGCACGTCTGGGCATCACCTCCCTACATTGATTTTTGAAATTTTGTGAAGTTTAGCAAATTAATTTAAATCTATAATCGTGATTAACAAAAAGTGTAGCTCATTTTTGCTTGAGCTACACTTTATAGATGTTAAACTAAATTTAGTTTTTTATTTAAGTTATGTCTTGCAATAATAAATCCTGCAATTCCAAGTGCTAAAGATGGAATGCACAAATAGTAAAGCAATTCTGTGTAAAGACCTATAACTTGATCTGCTATAGTCGCTACATCCAAATAAGTTGATTGACCTAGATACATAAATGTTGAGGCATTAGATGTAAATGTGTGTACAAGTACTGCTAAATGAAGAATTTGACCTATTACATAATAGATTATATAAGCAACTATTGAAGCGCCTATCTTACTTCTAAATCTTTGTCCAATGCTAAACACAGCGTAAAGACATATTAGGGTAGAGGCAGTAGCAATAAGAGATAAGACAATAACTGCTACAAATATTTTAACAAAATCAAATTCTACGCCAGTAGTATTGTAATATGTAATCTCGCTAGGTGCTGTCGCAAAAAACACAGAGATAGAAAGCATAATTACAATGTATGTGCTTATTATCATTGTAAAACTTGTTATAAATTTAGCTAAAAGTTGCTGTGTTGGTGTCACTGGAATGGTAAAGCTTAAGTAGCCTTGTGATGAAAACAGATTTTTATAAAACCTAATAACAGGAATTATAAAACATCCTACGCCTAAGGCGATTAAGTTTGTTACATACAGTATAAGTGCTATAACTGCTACTTGAGACAAAAGGTCGTTGTTAGTAATGTCTATGTTGGATAGAATAATCATGGAAAGTGTGACTAATGCAGTTAGTGCATAAAACAGTCCCGCAATTTTGAACATGTATGCAAATTCATATTTTAAAAGTTTAATTAACATCTGAATACCTCCCTGAACAATTGGTCTATGCTCTTTTGCTCTCTTGCCCTAATATTGTCTACACTGTCATGCAGAACAATGTTTCCATAGCTTATAAATATTACATCACTTAAGATTTGCTCAATGTCTGCTATCAAATGTGTTGAAATAATTATTGAGGCATTTGGGTTGTAGTTTGCTATTATTGTGTTTAAAATATAATCTCTTGTAGCGGGGTCTACACCTGCTATAGGCTCATCAAGTATGTAAAGCTGTGCCTCACGGCTCATAGTTAAAATTAAACCAACTTTTTCTTGTGTTCCTTTTGATAAAGTTCTAACCTTTGCCTTGATGTCTATGTTTAGGTTTTGTAGCATGTGCAAGGCTCTCTCTGGTCTAAAATCTTCAAAAAAGTCTTGGTAATACTTTATTGAGTATTCTACAGTTTTGCTTTGATCTAAAAATACTTTATCTGGTAGATACGAAATTATCTTTTTGCTTTGTACTCCTATTGGTTGCCCGTTAACTAATACGGTGCCTGAATCTGCGGTTAAAAGACAGTTAATAATCTTGATTAACGTTGTTTTACCGCTACCGTTAGGCCCTAAAAGACCTATGATTTTACCTCTTTCAATGTTTAAACTAACATTGTTAAGAGCTAAAATGTTTTTGTAAAGTTTGTTTATTCCTTGAACTTCTAAAATATTGTTCACTTAAACTACCTCCTATTTTTTTTGACTAATGACTAAAGGTGAAGGGAATATAAGTAATCTTAATTCTTAATTGTAGGGAAGGGTCTGAGTGCAGACGTGCCTCTTAGCAAATTTAGCCATGTAGGGGCGGATAATATCCGCCTTAAAAGTCCGTGATTTTACCTAAATTTCTTAGGCGGATAATATCCGCCACTACAATAAGTTATAAAGTTAGTCTTTCACTTTTAGTCTTTAGCCTTTAGTTTATCTAATGTGTTTGTGAATTGAGTCTATAATTTGCTCGTCTGTAAAACCCATCTGTCTTAATAAGGCTACAAATTCTTGGGTTTTATCGTTAAGCTCTTTCGTTGCCTGTGACGCAATAAGGCTTATGTCCTCGCTTACATATCTTCCGTCACCTCTTCTTGTGTTAATTAAACCCATTCGCTCAATTTCTGTAAAAGCTCTTTGAACTGTGTTTGGGTTTACACCTGCGATTATAGATAAATCTCTAACAGTGGGAAGTTTCTCATTAGGTTTATATTTTCCCGCTACAATATCCTGCTTTATTCTCTCTGTTATCTGAATAAAGATGGCTTTATCATTTGTAAATTCCCACGCCATTTTTCCACCTCCTAAAGTATTAATGTTGTGATACAATCATACAACTTTTTGCTTGATTTGTCAAGCAATTTTTTAATTAAAGTTACACTAAAATAACTTAATAAATAATGATATTGTGTATAATATGAGATTGTTCGTCAATATTCACAAAAAATGAAGAAATATTTTTTTATGTTTTGAGGCACAAGATTTGTTTTATTTCTTTTAAGGAAATAAAAATACAATAATGTTTGTTATAATAACTTGTGAATTATTTAACATTAAATTTAATTTATTTCCATTCAAATTCAAGGAGGAAAAATAATGCTTAAAAAAATTAGTACACTACCTTTTCAAGACACACCAGAGCAAAAGGAAAAATTGATGGCTGTTATTGACAGCTTAAGAACTCAAAGTGGTGCTGTTATGACAGCTCTACAAGAGGCTCAAGAGATTTACGGCTACTTGCCACTTGAGGTTCAAAAAACAATAGCTGTTGAGCTTAATGTACCTGTTGAAGAGGTATACGGAGTTTCAACTTTCTACTCACAATTTACACTTACACCAAAGGGTAAATACCATGTTTCTGTATGTCTTGGTACTGCATGTTACGTTAAGGGTGCAGACAAAGTTCTTGACAGATTAGTTGAGATTTTAGGAATTAAATCAGAGGAATGCACAGAAGATGGCATGTTCTCACTAACTGCATGTCGTTGTATCGGTGCTTGCGGACTAGCTCCTGTTATCACTGTAAACGAGGATGTATACGGAAGACTACTACCAGAAGATGTAGATGCAGTTATAGCTAAATATAAAGGATGAGAGAGCTATCGCTAAATATATTAGATATAGTTCAAAATTCTATTAAAGCGAATGCAAGTTTAATTCAAATAAGTATTGAAGAAAATTTTGATACTAATACCATGACAATATCTATAGACGATAATGGCAAGGGTATGACAAAAGAACAATTAGAAGAAGTTACAAACCCATTTTTCACCACAAGAACTACAAGAAAAGTAGGTCTTGGTATACCTTTCTTTAAAATGGCGGCGGAAATGACAGGCGGAAATTTTGAGATTAACTCTACTTTAGGAGTAGGAACAACATTAAAGGCTTGTTTTAACTCTTCTAATATAGATATGACCCCACTAGGGGATATATCTGACACTGTATTGATAATTGTTTCTTCTAATACTGCTATAGACTTTCTTTATACTCGTGCCTTTATTAAGAACGAGGAGATTAAGTCTAATAGTTTTGATACGAGGGAAATTAAGGCTGTTTTAGGAGAAGAGGTTTCACTAAATGAGCCTGAAGTTGTGTTGTGGATGAAAGAATACTTGGCTGAGAATATGTCGGCTGAATAAATTAATTTTCTATATTAATGAAAGGACGTTCAAATATTGAACGGATGTGATGTTTATGAAATCATTAGCAGAATTACAAGCGATCAGAGATAAAGCTAAACAAAACTTAAATGTAAGAGCTGAAAACGGATCAGGTAAAAAGATTTTGGTTGGTATGGCTACTTGCGGTATTGCAGCAGGCGCAAGACCTGTTTTAGCAGCAGCAGTTGAAGAAGTAGCAAAAAGAGGTTTAGCAGATGTTATGGTAACACAAACAGGATGTATAGGTATTTGCCAATATGAGCCTGTAATGGAAGTTATCGAGGAAAACGGCGAGAAAACAACTTATGTTAAAATGAATGCCGATAAAGCTGTTCAAGTAATTAACGACCATGTAGTAAACGGCAATGTTGTTACAGCCTATACTATTGGTGCAGTTCAAAAATAAGGGAGGATAAATATGTTTCGTTCTAACGTTCTTGTATGTGGAGGAACAGGATGTACCTCTTCAAGCAGTGAAGTAATAATCAGTAAATTAAATGAAGAAATCAAGGCAAAGGGTTTAGAGAAAGAAGTTAATGTTGTAAGAACAGGTTGCTTCGGTCTATGTGCATTAGGCCCTATCATGATAGTATACCCAGAGGGTGCTTTCTATAGCATGGTAACACCAGACGATATCCCAGAGGTTGTAGAAGAGCATTTACTAAAGGGTCGTATAGTTAAAAGATTACTATACAAAGAGACAGTTTCAGAGGATAACACAGTTAAATCTCTAAACGAGACAAAGTTCTACGAAAAACAAATGCGTATAGCTCTTAAAAACTGTGGCGTTGTAAACCCAGAGGTTATCGACGAATATATAGCTTTAGACGGCTATGCAGCTCTAGGTAAAGTTTTAACAGAGATGACACCAGAGCAATTAGTTGAGGAGATGCTAGCTTCAGGCCTTAGAGGTAGAGGTGGTGCTGGTTTCCCAACTGGTCTTAAATGGAAATTTGCTGCTGCTAACACAGCAGATCAAAAGTATGTATGTTGTAATGCTGATGAGGGAGACCCAGGCGCATTCATGGATAGATCTATCCTAGAGGGTGACCCACATGTTCTTATCGAGGCTATGGCTATAGCTGGTTACGCTATTGGCGCTACAAAAGGTTATGTTTATATCAGAGCCGAGTACCCAATTGCTGTTAAGAGACTAGAGATTGCTATTAACCAAGCTCGTGAGTATGGTCTATTAGGTAAAGATATTTTCGGAACTGGTTTTGAGTTCGATTTAGAGATTAGACTAGGTGCAGGTGCATTCGTTTGTGGTGAAGAGACAGCTCTTATGACTTCAATCGAGGGTAAAAGAGGTGAGCCTCGTTGCCGTCCTCCATTCCCAGCTGTTAAGGGTCTATTCCAAAAGCCTACAGTTCTAAACAATGTTGAGACATACTCAAACATTCCACAAATTATATTAAACGGTGCTAGCTGGTTCAAAGGAATTGGTACAGAGAAGTCAGCCGGTACAAAAGTTTTCGCATTAGGCGGTAAAATTGTTAATACAGGTCTAGTTGAGGTTCCAATGGGAACTACTCTTCGTGAAGTTGTAGAAGAAATCGGTGGCGGTATTCCAGACGGACATACATTTAAAGCTGCTCAAACTGGTGGACCATCAGGCGGATGTATCCCAGCTTCTCTAATCGACACAGCAATTGACTATGATAACCTATTAGCTATCGGTTCAATGATGGGTTCAGGCGGACTTATCGTTATGGACGAGACTAACTGTATGGTTGACATTGCTAAGTTCTTCCTAGAGTTTACAGTTGACGAGAGCTGTGGTAAGTGTATACCATGTAGAATTGGTACTAAGAGACTTCTTGAAATGCTTGAGAAGATCACTAGCGGAAACGGTACACTTGAAGATTTAGACAAAATGGAAGAGCTATGTCAATATATTAAAGATAACTCACTATGTGGTCTAGGTCAAACTGCTCCAAACCCTGTTCTTTCAACAATGCACTTCTTTAGAGATGAGTACATAGCTCACGTTACAGAGAAACGTTGCCCAGCAGGTGCTTGTAAGTCACTTACAAACTACTATGTTATTGAAGATAAGTGTAAAGGTTGTACTTTATGTGCAAGAGTTTGCCCAGTTTCTGCAATTTCAGGCAAACTAAAAGAGGCTCATGTAATTAATACTGCTACATGTATTAAGTGTGGAGCTTGTATCGACAAATGTAAATTTAAAGCAATCGAGAAAAGATAAGGGGACATTATTTATGGTAAACATTAAAATTAATAATATGCCTTATGAAGTTGAAGACGGTATCACCGTTCTTGAGGCTGCACGTCAGGCTAATATAAACATTCCTACACTTTGCTTCTTAAAAGACCTAAACCAAATCGGTGCTTGCCGTATGTGTATGGTAGAAGTTAAAGGCGCTAGAAGTCTAGTAGCTTCTTGTGTATACCCTGTAAACGAGGGAATGGAAGTATTTACAAATACTCCAAAGCTACAAAAATCAAGAAAAACTACACTACAAATGCTTCTTTCAGTTCATGACAGAAAATGTCTTTCATGCGTAAGAAACGGTAGTTGTGAATTACAAACTCTATGTAACGAGTTGGGTATTGATGATGAGTCTGCATATGATGGTGTTAAACCAGCGACAGAGAAAGACACATCTACTTTATACCTAGAAAGAGATAACTCAAAATGTATCCTTTGCCGTCGTTGTGTAGCAGCATGTCAAAATCAACACGTTGGTGTAATTGGTGCTAACAACCGTGGTTTTGATACAGCAATCGGCTGTGCATTTGACTCTAAACTAGCTGAAAATACTTGTGTTGGCTGTGGACAATGTATAAACGTATGTCCTACAGGCGCATTAACAGAGAAAAGCTATATCAACGAAATTTTAGAGGCTATTGCTGACCCAGATAAATATGTTGTAGTTCAAACTGCTCCATCTGTTAGAGCCGCTCTAGGTGAAGAGTTCGGCATGCCAATAGGCACTAATGTAGAAGGCAAAATGGCTGCTGCACTTAGAAGACTAGGCTTTACAAAAGTATTTGATACAGACTTTGGCGCTGACATGACAATCATGGAAGAGGCTACAGAGTTCCTAGACAGAGTTCAAAATGGTGGAAAACTTCCTATCATTACTTCTTGTTCTCCAGGATGGGTTAAGTTCTGCGAGCATTACCACCCAGAGTTCATAGAGAACCTAAGTTCATGTAAATCACCTCAACAAATGACAGGTGCTTTAATCAAGACTTGGTACGCCGAGAAAGAGGGCATTGACCCTAAAAATATAGTTTCAATTTCTGTAATGCCATGTACAGCTAAGAAATTCGAGACAAACAGAGACCACCAAAGTGCAGTAGAGGGTCTACAAGACGTTGATTTCAGCTTGACAACAAGAGAGTTAGCAAGAATGATTAAAATGGCTAAAATAGACTTTGTAAACCTACCAAACGAGACTTTTGACCCAGCTATGGGCGAGTCAACAGGTGCTGCCGTTATATTCGGTGCTACAGGTGGTGTTTTAGAGGCAGCTCTTAGAACTGCTGCAGATGTTCTAACAGGCGAGAGCCAAGAGAGTATTGACTACAAAGAAATTCGTGGTACAAAGAACATTAAAGAGGCTGTATACAATGTTGCTGGTATCGAGGTTAAAGTTGCAGCTGTTAGCGGACTTGAAAATGCTCACGAGTTACTAAACAGAGTTAAAAACGGCGAGGCAGATTACCACATTATTGAAGTTATGTGTTGCCCAGGCGGTTGCGTAAACGGTGGTGGACAACCTATCGTAAGCTCAAATGTTAGAAATATTACAGATATTAAGACATTAAGAGCATCAGCTCTTTACAATCAAGACGCTAACATGCCTTTAAGAAAAAGCCATGAGAGCCCAATCGTTAAGAAATGCTATGACGAATTCTTAGAGAAGCCTGGTAGCCATAAAGCTCACCACATTCTTCACACTAAGTATGTAAACAGAGGACTATAAGTCGAGGTCGGGAAGCCCCGACAGGCAATTCGCACATATAGTATAATATGAGTTAAAGCTTTATTGCCTGCGTTCAACTTTGACAATGAACTAAATTTCTAGGGGCGACCACACATGGTCGCCCCTTAAATTATAGAACTTAGTGAAAAGTTAAAATTCTTGTAATACAAAACAAATTTGTTAAAATATTGTAGGGAACGGTCTTGACAGTTCCCTACATCAGTTTACCGAATAAACACCTCTGCACTAAGACCCACTCCTACCTCAAAATGTTGTCAGAGTGCCGTAAAATTCATGAATATAGACGAATAAATGAAAGGGTATTTTATGAGCGGACATAATATATACGAATTTAAGTTTAGAGAAATGTACAAACTATATGTTGCCAAAGCCGAAAGAAAAGGAAGGTCTAGCGACGAGGTAGATGAGGTTATTGCATGGCTTACAGGCTACACAAAAAAAGATATTCACACTATAGATGTAGACATGACTGAATTTTTCAGGAATGCACCGAACCTAAATCCTAACAGAAATCTTATCAAAGGCTCTATCTGTGGTGTTAAAATTCAAGAGATAGAAGAGCCTATAATGAAAGAAATACGCTACCTTGATAAGCTAATTGACGAGCTTGCAAAGGCTAAACCTATGGAGAAAATTTTAAGAAAATAAAGTCCTAATTAACTGTGTAGTGTGATGCAAAATTCGGAATTTTAACTGATTGTAGGGGCGTCCTGTGTGACCGCCCGAAAACTAGCGGTTTCAACTAAATTCTCGGACGACCACAGGTCGCCCCTACATATAAGCATTAAGATTGATTAAATTCCCGACACCAGTAGTCTTTAGTCTTGTTTAGTCACTAATTCTATATTCGGTAGGCGTAATTCCATAACTTTCTTTAAAACTTTTTGAAAAATAACTCATTTCAGAAAAACCGCAACTAAGTGCAATATCAATAATATTTTCGCTTGTGCTTTTTAGTAAAAATGCGGTTTGCTCTAGTCTGAATTTTTTTAAATATTTAATAGGTGAAGTCTTTAAGGTCGATTTAAAACACCTTAAGGCTTCACTTTCTTTTATATCGGCGCTTTGTGCAATCTCAAACAAAGTGATTTGATTTCCGTAATTTTGGTGAATAAATGACATCATAGTTTTACAACGGATTAGCTGTTTCACCGCCTTAAAATCAATAGTTGTTTGTGCATATTTAGCGGTTTTAATAATATGTAACATGACTTTTGTTAAGTATTCTCTTGTGATAAATTCATATCCAAAATCTTTTTGAATAAAAGCGTCATGGGCAGATATAATCAGTTCGCAAATTTCGTCAGACAATAAACAAGTGCTAACAGATTTTTCACCTAAAAACTTATGAAAATAATTCTCGAATAAAGCACTACTTAAATCTCCATAAATAAACCTTGAATGAAGCACAAAAGACTTGATAATACAAGTTTTTTCGTTATAATCTATGCAGGAGTGCAGTCTACCAGAGTTAATAAAAATGCCCTCACCTGATTTAATAACGTGTTTTTCAAGTTCGCAGATAAGCTCCATCTCGCCGCTTAGAACAACAATAAGCTCTATTTCGTCGTGCCAATGATAAGGGACAGGGTGTATATTTAGGTCAAGTTGGTAAGCGGCAACAGGCAGTGCATGTGTACCTTTTTGATTTAATTCTTTATTGTTTTTATCTAATATAAGATTACAAGATATCTTTTCCATATTATCCTCTTTTGGTTAAATAATTATAATATAATGCGATTTTGTAATAGAAACAAGTATGTTTTGATGATATAATTATAACATAACAAAAATGGAGGTGCAATATGATAAGTTTAATTTTAGCACTAATTTATATATCTTTTATAAGCCTTGGACTGCCAGATGCGGTTTTAGGTTCAGCCTGGCCACTTGTAAGCAATGAATTTAGTGTTCCAATTTCAGACATGGGAATTGTGACAATAATAATTTCAATTGGCACAGTTATTTCAAGCCTTAACAGTACTAAACTTATAAACAAAATAGGGGTACATAAGGTGACCGCTTTAAGCGTTGCTTTGACCGCTATTAGTTTAATAGGTTACGCTACAAGTCCGTCATTTTTAGTATTATGCTTGTGGTCTATTCCATATGGTTTAGGAGCTGGAAGTGTTGACACTGCACTTAATAATTATGTGGCTGTAAATTTTGAAAGCAAGCATATGAGCTGGCTACACTGTATGTGGGGTCTAGGAGCTACTTTAGGCCCATACATTATGGGAATTGCCCTTACAGGTGGAATGGGCTTTAGGGTTGGTTATATAATTCTATTTGGTATTCAAGCGGCATTATCTGTAGTTATATTTGCAAGTAGTCCTGTATGGAAGAAAAAGCCTGAAAGCGCTGTAAGCCAAGCACAAAATAAAACTGCACTTTCTATAAAACAAATATTTAAAATTCGTGGTGTAAAGCAAATATCTATAGCGTTTTTCTGTTTTTGTGCAATAGAACAAACCGCTGGGCTTTGGGCTAGTAGCTACCTTGTTTTTGAAAGAGGAGTAGAAGCAGAGATAGCCGCCGGATTTTCGGCACTCTTTTATCTAGGAATTACAGTAGGAAGAGGAATTTGTGGTTTTATAGCCATGAAGTTCAGCGACAAGCAAATGATAAGGGGCGGAACTGTGATAATGGCAATAGGAATAGCTGTTTTGTTTGTTCCAGTTGGCGAGTACACAGCGTTTATAGGCCTAGGTTTAGTAGGCTTAGGTTCATCACCTGTTTTTCCTTGCGTTATACATTCAACACCTAGTAACTTTGGTGTGGAAAACTCACAGGCTATAACAGGAGTAGAAATAGCTGTTGCCAATGCAGGAATATTAATTATGCCGGCACTTTTTGGATATATAGGCAAACAAATTAGTTTTAACCTATATCCTGTATTTTTAGGTGTAATATTAATAATAATGATTTTAATGTATGAAATTATGTTAAAAAGAGTTAGAAAATAATTTCAAAAATAAATGTAAGGAAGATAATTTATCCTTATGTTTAATTGTAGGGGAGGGTCTCATAGCGGGAACTTAGTGAAAAGTTAATGTGAAAATCCTTGCGGATTTTTTGATTAAAAATTAATTCGTTAAAACGCACAAATTAATGTAGGGGCGGATATTATCCGCCTATCAAACTTAGGCAAAATCACCAGATTTTTAGGCGGATAATATCCGCCCCTACATGACTAAATTTGCTAAGAGGCACGTCTGCACTCAGACCCTCCCCTACAATGTAACATTAAGTTTGCTTAAATTCCCAACTATGGTTTTTTATAGGCACACTCATAAAAAATCCCCGACAACTTTTGTTGTCGGGGTAATTTATTTATTAACCAAATAGAACTGCGTTTACAATGCTCTCTAGGTTTTCTTGTCTTCCAGAACCTGGTAGAGCTGGTTGCCCTAGTGAAATTGCATACTCTGTTAATTCCTCTAGGCTTGTCTCGTCTGCAACAATCTTAGCGCCTATACCGCTGTTATAGCTTGAGTATCTATCAGCGATGAACTTGTCTACTCTGCCGTCTTCAATGATCTTAGCAGCATTAATAAGACCTAGTGCAAAAGTATCCATTCCTAGAATGTAACCATAGAACATATCTTCTACAGTGTAGCTAGCACGGCGATTTTTTGAGTCAAAGTTAAATCCGCCGTTCTCCATGCCGCCAGCTTTTATAACTTCATACATACACATTGTTGCACTGTATACGTCTGATGGGAACTCGTCTGTATCCCAACCTAGAAGAAGGTCGCCTTGGTTAGCATCGATAGAACCTAACATTCCGTTCATTGCTGAAACTCTTAGTTCGTGGTTAAATGTGTGTCCAGCTAGTGTTGCGTGGTTAGCCTCTATGTTCATCTTGAAGTCTTTATCTAGTCCGTGTTGTTTTAAGAAACCGATTGCTGTAGCAGCATCGAAATCGTATTGGTGCTTCATAGGCTCCTTTGGCTTAGGCTCAATAAAGAAATCACCTGTAAAGCCGATTTTTCTTGCATATGCAACTGACATTTTCATAAGTCTTGCAATATTGTCTTGCTCTAGTTTCATGTCTGTGTTAAGTAGAGTCTCATAACCTTCTCTACCGCCCCAGAATACATAGCCTCTACCGCCTAGCTTAACAACGATATCAAGTACTTTCTTAACTTGAGCCGCTGCAGCTGCGAATACGTCTGCTGAGTTTGAAGAACCAGCACCATTCATAAATCTTGGGTTAGAGAACATGTTAGCTGTACCCCATAGAAGTTTAATGCCTGTCTCGTCCATTTTAGCCTTAATGTAGTCAGAAATCTCGTCTAGTCTTGCGTTTGTCTCTGTGATAGAGTCGCCCTCTGGAATAATGTCTGTGTCATGGAAACAGAAATACTCAATTCCCATTTTTTGCATGAACTCAAAGCCTACATCAACTTTAGCCTTAGCGTGATCCATTGTTCCTTTTTCAGCACCGAAAGTTTTAGTAGCTGTGCCTGCGCCGAACATGTCTGCACCTTCAGCACAAAGATTGTGCCACCATGCCATAGCAAATGGTAGATGCTCTTTCATTGTTTTGCCCATGATAACACGATTCTCATCGTAGTATTTAAAAGCAAGTGGGTTTGTTGACTTTGGTCCCTCGAATTGGATTTTTTCAATTCCGTTAAAATAAGTACTCATAATAATTCTCCTCGTATTTTAATTAAAATTTTGCTTTATTTTGATTTGGTTTTCTACAATAAACTCATTAGCTATCTCATTCTTAACAAAGTAATCAAGCATAATCTGCATAACTTTTTTGCCTTGTACCCTTGCTTGTTGCGAGATTAAAACCTTTATTTTGTCTTGATTCATTAGCTCTATTGTTGTCTTGGTGTCATCAAAACAGACAACACTTATCTCCCTTTGAGTGCTGGCAATTGCTCGGCACACACCTAAAACTCCTGCTGCCACTATAAAAATTGTGTCTATACTAGCATTGTTTTTTAGCATTGTGAGTGTCTCGTTATAGGCTATCTCGTCATCGTCTTGGCTTTCACAAACATTTACTAGATTAAATTCGCTAGAAAGTTCATCCATAAAGCCTAAAAGCCTTTGATTATGTCCAAAAAGTTTTTTAGTTCCTTGCACTACACCGATATTGGCTCCGTTAGGTTTAATCAGTTTAACTATACCTGCCGAAATTTTTCCGCCGTTATAGTAATTTGAACCTACATAACACATTCTTTTGCAGTCTTTAATGTCGTTGTTAAGTGTGATAACACACACATTTTTATCACAAAGCTCGTTAAGCTTTTCTGATATCATTTTGTCATCGACAGGTGTTATTATAAGTCCGCTAAGCTCGCTTGGTAAATCGTGTAAAAGTTTAAGTTGCTTTTTGGGGTCATAGCCTTTCATGGTTTTAAGCACTACTCGAATGCCGTAGTTTTTAAAATTTATTATCTCTTCATTAATTTCAGATATAATTTCTTCAAAAAACTCATTTTGTTCAGAGTTTAACACAATGCCCACAACATGATTTTTTTTAGTAACTGCCAGTGCTTTTCCAGCTAGATTAGGTGTATACCCTAGCTTTTTAGCACATGAAAGTACTCTCTCTGTCTTATCAGGGCTTACTTTTCCTCGTTTGTTTAAAACTCTATCGACAGTGCCACGAGAAACGCCACTGATCTCGGCTATTTTCTTAATTGTTACAGACATTCTTGCCTCCTTTACTAGAAGTTTGCTCGAACACACATATTATATAACTAAATTGATAATTAGTCAACTAGAAAATTATTAATTTTTTTAGAATTATTTAACATTAAACATTTTAACGAATTAAAAGTTATTATAAGCTTGTATTTTTGGAACTTATGTGATATAATATATTAAAGTAAAAGATAAATTATAATTTTTTAATTTTAGGAGCTAATATGATTCTTCCTTATAGTGTTGACAAATTTGTCAAAAAAGTATTGTTTATAGGGCATGCTCAAAGAGTTGCTATGACAAAAAAATTCTTGCAAGATGTAAAAATAGCAAGAGAAGAAAAGGGTAAATGTATATTTATCTTTAATTCGCCGACTCACGGAAACTTAGGCGATCACGCTATTGCAGTGGCACAAAGGCAAATACTCGAAAAATATGTTGATAAATATCATATAGTTGAAATTACAACTGAGTTATGCTTTGAGATTAGTGATGTTGTGAAAAGAAACATTCAAAATGATGATGTATTAATTATCAGTGGTGGTGGCTTTATAGGCACACTTTGGTGGTTAGAACAAATGTCTGTTTTGAACGCTTTAGAGTTTGGTAAAAATAACCCTTTGATAATTTTACCACAAACCGTGTTTTTCAGTAAAGATGATTATGGTGCAAAGGCGCTAGCTAAATTTAAGACAAGAATAAATCAGTGTAACAACATACAAATTTTCTTAAGAGATGAAAAATCTTATAAATTTATGATTGAACAAGTAGTTGAGAATAAAGAGATTTGTCATTTGAATTGTGATTTAGTAACGTTCATACAGGCGGATGTTATCAAGCAAGACAAAAAAAATGTGCTTTTCTGTTTTAGAACAGACAAAGAAAAGCTAGAGCACAAGGCGATTGATGAAATTAAGAATAGACTAATTGAACTAGGCTATGAAATAAACTATACCGACACTGTTTTAGATCGTAAAATCTACACAGTAGAAGAAAGAAATGAGTTAGTAAAAGAAAAATTTGCACAATTCTCTAAATATAATCTTGTAGTGACAGATAGACTTCATGGAATGCTTTTTGCGGTTGTGTCTAATTCACCTTGTCTTGCATTTGACAATGTAAGCCGTAAAATTTCAGGTGTATATGACGCTACTTTAAATGCAGTGCCTTATGTTGTGTGTACAGATGGAAACATTTCATTTGATGAAACGTCGCTTGATAAATTGTTAGAACTTGAAAATGTAAAATATGATAACTCTCCTTTTGCTGATAATTATAAGAAACTTATGTCAGTTTTAGACAGCGTAATAAAATAGTTTAAGTGGAGGACGATTAATTGAAAAATGTTGAAAAATCCACACAGGCAAAAGCTGTAGCGAACATATCTTCGTCGGTTATACTTACTGTGCTTAACATTTTGGTAATGTTCTTGTCTCGTGTAGTTTTTATACACATGTTAGGCGAATATTTCTTAGGTTTAAACGGACTTTTTTCTAACATTCTTGGAATATTGTCTTTATCAGACCTTGGAATTTCTACAGCTTTAATGTTTAGCCTTTATAAACCATTGGCTGAAAATGACGAGGCAAAAATTTCAGCACTAATAGCCTTTTTTAAGAAGATATTTATAGGAATAGCGGTAGCGATAGTTGTAGCAGGTTTAGCGGTTCTTCCTTTTTTAGACTTGCTTATTAATATGGATGTAGAAATACCAAATACAGAGCTTTATTACATAATAGTTTTGCTGACTACTGCATCTTCATATTTATTTGTTTATAGGTCTATATTAATTAAGGCAGACCAAAAAAGTTATGTTGTAAATAAAATTCAAATTGTCTATAATTTAGTTAATTTTATAGTTCAAGTTTCAATTCTGTATTTTTTGCAAGATTATTTTATCTATATAAGTGCTGCTTTAGTGATGAATGTTGCAAATAATATTATATTAAACGCCAAGGCTCATAAGCTTTACCCTTATTTAAAGACAACAAAAACTACACTTACAGCGGCTGAAAAAAAAGAAGTTACAAAGAATTTTGGCTCATTGTTTTTGTATAAATTCTGTGGAACTATTCAAACTAATACAGATAGCTTACTTATAACATTGTTTGTAGGAACAGTTACAGTTGGATATTATTCTAACTATTTGCTAATTCTTTCATCGCTCACAACTGTTATAAATATAGTGTTCGAGAGCATCAAGGCAACAGTTGGAAACCTAATTGTTACAGAAAAAGATAAGAGTAGTCATTTTCACTACTATAAAATACTTGATTATTTTAACTTTTGTGTTACCTCATTTATAACTGTAGCATTTGCTGTAGCACTTTCAGATTTTATTGGAATTATGTTTGGTGAAGATTATATTTTGTCTACAACTGTTCTTGTTATTTGCATGTTTAACTTTTATAAGACCAATATACGCCAAACTATTTGGGTGTTTAGAGAGACAGCTGGTCTATTTAAAATGACTCAATATATAACTCTTACATCTGCGCTGTTTAACCTTGTTTTCTCTATAGTGTTAGGCTATTATTTTGGCTTAGCCGGAATTATACTAGGAACTGTTCTTGCTCACTTTGTGTACGCTTGGTGGAAAGAGCCTTGTATAATATTCAAGAATTATTTTAAGGTTTCAGCCATGCATTACTTTAAAACTTATATTCTAAGGTTTTTAATAATGTTGATAGCGTATTTTTCTACAGTGTTTCTCTGTTCGTTAATAGGGCTTGAGAATATGTATCTGGCGTTTGGCGTAAAAGTTTTAATATGTGCCGTAGTGCCTAATGTAATAGTAATATTGTTCACATTTAAAACAGCAGAGTTTAAACATTTACTAGAGGCTATAAAAAATAGAAATAAATAAAAATGTAGTGGCTATCGGTTAAGATAGCCACTTTGTTATTATTTAAGTTTTTCTTTTAGTTTTTGCATGTTCTGTGCTATTGATGAAATTGTGAACTTGAACATTTCATCATCTTTGCCGCTAGGGTCGTCTAGTCCCCAGTTTTCGGCGTACTGACAGGGTACGTTAGGGCAACTTACATTGCAACCCATAAATATAACTACATCTGGCTGTGGAATGTCGTCTACAGTCTTATTAAACTGTGTCTTTTCCATGTCAACATCGTAAATCTCTTTCATTAGCCTTACTGCATCTTGGTTAATTTGGCTCTTAATTATTGTTCCGGCTGAATAGCTGTCGAACACATCAGATGCCAAAATTTTACCTAAGGCTTCAGCTATTTGGCTTCTGCATGAGTTATGGTTACAAACAAAGGCTACTTTAGGCTTGCCCTCACACTTTATCTCTGGCTTATAGTTTTCATAATCATAATCTAAATCTAAACTACCGTCGTCGCCATGATAATGAATAGCTTCTACAGGACATTGTTTTTCGCAGCCATGGCAACCATGCACACAACCATTGCCATAAACAACCTTTGGTGCAGAACCATCCTCTTTAGGCTTATAAACTCCATGTTTACACATATCGTTACATGCCATACAACCTATACATTTATCATAATCTATGACAGGATACCAAGTTTGACTCATATTAATTCTCCTTATATTGTCGAGGATACCCTCGATTGATACCTTTGGCGTTTGAGTTCATTCTTGTTCTTATACATTTTTTTGTCTACATCATTGAAATGCTTGTTGAACTCGTCTCTGCTTTTACCTGTGAACTCTTCATAACCCCACGCTAGCGAGAAATAATATTCAGCGCCTCTATTCTCACGCTCAATTTTATTATTCATATTAGTAACGGCAGCTTCAATATCGACTTCTGTACAATCCTTAAGTATAGCCACAAATTCGTCGCCGCCTACCCTGTAAATTTTTCCATATTTACCAAAACTAGACATCAATATTGAGTAAGCTTTTTTAATTACAAGGTCACCATCAATATGCCCAAATTTGTCGTTAATCATTTTAAGGTTATTCATATCAAAAATAGCACACCAGAATTTTTTTCTATCGTCATTCTCGAACAGTTCTACTAATTCATGGTGATATGCTTTTGCGTTGTATCCGCCTGTAAGTGAATCTTTAAAAGAATATTCAAGCAACATGGTTTTAAGTTCATCTACAACTCTTGCTATGCTTCCCACTTCATCTTTAGTGAATAGATGATCAGGTATTTTTACGCTCATGTTTCCAGTTGTTGCAATTTCTGAAACCGAGGACTCAAGCTCTTCAAGATTACGGCTCATGCTCTTAGTGAAAATTCTCATCGATAGTAAAAGAAGAATAATTACCACTATTAACACTATTACAGACATTATCAAAGACATATTTACAGCTACTTCGTTTTCGATTAAAACTTCTTCCATTATTTGTTTTTCTTGAGCTAAATAATTGTCAACGCTGTCGAAAAAAGCGGTGGCTATAGGGGTAACAATCTGCAAGGCTTCCAATGCTAAATCATAGTCTCCGCCATCCATTTTAATATCTGCGGATAAAATCATGCTATCTTTATATTTATTTTTCTCTGTTATAATAAAGCTAAAAACTTCTTGATCTTCACCATTAAGTCTATCTAAATATTCATCCATTAAGGTGTCTAGTGTATTAAAATCCTCTATGTATTGGTCATACAAAACTTGAACCATTTCCTCGTCCTCTTGCAAAAGAATATCTCTTCCGCCAACTCTACAACGATACATGGTTCTGATTATCTCATTTAATTGTTCTGTATTCTCTACATTTTCGGTAAATACTTTATGTGACATTTGATTTATTGTTACTACAGACCAAATTGCACCTAGGCTGATCATTACAACGAACAAAACTATTAATATTTGTGTTGGTAAAAACTTTTTTTGTACTGGTGTATTTTGCAACCAGTCTCTATATTTATTTAACATTGAAAACTCCATTAGATTATAAATTAAGATATATAGTAATTATATCATACTCAACCTAAAAAATAAATTGTGTGTAAATACAAACATATACATACTATACAGGTATATTTAGTATTAATTATATATTATTTTTGAAGATATATTATTTCGTATAAATTCTAAGATAAAACGCATATAAATGTTTATGAAATGAGGTGTAGAAATGATATATAATTTGTTTGAATTGTTCTCGTCGCTGATTATGTTTGTGCTTCACGTTACTGGGGCAGGGTCGTTCCCAAAGGCGTTGTCTGCTAGTGATGAGAAAAAGTACTTAGAGCTTATGAGTAAAGGAGACTTAAACGCAAGACAAAAATTAATTGAGCATAACCTAAGATTGGTAGCTCATGTAATAAAAAAATATTATACTCCAGGAAGCGAACAAGACGATTTAATATCTATTGGTACTATAGGTCTTATAAAAGCTATAGATAGCTTTAAACCCGACAAAGGAACTAGGCTTTCAAGTTATGCTTCGAGATGTGTAGAAAACGAGGTCTTAATGCACTTTAGAAGCCTTAAAAAAAGTTCGCAAGATATATCTCTTAACGAGCCAATAGACAGCGATAAAGACGGAAACGCCTTGACAATTATAGACACAATGTATCATGATGATAATATTGTAGACGACATAGATTTAAAAATTAAGTCTGCTAATCTGTACAAATTCATAGAAAAGAATTTAATTGGCAGAGAAAAGAAAATTTTAATTTTGAGATATGGCCTATATGGACAAAAACCTTTAACACAAAGAGAGGTTGCAAAACATATGAAAATTTCAAGATCTTATGTGTCAAGATTAGAAAAAAGAGCCATCGATAAGCTGAAAGTAGAATTTAATAATTTTGATAAATTTTTATAATAATTAAAGTTCTTTTGTGAGTTCTTCAGCCTTGTTTTTAGCTTCTTTTAAGGTGGCTTCACCTTGTGTTGTTATTTTATAGTATTTACGTGTTTTTCCGTCTACCACTTGTGTGTAAGACGAAAGAAGCCCGTATTTTTCAAGATTGTGAAAAATAGGATATAAAGTTCCAGGGCTAATGTCATAGCCGTGGTTTTTAAGTTCTTCTGTCATAAAAGCACCAAAAACAGGTGCTTTTTTTGCGTGGTGTAGAATATGTATCTGTATAAAACCTAAAAAAAGTTTTCTTAAAATTGGGTCTTGCATTTTTATCCTCCGTATGTTATTATATTAATAACGAAAACCGATATCTAATTTAGTTACGTATATTATACAACAGAAAAAGTTAAAAATCAAGTGAAAGAATGGGGATTTTATGATTAAGACAAAAAATTTAAAATTTATGAATTTTATTGAGTATCCCGATATATTAATAGAAAAGAATACAGTCAATTTTTTAGTAGGACCTAGCGGTTGTGGCAAAAGCACTCTTCTAAAAATTTTTAATGCCACTGCAAACCCTAGTGCAGGAAAGGTTTACTACAATGAAAAATTACTTGATGAATATGACACTATAAAACTTAGAAAAGAAATTAAACTAATATCACAGACACCATTTTTGTTTGCAGAAACTATAAAAGAGAATTTTGTAAGCTTTAATAATTATTGCGATTGTAAAATTACAGAAGAAGAGATGAAAAAGTATCTGAATATTTGTGAGGCAAATTTTGACCTTGATAAAAACTGTGACTCGCTCTCTGGTGGTGAAAAACAAAGAGTATACATAGCAATTTGTCTTTCTATGCCATCAAATGTAATAATGCTAGATGAACCAACAAGCGCACTCGATAAAGAGGTAGCT
The DNA here is from genome assembly GCA_964370775.1 of uncultured Eubacteriales bacterium. Classification (GTDB taxonomy): domain Bacteria; phylum Bacillota; class Clostridia; order Oscillospirales; family Acutalibacteraceae; genus SIG603. The sequence continues at coordinate 94,002 of CAYJKT010000003.1, read as the reverse complement.
CAAAGAGTTCTTTCTAACATAATTGAATTTGCAAAAGAGAAAACTCTTATAATCATAAGCCACGATAAAGATATAGTAGATAAATTTGCTAAGAATATAATTTTACTTGGAGGTGACGTTAGTGGATAACGCAGTTGTAATAAGCCTAATTAATTTTGTTTTGATATACATATTATTGATTATTGTAAGCATAATCATGAAAATAGCAAAGATTAAACAAACTAAACTACTTGTAATTGCAAGCATTAGAATGACATTGCAACTGACAATTGCTGGCTACATACTAATGTATTTAATAGAAAATCCATCGGAGATATTAGTAAGCCTTTATATTGTTGCAATGCTAGGTTTTGCCCTTAGCAGAATTTTCTCTGTTAATAAGGGGCTTAACAAAAAATTTAAGTTAATTATAGCCTTAAGTCTTATAAGTTCGGCATTGCTGATAATCCTTTTCTTTGTTGGAGTGGTAATAGGACAAAACGTGTTTAACCCACAGTATATCATACCTATTAGCGGAATGATTTTAGGAAACGCAATGACAGGAATTTCTTTAGGGGTAAAGTCTTTTATGGCTAAAATAAAAGAATCAAAACTTCAAATTGAAACCTTACTAAATCAATCGGCTACTCCTAAGAAAATTTTGTTGCCAATGGTAAACTCTGCACTAGAGACAGCCCTTTTGCCTACGCTTAATTCAATGTTAGGAATGGGAATAGTCTCACTCCCAGGCATGATGACAGGACAGATATTATCAGGCGAATTACCAACAAATGCAATTGTATATCAAATATCTGTGTTAATTTGCATTTCTGCCGTAGTTTGTTTGTCTGTTTTTATGTCTCTTTATTTAGGATACATGACACTATATAACAAAAAAAACCAGTTTATGGTATAAACAGAGAATACAAATTAAAACTTTCATCTTTCCTTGACAAAGAAAATAAAATAATGTAGAATTAAGTAGAATAATAGCACATAGGAGAATATGAATGTTTAACAAAAAAAAATACGATAAAGATAATGATTATAGCTATGGATATTCACGTGGCTTTTTCGCAAGAAATGCGGCTATTATATTCCAGATATGCGTAATATTAGTAGCGGGCGTTTTTTTGGCATTTGTTTTATTATTTGACTTTAGTAAAATAATGCCTTTGCAAGAAAGTAGTGAAATGCCTATCGTGAGTAGTCAAGAAGAATCTTCACAACAAGAAACCGAAAGCTCACAAGAACCACAATCAAGTGTAGCACCAACGCCTACACCGGAACCTGAAAAAACTCAAACTATCACAGACATGTCTGAAATAGATATTTCTACAGATGGTATAGATTTTACACAAGGTGTATTTAGCCTAGATGGCATGTTCCCAGACACAATATTGACTGAAACAGAAGACGCAGGAGACGACTATATCAGAGACATAGTTTTCGTTGGAGAGTCAACTACTTATGGTTTAATGTTCTATGATATGTTGCCAGACAGTGCAGGAAAAGAGCAAGTTTGGACACCAACTAGCGGAACTTTAATGCTGACAAATGCAAACAATGACATAGGAAAAATAAATACTTACAATATAGACACAGGTTATTCTGAGGATATGCTTATTAAAGATGCAGCCGCAATGTATAAGCCTGAATATATGGTAATTACTCTAGGTCTAAATGGAATTGGATTCTATATTGAAGATGATGTTGAATATTATGTAGGAGAATACGTAAAACTTCTTAACTCAATAATGGAGGCATCACCAGATACTAAAATAATAGTTCAATCTGTATTCCCAGTTGGAGAAAATTACGAGTATAAAATAAGCCTTTCAAACACAAGAATAAACAAAGCTAACTATCTTTTTGCTAAGATGTGCGATCAAATGGGAATTAAGTTCTTAAATTCTGCACCAATTTTCCAAAATGAAAACGGTGATTTGAAATATGAACTACACAATGGGGATGAATTGCACCTTAGTCCGGCAGGTCTACAAGCGGAGTTAGACTTCATAAAAACACATAAATTTGAGGAATAGAATATGAAAAAAATTATTTTACCAATTATAGCAATTATCATGACTTTCACAGCTTGTAGCGCAGAAGTTTCTTACCGCAGTGATTTAAGTGCGGGCGAAGTTATGACTGAAACTATGAAAGATTTTGAAGACGAATTAAACAGCATGGCCACTATGGACGATGCAAGAGTTAAGGCAGAGGCTTTATCAGACGTTGACTTTGAAATAGTTGAGTCTTTTGCCGTGAATACATCAGCCGTTAGCACTTCATTAAATGAAATTGGAATTATTAAGGCTAATTCAGAGGAAGACGCTAAAACTCTAAAGTCACAAGTTGAAACTTCTATGCAAAATCAAGCTGATATTAAGCAAACATATGCAGATTATTTACCAGAAGAATATGAGAACGTTGAAAATGCCTCTGTTTATCAATCTGGTGTATATGTTATGTACCTAATTTTTGATAGCGAGACTAAAGACGAGATAGTTACAGCATTTAACAACAGTGTAACAGAATAAAGAGGGAGATCCATGCTTTTTTCCAGTGTATTATTTCTATTTTTATTTCTGCCACTTACAATTTTAATATATTATATAGTGCCACGAAAGGCAAAGAACTTTGTGTTGTTTGCCTGTAGTCTTATGTTTTATGCGTGGGGTGAGCCTATATATATTTTACTTATGCTATTTTCATCCACAGTTGACTACGCTTGTGGACGGCTTATAGGAAAAGGTAAAGAGAAAAACAATAAGCTTCTTCAAAGAGGAGCTTTGTTTTTTAGCATAATTGTGAATTTAAGTCTGCTTGCTACGTTTAAGTATGCAGACTTTTTTATTGTAAATACAAATACTTTATTCGGCAGTGAAATCACCTTGCTGAACCTAGGTCTACCTCTTGGAATTAGCTTCTATACTTTCCAATCGATGTCTTATACAATTGATTGTTATAGGGGAGAGGTAACACCACAAAAGAGCTTTATTACTTTTTCAACCTATGTTACCCTGTTCCCGCAACTTGTTGCAGGTCCTATAGTTAGGTATATCACCGTTCAAGACCAAATGGACAACCGAAAAGAAAGCTTTGAACTTTTTGCTCAAGGTATAACGAGGTTTATAATTGGTCTTTCTAAAAAAATGATAATAGCAAATAACCTAGGCTATTTTTGGGCATCAATTCAGAATTTAGAGGATGTCTCTGTGATGACAGCATGGCTAGGTATAATTCTTTTCCCAATGCAGTTGTATTTTGATTTTTCAGGTTATAGCGACATGGCAATTGGTTTAGGAAAAATGTTCGGGTTTAAATTTGTCGAGAACTTTAATTATCCGTTTATATCACACAGTATAACAGAGTTTTGGAGAAGGTGGCATATGTCGCTTGGAACATGGTTCCGTGAATATGTTTACTTCCCACTAGGTGGAAATCGTAAATCTCCTGCAAGAACATATTTTAACCTTTTCTTTGTATGGTTTTTAACAGGCCTGTGGCACGGTGCTACATTCACAAACGTGTTTTGGGGCTTGTGGAGCGGTATATTTATAGTAATGGAAAGGGCATTCCTTTTAAAAATACTAGATAAAGTACCTAAAATTGTTTCATTGTTATACACAAACATACTAATGTGCATAGGCTTGTTATTTTTAGCCTATGACGACATAGCAGAGTGCTTCGCCTTTGTTTCTAAGGGTTTTGGTGCAGATTTTGTAGCAATTTTCGATGAAACATTTATTTATTATTTCACGTCGGCTTTAGTTTTAATTGTATTGGGTGTTATTGGTTCTACTCCTATAGTCAAAAATACAGTTGAAAAACTAAATGTTAAATTCAATAATAGCACAGTCTATGGAGTTATTTCTTACTGTGTAGTAGCGTTCCTTTTCTTTGTTTCAATAATCTTTTTAGTTAGTGAAACATTCAATCCGTTTTTATATTTTAGGTTTTAAGGTGAGTTAAATGAATAAGAAAACACAATATAAAGTAATCACTTTTTCTTTTATAATATTTATTTTTACTGCCTTTATTGCGTTGGTTGTAACTGAAAAAGAAAGTTTTTCGGCGGCGGAAAATCGCCCTTTGCAAAAATTCCCCAAGTTTTCATTCCAGGAACTAACAGACGGCGACTGGACAAAAGACTTTGAAACGTACCTTAACGATCATATGCCACTTAGAACTTTTTTTGTAGGCGCTAAGGCAGAGGTACAAAAGGTTCTAGGTTATAAAGAAATTGGCGGAGCTTATATAGGCGAGGACGATTATATTTTTCAAAAAATAGATGTAACCGATGAAAATATGAGTGAAAGTTTAGCGGTTTTTTATGAATTTGCAAATGAAAATAAAGATAAAAATGTTGTAATAAGCGTAGTTCCATCTGCTTCACATGTGTTAAGCGATAAAATGCCTGAATATGCAAACGTTTATGACGAGACGAGTTTTCAACAGTTTGCAGAAGAATTGTTGAAAGATGAATACGTAGACCTTACAGACGCATTAAAAGGAAACGAAGATATCTACTACAGAACCGACCACCACTGGACTAGCAACGGTGCATATATCGGCTTTAAAGAGATTGCAAAAGAGCTTAATTTAAGCATTGTAGACGATTACAATGTTACAAAAGTGTCAGACGGTTTCTTAGGTACGACATATTCAAAGTCTTGCTTTTTTGGTGTAAGGGCAGACGATATTTTAAGGTATGATTTAGTAGGCTATGACATTCCATATACTATGTATATAAAAGAAACTGATGAAACCTTAAATTCAGTCTATTTTAAAGAAAACCTAAAAGTAAAAGATCAATACACATATTTTATGGGGCATAACAGAGCCTTAATACAGATTGAAACAGGCAACAACACAGGCAAAGAAATAACAGTTATAAAAGATTCTATTGCCAATAGCTTTATTCCGTTTTTAATTCCATATTACGACAAAATAAATGTGGTAGATCTAAGATTTTACACAGAAGACATTGAGATTCTAACGGCTAATTCAGACGATGTATTAATTCTATATTATGTTCAGGCTCTTCAAGATTCAACCCATATAAAACGCTTAATTTCCTAAAATTAACATTAATTTTCAAATTAAATTTTGACTATCAATGAATAATATTCTTGCCCGAGTAAATAATGGTAATATCAAGATTTTAAATTATTGGAGGGCAAAATGAAAGCTACTGGAATTGTAAGACGTATAGATGACTTAGGAAGAATAGTTATACCAAAAGAAATCAGAAAGACTTTAAAAATCAATGAGGGCAACCCTTTAGAGATATTCACAGACGCTCAAGGAAACGTAATATTTAAGAAGTATTCACCCGTAGGCGAAATGACAGAAATTGCAGAAACTTATGCTTCTACAATCAGTAAAGTGTTGTCGTGTGCCTGCATTATAAGCGACACAGACAAGGTAGTTGCGGTCTCTGGTTCTTCAAAAAAAGAGCTAAGCGGTAAGAATATAACAGATAAACTAAGAGATTTCTTAAGTTATAACAGGCATCAAGTTGCAAAGGAAAGCATACAAATTTGTGACAGCAGTGAAAAGTCCAGTGAATATATCGCAACAATAAATGCCTCTGGTGACACAATGGGGTGTATTATTGTTTCAGATTTTGACAATAAAAAAGACTTAAACATGGAAACCTATATGAAAACAACTGCCCAACTCCTAGCAAACCAAATAGAATAACCTAGAACTTAGTGAAGAGTGAAAAATGAATAGTGAAAAGTTGATGTGAAAATCCTTGCGGATTTTTTGATTAAAGTTTTTTTTAATGAAAATTTGTATGGATAAATATAAAATTGATTAAATATTGTAGGGGAGGGTTTCCGTGCAGACGTGTTGATTACTTTTTTTGATTAAAAATTAATTCGTTAAAACGCACAAATTGATGTAGGGGACAGGTTTTCCGTCCCCTACATTGCTAAATTTCTCTAATCAACACGTCTGGATATTATTCGCCACTACATGGCTAAATTTGCTAAGAGGCACGTCTGCACAGAGACCCTCCACTACAATATGTTAATAAACTTATCTTTATCCATCCCAAAAATAAACAAAAAAACTAGCTACGGCATTTGCCGTAGCTAATTTAATTTTATTAGATTGTTACATTGTCTTTTGTGAAGAACCAGTCTATAATTACATTTTTAGCATCTGGTTGAACCTCACGTAACATGTAGTTATATAGTGAGTAGACATTGTCCATCTCGTTTCCTATAACCTTGTTGTACTTACTGTCGTTCATCTCATCGCCCTCATAGATTGTTTGAAGGTTTGGATATTTAGCATATGGGCTGTCTGGTAACCACCATTCAGCTGTTGTAGGTGTTAGCCATGTGCCTTCTTTAATTAGACCATAGCCATGTTGATACCATCTTGATAGCCAGCAGTATGACCAGTCATTAGCTACAACACCATATGTTGAATCTTTAAATAGATTGTTGTATACATAGTTGTGTTGTCCACCGTTTATAAATACGCCCCAGTATACGCCCTCTATAACATTGTCATAGATTGTGATACCGCCTGCAACGTCATCTATATAGATAGCTGCATTATGGCTTGCGGCACTTGCTGTTTTTCCTAGGTGGTGAATCCAGTTGTTTTTGATAACTGTACCACGGTTAAGTGTGTTTCTACCTGTGTAGATAGCTGATGTATCTGTAGTTTCTAAGTCAACATGGTGAATGTTGTTAAACTCGATAACGTTATCGTTACCTTGCCACATGATAGCATTGTTTGGTGAATTTCTAATCTCTGTGCTTGAAACATAGTTTCCAACACCGTGTAGAACTACCGCTGAGTTAAATCCGTTGTTTAGAGTTTGGTAGTTATCAAATAGACAACCGTGTACAAAGTTGTATCCTGGTTCTAAAGTCTCGTAATTTTTAGCAGCCTTAATATCAAAGCCACCGTTTACGTCTTGAACTGTACAATACTCAATACCGTTGTACATACCAACTTGATTTTCTGAATCGTATACTCCACCGATACGGCTAGAAGTATTTGTGATTGTTGAGTTTGATAATGTGTTGTGGTTTCCGCCGTGTACCATGTAAGCTGCGCCTAGCATGTCTGTTAGAGTAAGATCATCAATATTGATATATTGTGTGTCTGTTAACTCGAACATTGGCTCACCTAGAATTGAAAGTGAAACTATCTCTTCATTACTTGTCATGTCTGTTCCTGTTGGTGGATAGATATAAAGCATTTTTGTATTTTGATCTATATACCACTCGCCAGGAATATCTAGCTCTTGAATTAAGTTGTAAACATAGAAACGTGTATAACTTGCAACTTTTGCCCAGTAATGGCAAGCGATTTCTGATGTTAGAACTCCGTTAGACTCAATGCTTCTAATTGGAGAAGTTTGAGTAGCGTAGTCAACACCTGTATAACCCTCGTACCAAATGTCAAGGTCTGTTATATCAGAGCCATCCATTGGAACGCCTTCCCATGATTTCATTCTCTCTGTTAATTGGCTTGAGGCGAACTTGAATGAATCATAGATATCACGCTCTTCTTCTGGGATAAATGTTGGCATACCGATTTGGTCGTCGTTCCAGTCACGGATAGATTGTCCTGCATATGGAACACTTGTAATTTTTGTAAAGCCCGCTGAATATGCGCCCATATTATCGTCTGGGTTTGGCCATCTTGCTAAAGTCATAGATGAACCCTCGAAAGATACTGCATAGTAAGGAGTCATAACATTAAAGCCGTCTCTTACTAGCCATTCAGCTTGGTATGACATACCGTCGCCATAAGTAGCACCGCCGTATCCTACTGCTAATTGTTTTAGAACTTCACCAGTAATATACTCTGAAAGATCTGTTTGATATACTTTGCCCTCGGCATCATCATGTAAATTTGTTAGAACGTCTGCATCTGTAACTAAAGTAAAGTCAGATGGAGCAAGACTTACAGCACCTGTTAGTGATACATCTTCACCGTTATATGCTGCATATTTAATTGGACTCTCTGCTGAACCTTGATCTTGCATCTCTAGTGCTATAGTATTTCCTACTATGTAAGTTCCCTCACGTAAGTAGACAACTGCACCGTTTTCAATTAATTGTGAGTAAGCTCTTAGCTCGTCTCTTGCTCTCTCAACGCTTGCATATGGATTATCGATACTTCCGTCACCTGTTAGGTCGCTACCTGTTGTTGCAACGAAAAGCTCTTTTCCATATTCATGTGAGTTTTCTTTAACTATTACTTTTATTGAAGATTGGTGTCCGCCGTCTTCTGTAGTTACTGTGATAACAGCCTCACCCTCGTTATATGCTGTGATTTCGCCGTCTTCAACAGTTGCTACTGTAGAGTTTGAAGTTGTCCATGTTTTATTAAGGTTTGTAGATTGTGCTGGCTCGATAATAGCGTTTACTATATCAATTGTGCCAGGCTCCATTGTTAATTCTGTGATAAAGTTAGGCTCTTGAGTGATTAGGGCATCACTTAATTTAACGCCTGTTACTTTGTAGTCTATTACATTAACTGTAATTGTTTTTGAAACACCGTTTGAAGATGTAACTGTTGCTGTAGTAGTTCCGCTCATAGCCATAGGCTGAATAGAACCACCTTTTGTGATTTTTACTACTGATGGGTCAGATACTGAGTATGTGAATTTGTCAGTTGTTGTAAAATCATAAGGAGTTACATGCTCATTGTTTGAGTAGTTGATTTCGTATGTATCATAGTAACCGATATCTACTACTTCATCTGGTAGGATGATGTCTGTAACTGCGTTTTTCTCGTTGATATAAAGTTCGTCAACAGAGATGTCAGATTGAGTTGAACCAGCTCTTGTTACTGTGAAGTCAAGATAATCTAAAGAAGTAACATTTGGGTTAGCAAATATTAATATAGAATCCATATATACTTGCATTCCGTTACCGTTTGTTAGGTTGATCTCAATTTTATGTAGATCGTTTCTACGTCTGATGCCAAGATCTCTTCTGTTTGTTTTTTCGTCTTCTACTAAATCATAGAATTGGTAACGTCTGTTAAGACTTCCGTCTTCATTGTTTGAAGAAATAACATTACCATAGCCTGTTTCTGAATTACCAAAGGCAATGTCGAAACCGCCACCAGCTTTTAGGTTATCAAAATAATAGAAGATAATTTGCTTGTCTTCTAAAGCTTTAGGGAATGTGTACTTTAGTTGTGCGAATTGGTTTCCATTTAAATCTTCTGTTAAAATCTTGTATGATTTTTCTGTGATGTAAGAAATATTTTTATCATCATCCCATATAGCAGTTCCATAAAGTGGCTCTACAGGAACTACACCGTCGTTAAACTCATATTTAACTTGTGGAGCTAGGTCGAAAACTAAAGTATCTCTGGCAGCTTCTACAGCGTCAAAAGCTTCTTGAAGACCGGTGTCTGAATCCATTGCTGTGTTAGCATTTGTTAAAGCTGTATTCATTATAGCCCAAGACTCATCTGTGTAGTCATTTGGGTTTGCACAGTTGATAAAATCAACTAGTAAGCTTAATTTCTCTTTAACGATAGATGCTGGGTCTGTAAATCTTTCAGTGTTTCTTAAAACTGAACCAGCTAGTTCTGTATCAGTTTCTTTTACACGAACCATTACTGTACCCTCAGGTAGTAATGTTTCTTCAACAGTTTGTGGGTTTGCAGTACAAGTAGTGAAAGTCTCGCCATTATCTATAGATATCTCATATAGTTCAGGTGACTCGTAACCTGTTACATAATCCCAACCGAATGTGTTGTTAGCGTCATCAGTTGTAGGGTTTGTAGGTGCATTTGGAACTACTTTTAACTCTTCTCTTGTGTCTGTAATTGAGAAGTCATCAAAGTAATGAGTCCAGTTAGCCATAGCCCACATGTCCATGGCAGATGCTAGGTTAAATCCTAGTGAATCGTACTCATCAATTTTTACACCGTCAACATAGGCAATACACTTGCCTTCTGTTGTGAAATCCCATTGGAAGCTATGCCAGCCCTCAGTTCTTTGAACACCTGTGTCAACTGTGCTTCCCCAGTTTCTTCTAATGGTATAGTTAGTTTTTGTTTTGTATGTATCTACACCAATTACAGAACTTGAAAGCTTTGAGCCGTCTTCTGCAACATGCTCAACACCGAAAACACCTTTAAAGTAGCTTGTGCTTGTAACCATTTGATCATAGTACCAAATTGTAACTACTTTATCTGTTACAAGTGCATCAGTTCCATAATTTGTACCAATTTGGAATTTATTGCTTGATGCTGGAACTATCTTCATAGATGCTAGACCTGAACGAGATTTTTCGTCAGAAATCATAACTGTAGGTGCACCGTAGCTTCCGCCAATATCAGGGAAGTAAAGTAAATCTTCTTCTCTCTCCATTGGTAGGTTTTGGTTTATTGTAGCTGTATAAGCTGAATCTGTAGCAATTACAGGGAAAGTATAGCTCTCTGTATTTGATTTAGCTCTTAGAACAATTTGACCAGCCTCATAGTCGTTGTTTCCAACATATAAAGGTTTTGCAGTTACGTCGCTAAAGTTTACTCCGCCATCGAATGAAACTTCATAGTCGGCAGGGTTTGTTCTGCCGTCTGCATATGTCCAGTCTAATGTGTCAGCTGTGTCATCTTCTGTTATCTCTGTAACAACAGGAGCTGGCTCTGAAATTGTAATATCATCAACATATGATGTAAGTGTGCTAGGTTTTGTCCAGAAATTTAGAAAAGCAACTTCTTTAAAAGCGCCGTACTCTTCTTCTGAACCTAAAGTAAGTCTGCCAATTTCAACATCGTCTACTAAGAATATAGTATATCCTGGGTTTGTCATGTCCATTGTGAACTCGTGCCAACCTTCACTTCTAGTAGAAGTAGATGCGTTGAAACTTGTATATGCAGGTGAACCTGTAGCTTTTGATTGTGAATAAGCTTTGTAAGAGTTGTCTTTAATTCCGAAATAAATAGTCCAACCGTCAGACGCTTCTACATTACTTACAGTTCTCATAACTGTAGTTCTTTTTGCATCACCATCATCATAAAGCCAAACTGATAATTTTTTACCTACTTGGAATTCAGAATAACTCTTGAATACTTCATAAGTACCATCGGCTATGCCAGTGATAGCTAAACTTTGTGAGCCACCCTCTGTAAAGTTTTGCTCTGTAGATGTAGTGAAAGTACCCTTTCTTGTGCCTACATCTTCAAGTGGATTGCCTTGAATTGCGTCTGAACCTGTCTCGAAATCAGTAACCTCTGATACTTCTGTTACAACAGGTATCTCGCTTTGAGTTTGTGGTGCTTCGTCTGTGGTTGTTTGGGCAAATGAACCAACCGCGAAACTGCTTGATAGAATTGTTGCAGCTAAGGCTACTGCTACAAAATTTTTGATTTTTTTCAACATAGAAAAAACCTCCTTCAAATTCCTCTCATTTTATGAGAATTTAACTATACCATTATAGCAGTATATTAATAAAATGTAAATGTAATATTAATGATGAAAATAATTTCTATATATGTGTCAAAATTTAGCCGTGTTTTATATTGATAATAACGAAAATGAGTAAGTGCCAACTTTAAAAAAAAATGACAATAGTTACTACTCTATTAAATAAAGCAAATTCTTTTTTTGTGCAATATTATAGGTTTAAATTATGCTTCAGAAAATAAGAAAGATTACTGCAATTTTCCTTGATAATTGACTTGACTTTAAGCTTGTTATGTGTTATGCTTTTGTTAAAGTTAATAAAACAATTATTGTTTTTTGTGACAATACACAATACATAAATTAAAGGAGATTTAATGTGAAATCAAATCAAACCGAAGAATTAGAAATAGATTTAGGTCTTATATTTAGAACCTTATGGAGAAGACTTTGGATATTAATATTAGCTGCTGTTTTGGCAGGCGGTGCGGCAATGGCGTATACTACTATGATGGTGACTCCACTTTATAAATCAGATGTAAAATTCTATGTAAACAATAGCTCTTTATCTATAGGAAGCACAAGTGTTAGCATAACTAGTGGTGATATATCTGCTTCTCAGAGCTTGGTTCAAACATATATAGTTATATTGAATACAAGAGATACTTTGAATGAAATAATAGCTCAAACTGGTGTTGATTATACAGTATTAGAGCTTTCTTCAATGATCAGTGCCTCTCCTATAAATAATACAGAGGTTTTTTCAGTTACTGTTACAACCCCTAATCCGCACATATCAACCCTTTTAGCAGACACTATAGCAGAAGTACTTCCTGAAAAAATTGCTTCTATTATAGATGAAACATCTGCAAGAGTAGTTGATACAGCTGTTACACCGTCCGCTCCTGACTCACCGAACTTAAGAAATAACACTTTGTTAGGCGTTTTGGTAGGACTATTGATCAGTTCGGCTATTATAATAATCAGAGTCTTGACAGCTCAAGAGTTAAAGAGTGAATATGATTTACTTTCTATTGCTGAACTTCCAATTTTAGCAGTTATACCTGATACAGACAGTAGAACAGGTTACAACTACTATTCAGGCAATAAAAAGAGAAAGGGATACTATTAATGAATAACAAGAAAAGACTTAAAGTGCTTAAAGAAGGCGAACTTGGTGTTGTTGGTGAAGAACTAGGATTCGCAGCGAACGAGGCATATAAAAAGCTTAGAACAAATATATTTTTCTCTTTTAGTGATACTGGTAAGTCACGTATAATTGGAATAACTAGTTCAATTCCTGGCGAGGGAAAGAGTATGACATCTATAAATCTGTCAAACTCTGTGTCTTTAGTAGATAAAAAAGTATTGCTTTTAGAGGCTGACCTTAGAAAGCCTACAATATGTAAAAAGCTAAATTTCCCTAACGATGTTGGTTTATCTAACTACCTAGTAGGAGAGATTAAAAATTATAGAGAAGTTATATGCCCAAAAAGCGAGAAAATTAATTTTGATATAATGCCTGCTGGAAAAACACCTCCTAATCCTTCTGAGCTATTAGGCTCAAATAAGATGAAAGAGTTAGCTGAAACGCTATTACAAGAATATGATTATATAATTGTTGACTTTCCACCAGTAGGAATAGTTTCTGACCCACTAACTTTTGTAGATGTGCTTGACGGAATGATTTTAGTGGTTAGACATAATTACACTGCAAAACCTTTGGTTAAAGATTCAGTTAAGCAACTAGAGTATTCAGGAATTAAAATTCTAGGTTATGTGTACTCTGGAACACCAGATGATAGCGATAAGAGATACAAAAGAAATAAAAGGTACCATAAGTATTACTAATGATAGATTTTCACAGCCATGTTTTACCTAAAATAGATGACGGAAGCAGTTCAGAGCAAGAATCACTACAAATGTTACAAAGACTTAAATTGCAAGGCGTTGATGCTTTGATTGCTACGCCACATTTTTATCCATCAAAAAGCAATGTCTCAGATTTTTTAGAAAAAAGAGAGCAGTCATTACAAAATTTACAACAACACATAAATGAAGAAAGTTTGGGACTAAATTTATTTTTGGGTGCAGAAGTATTATATTGTAAAAATATTAGCGAATCAGATGACCTTGAAAGACTTTGTATTAATGGCACAAATATTTTATTGCTAGAACTACCATTCAACCATTGGGAAGATCATATATACAAAGAAGTGTATGAAATTTCACAAAGGGGTATAATACCTTTGATAGCTCATATCGACAGATACACTAAATATCAAAATATTTATGATTCAGCCTTTGCGTTTAAGCAAAATGGAGCATTTGTTCAAATTAATGCAGATTCCTTGCTGACTTTCTTTGGTTCAAGAAAAATAATAAAAATGTTTAAAGAAGACTTAGCAGATGTTTTGGGTTCTGATACACATAATTTAATTTCTAGACCGCCAAATATAGATAAGGCAAGAGATAAAATAATAAAAGAACTTGGGGTTTCAATGATTGAGCAAATTGAGCAAAAAGAAAAAATATTGTTTGAAAGATTTTTAGGTGAGGCAACTAAAATATGAAAAAATTACCCTTGATTGTTTCAGCTATATGTGTTATTATAACGATAGTACTATTATTGTTAGCTTTTAACGAAGCTAACTATGTTAAAGAAGAAGATATTCCATCAAACCCTTTTTCCTCATCGTCTAATGAACCACAAGAGTTAGAAAGCAGTGAAGAAGTTAGCGATAATTTATCGAGTGAAGAAGTACAATCTGAAGAACCAGAAGAGCCTTATGTATCACCTATTGATTTTGAGAGTTTAAAATCAGAAAATCCTGATATTTATGCGTGGATTAATATTCCTAACACAAATATCTCGTACCCTGTTTTAAACCGTGAGGGTGATAATGAATTTTATTTAGATCATAATTATCTAGGTGATTATTCAGTAGCAGGTTCTTTGTTTACAGAAGATTATAATAGCAGAGATTTTAGTGATCCTGTAACTATAATATATGGGCATAATATGGCATCAGGAGATTTTTTTGGAAATCTTAGATTAAGCTATAGTAACCCTGAATTACTTAATCAGAATAATATGTTAGAAGTGTATACAGAAGATGGTATGAAGACGTATGAAATTTTTGCGGCTGTACCATACGGAGATTTGCATATTCTACATTATTATAATTTTGCAGATGAAGGCATGTTTAACACTTTTATTGAAAGCGTTTATTCTGTTAGAAGTTTGCAAGCCGTGTTCAACGAGGAAATAAAAGTTGAGTTTGGAGATGAAATTGTAGTGTTGTCTACTTGTCTATCTGACGAATATCAAAGAGAACGTTTTTTAGTACTCGCAGTTGAACAAATCCAATAAAAATAATGAAAAGAGGTAGAATTTATGAAAAAACTTATTTCCACATTAGCAGTAGCCCTATTAATGATGACATCAGCAACAGCAATTTTTGCGGCAGAGTTTACTCCAAGTGTTGAGGGTAGACCAACTCCTGAGATAGTATTACCGGAAGATGGTTCTGGCAATATCACAGAGGTACTAGATGAAGACGGAAACGTATTAGCACCAGTAACACCTGGTGATATCGAGATCAAATCATCAGCAGACGCAGATGAGATTTCAGATCCATATTCAAAGGCTAACTTCGAGGATGCAATAGCAGAGCTTGAGGCAGCAGATGATATTACAACACTTGTACCTAATTTTGCTTCAATATTAGCACAATATGCAGATATTGATAGCTCTGATGATCTAGTAGCTTCTTCAGTTATCAACATTGATATTAGCGATGATATAAGAGCTTCATTAATGGCAGCAGACGGCAACTCAATCACAATCACATTAAATCTTGGCATAGGCGCAAATGATACAGTTATTGTTTTACACAGAAGTGATGATGGCGAGTGGACTGCACTTCCAAAAGAGGATGTTAAAAATCTAGGAAACGGTAATGTTTCAATTACTTCAAGTGAGTTTTCACCATTTGTTTTCCTAACAACAGCTCCAATTGAGTCACCACAAACAGGTGTTACAACACATACAACAGAGTATTTAATAGCAGCAGCATTATTTATGACAGTAGCAACTGTAGCCTTTGTAATATACAAAAAGGTTAGATAATTTTAATTAAGATATGTCTTTGCAGAAAGGAATATAGATGAAGAAAAAGAAGAAGAAATACACTAAAACCATCTGCAGAGGCATTATTGTATTTTTTGCTATCACAGCGGTGATAGTAGGTTTTACATTTTTAAGCACGAGTTTAGAGAACAATAGACAAATACCTAGTTCTTCTGAAATCTCAAAGGTAACAGACTATAGTAACGCTATATATAATAATGGTGAATATTATGAGAAAAAAAACGGAATAGAAACGTGGTTACTTATGGGTATAGATAGAACCCTAGACGTTTTAAACCAACCTAACGCAATGTCTTCATCACAGACTGATTTTATGACACTAGTGATAATTGATAATAATAATCAAAGTTATGATATGGTGCAAATTAACCGTGATACAATGACAGATATTGATAGGATTTCGATTGATGGAGAGCTACTGGGAACTACAGTAAATGCACAATTGACATTAGCTTTTACGTATGGAATTGATCCATATATGGGAAGTGAGAACACAGTAAGGGCAGTTACAAATCTTTTTTACGAGCAAGAAATTGATAATTATCTATCTTTCACAATGGATTTAGTTCCAAAGATAACAGATCTATTAGGTGGGATAGAGCTTGAGATTTTACATGATTTTACATCTGTAGATCCTAGCATGGTACAAGGGGAAACAGTTTTACTAAGTGGTGATCAAGCACTAAAATATGTACAACACAGAGTTGATGTGGGCGACAATACAAATATAGAACGTATGCAAAGGCAAGACCAATTTATTAAAGCTTTTGAAGAAAAAGCTACTGCAGAAATAGCTACTAACCCTCAGTTTGTGGTTGATTTGATATCAAGCGCAAGTGAGTATATATTCACTGATAGTAGTATTCAACAACTAAATAATTTGATAGATTCGGTATCAGAGTACACTTTTGGCGAAACACATACAATATTAGGAGAAGCGAAAGTAGCAGAAGAATACATGGAGTATTATGTAGATGAACAAACCCTTAGGGAGTTAGTAATTGAGCTATTTTACAATAAGATTGATTAATGAAAAGGGGTGTAATAAATGAGGAATGATATAGACTATAATGATGTAAGAGTATTAGAGTACGGCTCGGTGAGAGTAAGCACTGACAGAGCTAAGATTTCTGTATTCCCGAAGGCTAAAAGAACATTTGATGTTTTATTTGCCTTAACTTTTTTGATATTACTATCTCCGTTATTTTTATTAATAGCATTAGCTATTAATATAGATTCTAGTGGACCAGTTTTTTTTGGACAGAAAAGGGTGGGGAAAAACTGTAAAGCTTTCAAAATGTATAAATTTAGAAGCATGTGTATAGATGCTGAAGATAAGCTTAAAGAGTTACAACACTTAAATGAGCGTTCAGGACCAGTATTTAAAATATCAAAAGACCCTAGAGTTACAAGAGTAGGAAAATTACTTCGTAAGACTTGCCTTGATGAGTTGCCACAGCTAATAAATATTTTGATTGGAGATATGAGCTTGGTAGGTCCTAGACCACCGCTTCCAAATGAAGTTGAGAAATATAATGTACATCATATGAAAAGATTAGCTGTTAAACCAGGACTAACCTGCACATGGCAAATATCCAATAGAAAATGTGATTTTGATGGCTGGGTTGACATGGACATAGAATACATAAAAAACAGATGTGTAAAGAATGAAATTAAGATTATACTTAAAACTTTTTTAGTTGTCTTTAAGTTAAAAGGAGATAGCTAAATTTAAAAAATAGGAATGAACTTTTTGTTTGTTCCTGTTTTTCTTATTTAAATAAATATATTTAAATAAGAAATAAGAATGCAGAAATAATAAATATTTTTTATATTAATAATTCTGTATGGATAAAGATAAAGTTGTTAAAACATTGTAGGGGAGGGTCTCATAGACGGATACTTAGTGAAAAGTGAAAATTGAATAGTGAAAAGTTCATGTGAAAATCCTATTGGATTTTTTGCTTAAAGGCTTTTTAAATAAAACTTTTGTTTGTATAATAATAAATTTGTTAATATATTGTAGGGAGACCCTCCCCTACAATGTAACATAAGCATCTAAATAACTATGGTATCAAAAAGAAACTATGGCTCTAAAATGTGCTTACTTTACATTTTAGAGTTTTTGTGATAATATACTAAATATAGGAAATAATTTATCTATTAAATATAAGAGGAGAGTTTGAAATGAAAAAAATTATTACTGCAATTTTAGCAGGTGCAATGTTAGTAGGTTTATTTACTGCTTGTTCTAGCAACCTACAAGAGGAAGATATTTTAAGAGTTGGAGTAGACCTTAAGTTTTACCCATTTATGTATATTGATGATAGCGGAAATCCGGCAGGATTTGAAGTCGATATAGCGCATGCCTTTGGTGAGTATATCGGAAAAGAGATAGAGATAGTAAATACAGATTTTTCTATGCTTATGCCGGCACTAGACACAGGCGATGTTGATATTATCATAAGTGACATGAGTTCCAATCCGTCAAGAGACGAAAAGGCAGATTTCACAGATCCATACAGATACAGCAGAACTTTAGCACTTGTAAACAAAGATTTTGCGACAGAGCATGGAATTAATTCAGACATGCCTCAAGAGGAATTCTTTACAATTGAGGGAATGAAATTTGCAGGCATAGTAGGCACAATTGCAGCGACTAAACCTTTAGAATATGGCGCACATGTTGACGAGTATACAGAAAGTTCTTCTGCGATTATGGAAGTAGCTAGAGGAAATTCACATGCATTAATAGGCGCAAACACTGTATACGGTGACCATGCGGCAAATAAAGAAACAACCATAGTATACGACGGGATTACAGACTCGACAGGCTCATGTTTTGCAGTAAAAGAGGGCAACGAGGAATTGTTAAAGTTAGCAAATGAATTTATAGACACGATGTATGCCGAGGGGGGATTTTATGAGTTAGCTGGAACTAAATATGATGAAAAAATTGGTGAGTTTTTACAAAACGATGAATTAGGATTGGATTTCATAATTTTTCCAGCGGAGTAATATATATTAGTTTAGAATAACGAAGAAAGGACAGTCACGGGGAATAAGCCCTAAATTTGGGAACTTAGTTAAGAGTGAGAAGTTAATGTGAAATTTTACAAGTATAATAATAAATTTCTTAAAATATTGTAGGGGAGGGTCTCTGTGCCCTCCCGAAACTAGGACCTTATCCTTGTTTCTCGGGAGGGCATAGAGACCCTCCCCTACAATTAAACATTAAGATTGCTTAAGTTGCTGGTTATGGGAAGAAACCCTGAATTTTATTACAGTCATATGAAGAAATTAAGTTATGTTGTAGCTATTCTCACTTTTGCAGTAGGAATAGCATTAGCGCTAATTTTCACAGTAGATAGTCCTAGGTACGATTTGATATTACTTGACGTAAATATGCTTATAGATGGATTTATAGGAACTGTCTTGATAAGCATTTTAACTCTTGTATTCAGCATGATTTTTGGATTTATACTATTTTTAGCGGAAAAATCTAAGAATAGTCTTGTACATGCTTTTTCGGTTGTGTTTAACGAGATTATTATGGGTACACCTCTACTAGTTATGATATTTCTAGGGGTATATGTTATAGGCGATTTAATAGGAATATCAGACAAGTTCACGTTAGGGATAATGGCGATGACCCTTTATATGTCGCCGTATCTTGCAAACTCATATAAGACGGCGGTTGCGGTTGTCGATTCAGATCAATATGTAGTAATGGATATTTACGAGTTTTCTACATATCAAAAATATAGATATGTTATAATTCCACAGATGATAAAGCCGTTTTTACCGTCGCTTATAAGTAATTTATCTAGCATGATAAAAGGTTCGGCTTTACTAAAAATTGTGTCAGTTACAGAGATTTCATATGTGCTAACTGTGATATCAAACAAAAACTGGGCGGCAATTGAGGGCTATTATGTTATGTGGATAATGTATTTGATTATTACCATTCCATTATCATTATTGGCAAAAAAATTGACAAAGAAGGTGGCATAATGGATATTAAAGTTTCTAATTTAACAAAGAGCTATCAAAATCAAGAGGTTTTAAAATCGTTGAATTTTGAGATTGAATCTGCCCCTGCTATTGGAATTATAGGTGAGTCTGGCTGTGGAAAATCTACCTTGTTAAGAGTTCTTTCTTCAATAGAAAATCCAGACAGTGGTATGATAAATATCAACGGACTTTCTCCAATTGAAAATAAAAAAGAATTGCGTGAAAAAATTTCGGTAGTTTTTCAAAAACATAATCTATTTCCGCATTTAACAATAAAACAAAATATAACTTTAATATTACACAAAATCAAAAAAATAGACAAAAACGAGGCTTCCAATAGGGCAGACGAACTATTAAAGCAGTTGTTTATTCAAAATGAGGCAGACAAAAAACCTAGCGAGGTTTCGGGCGGACAGGCACAAAGGGCATCTATAGTGAGGGCGCTTGCAACAAACCCAAAGCTTATTTTTTTAGATGAACCGACAGCAGCTTTAGACCCGATATTAAGCGACGAAGTTCTAAAGGCTGTGTTAAAACTTAAAAAAGATGGACGTGAATTTATATTTGTTACTCATGAAATTTCGTTTTTAAAAGACTTTGCCGATTATATAATATTCATGAAAGACGGAAAAATATGTGAGCTTGGAGACATTTCAGTCTTAACTAATCCAAAAACTTTAGAACTTAAAAAGTTTTTGGGGTTTAGCAATTAAATATACATTTGTTAAACGGATAATTAAATGTAGGGAACTGTCAAGACCCAGACGTGCCTCTTAGGATTTTGAAATTAAATCCAATTTGTTAAAACGTACAAACTTAATGTAGGGGCGGATATTATCCGCCTAAGAAATTTAGGTAAAATCAAGGACTTTTTAGGCGGATAATATCCGCCCCTACATGATTACAAAATTAAGGAGTTTTAATATGACAATTAAAGAAATATATGAAAAATTTGATAAAATAGGTTGTCTAAGCTTCACAACTGTAAACGAGCTAGGCGAGCCAGAGTCACGAATTGCCCACCTTAGGGGTTATGACGAAGATGGCATATACTTTATGACTATGTTTACCAAAGACTTTTATAAGCATTTAAAAAATAATGGAAAGCTTTCAATTTGCGGTCTATGTGCCGACACAAAGGTTGAACATGATGAAAACGGGTTCCCGATTTTTGAGGGTGGTTATGCCATTAGAATGACCGGTAATGTAAAGGAAATATCAATTGATGACCTTAAGGCTAAAAATAATCCTATCTTTGATTTTTGCATAAAAGATCAAGAGATTTATAAGGCTATGGTTGTGTTCTGCATTACAGACGGTAGGGGAGACATATTCGACTATGACTTTGAAAAAATAAGCCGTGAAAACAAGCTAGAGAGAATATATTTTGCATATAATAATGCTGTTCCTAAATATAAAGGGCTTAAAATTAATCAAGACAAATGTATATCTTGTGGCGTATGTAAGGTAAAGTGTTCTTTTTTGGCTATAAATGAAGTTGATAATGTATATTCAATCAGTAAGTACCGCTGTGATGAATGTGGAGACTGTTTGATAAATTGCCCTGTAGAAGCTATTACACTTAGTAAAAGTTCATGTGAAAATCTTTGAGGATTTTTTAAATAAAAACATTGTATGGACAAAGATAAGTTTATTAAAATTTCGTAGGGGAGGGTCTCTGCCAAGACGTGCCTCTTAGAATTACTGATGTAGGGAACGGTCAAGACCAGACGTATTGATTAAGAAAGAACCCGTCCCCTACATTAATTTGTGAGTTTTAACGAATTTATTTTTCACCCAAAATCCTAATCAACACTCTGGCATCCAGACCCTCCCCTACAAATAAGCAATAAGCTAGCTTAAGGTCCCAGATTTGAGCTTCACTAGTAAAAATATCCACCATCAATATAGATTATATAATTAGTCATTAGTTAGAATATGTTAGTTAAATTTAACTAACATATTTTTTTGCCTAATTTTGACGTTGACTTTTTAGTTAGGGTATGCTAATCTATATATGTTAGTATCAACTAACATATATAGATTAGCAGGTGTTATGATCTTATTAATCGTAGATTGCTCACAAACTCCACAGGCTGTAGCAGCTAAAGAGCAAATGGATAATGATATCATTAAACAAACAACTGCATATCAAAACGATCAAATCGTATACCGAGAGCCAGGTTCTTCTTGGTACTTATGCGACGGCGGTATCACTGCTATGGATCAAATGATTACAAACATTGAAGAGGGCGTTGGCCTTAAGTAAGAATAAAATTCTATCCGCTATTTTAATAGTAGCGGATAGATAAAACAATAACAGTTAGTAGAAACTAACTTGAATAAAGAAAGTAGAGGGATAAAGATGAGCGTTGTAATAGTTGGTGGCAATGAGTGCATGGAGAGAAGATATATTGACACATGCAAAGAGTATGGATGTAAGGCTAAAATTTTTACAAAAATGAAAGGCGATGTAAGAGGAAAATTCGGTTCACCAGACATGATTATTCTTTTTACAAATACTGTTTCACACAAGCTTGTAGCCTGTGCAAACTGTGAGGCTAAACGTTGTAATGCTAGAGTTGAGCGTTGTCATTCAAGCTCACTAACTGCACTAAAAAATATTTTAGAGGCAATGTGATATGATAACTGAAAAATCTCTTATAGAGCATTGTTCGCTTACATTGTCATCACTTAAAACTGCAAGTTTATTTACAGTAAAATTTGTAAATTGTGATGATTTAGCTAGCGATATTGAATTTTGGAATGAGAAATTTAATGAAACAGGCATTAAACTTGAGTTATTAAGAGTGGGTAATGGTTCGGCACTTATTTATCTATATAGAAAAGATATGCTTAAAAAAGACATAAATGATGTTAAAGCTAAGAAAATCTTAATGAATTATGGTTACGATAATTTAAGTGTCGCTAAGGCTATAAACAGGCTTATTAAAAGGTTTGATACATATGAAGAATTTCCGCATGAAATAGGTTTATTTTTAGGTTATCCAGCAGAAGATGTTGAGGGATTTATATGCAATAAGGGGCAGAACTGTAACCTTTGCAGATACTGGAAAGTCTATGGCGACAAAGATGAAGCATTATCAAAATTTGAAAAATATGATAAATGCAGAGCCGTATATAAAAGATTATGGCAAGATGGACGAGATATTTTAAGGCTAACTGTTAAAAAGAGATCAGTAGCATAAATATATATAATTATTTTAAAGGAGAATTTATTATGAGTAAAGTAGCAGTAGTTTATTGGAGCGGAACAGGAAACACAGAGGCAATGGCAAATTACATTGCAGAAGGTGCAAAGTCTAGTGGAGCTGAAGTTGATGTTATGACTTCAGACAAATTCACAGCAGATATGGTATCTAACTATAAATCAATAGCTTTTGGTTGCCCATCTATGGGTGCAGAAGTTTTAGAGGAAGAAGAGTTCCAACCAATGTGGGACGGTGTTAAAGATAGTCTAGCAACTATAGACGTACTACTATTCGGTTCTTACGGCTGGGGTGATGGCGAGTGGATGAGAAACTGGGAAGAAGAGACAAAGGCTAAGAGTGTAGAGACTTACATGTGCAACGATGCACCAGATGAAGATGCACAAGATGCTTGCAAAGCTTGTGGAGCGAAATTAGTTTAAGTTTTATTTTACATGAAAGAGCTATGACAAAAGTATATTTTGTCATAGCTCAGACTGTAGAAAAAGCTAAATTTAAAATCACTGTTTTGTTAAAATGTATAAATTAATGCAGCACAATGTAGACGGGTTCCCCGTCCCGTAAGATTTCAGCTAAAACTGCTAGTTTTTTCAGGACGGAAAACCCGTCCCCTACATTAGTATTACTGGATGAAAAGCAACATAATTATTTTGAGCAATATTTTTAGACAATTCTTACTTTTAACAGATAATTTTAAAAAACAGTTGAAAAATAGTATGTAATATGCTATAATATTATAAACAACATATGGAGGTGTATTTATGTTAAAATTTATAACAAAAGAGAAAAAGTTAATATTCGCAGCGGGTGCCGCAACAGGTATTGCAGTATTAGGCCTAATGAAAACTAAAAAGGCTCGTCAGTTAGCTGTAAAAGGTGTAGCTGGTGGAATAATGCTTAAAGATAAGGTTTTAGAGTCTGCGAACAATTTAAAAGAAGAGGCAGAGGATATTTGTGCAGAAGCTAAGGTAGCTGCTAAATGTGACTGTGGTGGAAACTGCGACTGCTCAGAGGAATAATTTTAAAGGAGAAGCTTATGAAATATCACATAGTTTGTGATAAGCCTAACCGCCTCAGAGTTCGATTCGGTAAATACATATTAACTAAGGAGCAGTGTTACGGACTTTCCGAACTGCTCCTTTGTGTTAATGGTGTAAAAAATGTTTCAGCAAACGAGATAAACGGCTCGGTGCTTATCGAATATGAAAACAAGGCTGAAAATGTAAGAGACTTATTATTAAAAAAAATATCGCACTTGGCACTTTCGGATATTAAAGATGGTGTAGCAACACAGAACCAAAGTGCAATAATTTTAGAAACTCAAATGAAAAGAAGAATAGTCAAACATTGTGTATGTCATTTGCTAAGAAGCTTTTTTATGCCTGCGTATCCGCACAAAATTTATACTATTATTAGGGCTATTCCTTATATAGTGAACGGACTTAAGGCTCTTGGCAACAAAAAAATTAATGTAGAGGTCTTAGATGGCACGGCAATTTCTGCCTCGTTGTTGTCAAGGAACTACAAAACAGTGTCATCTACTCTATTTTTATTAAAACTTTCAGACTTATTGCTTGAATACTCGAACCTTAGGGCGAAACATGCTTTGGCTCAAAGTCTTTCTATAAACGTGGACAAAGTTTGGCTTGTAAAAAATGGTGAAGAGCATGAAGTTCATCACAGTGATGTTAAAGTAGGCGATGTAATTCGTATAAGAAAAGGCAGTCTAATTCCTATGGACGGAACAGTTGTTCTAGGAGATGCCTTGATAAATGAAGCTACAATGACAGGCGAGCCTATTCCAGTGCATAAAACTTGCGACAGCACTGTTTTTGCAGGCACTGTTTTAGAAGATGGTGAAATTGATGTAGAGGTTCTAAGTTTACAAAGTGACTCACGCATTGCAAAAATAATAGATTTAATTGACACGGGCGAAAAAGAAAAAGCCATGGTTCAAGGCAAGGCAGAACGCTTAGCAGATGACATTGTACCTATTAGTTTTGGTCTGTTTTTTGTAACCTTAATTTTAACAGGGAGTATATCTCGTGCGTTATCTGTGCTTATGGTAGACTTTTCGTGTGCGATTAAGCTTACTACCCCAATTACGGTTATATCGGCGCTTAAAGAAAGCGTTAATCATGATATACTTGTAAAAGGCGGTAAATATCTTGAGCTTTTATCAAAAGTAGATACTGTTGTATTTGACAAAACAGGAACGCTCACAAATGCAGTTCCAAAAGTATCTAAGATAATTCCGTTAGCAGACGGTTATACAGAAGATGAAGTGCTAAAAATAGCCGCTTGTCTTGAAGAGCATTTTCCTCATAGCGTAGCCGCTTCTATTGTGAAAGAGGCGAAAGAGAGAAATATTCATCACCCAGAAGAGCATGGCAAAGTTGAATATATTGTAGCGCACGGAATAGCTAGCATATATAACAACAAACACTCGGTTATAGGTAGCAGACATTTTGTTTTTGAAGATGAACAGGTTAAGTATCCTAGTGAAAAAGAGCAGTGGATAAACGAGCAAATTGGAAGTGACAGTGCGGTTTATCTTGCGGTAGATAGCGAGCTTATAGGCATTATTTGCGTTAATGATCCACCAAGAATAGACGCAAAGCCAACAATCGATATGCTAAGAAAAGAGGGTGTCAAAGAAATCTTTATGATTACAGGAGATGGCGAGAGTAGTGCTAAATATACTTGTAATTTGTTAGGGATAGATAAATATTATGCTTCTGTTTTGCCTGATGGCAAGGCAGCAATAATCGAAAAATTAAAAGCGCAGGGCAAAACCATACTCATGGTAGGCGACGGAATAAACGATACTCCGGCGCTTAGTGCATCTGATGTGTCGCTTACTCTTAATGGTTCGTCTGACATAGCAAGAGAGGTAGCTGATATTTCTGTTTTGTCTCATGAACTGACTAAAATAGTAGAGGCTAGAAGACTTGCAACAAAGTTAATGCAGAAGATATACAGGCAATATGGAATAATTGTTACATTCAATACTGCGCTAATTGCTTTAGGCATTGTAGGGGTCATAATGGCAAATACTTCCGCATGGCTACACAATGCTTCTACAATTGCACTAGCGATAAATTCAGCAAAACCAATGATGAAAAAAGAAGATAGAATAACATTGCCGGAGGGGAAGAAAAATGAAACAACATAAGTTTTGGTCTATTCTTGCAGTTTTTGCAATGCTAATGTGTATTTACACAGGACATAAACATAAATAAATTAAAAAGAGGGGCTGTGATGAAATGAAAATTTTGTCACAGCCCTGATTGTATAAAACCCTTAATTCAAAAACACTGTTTTGTCAAAACGAATAAATTAATGAAACACAATGTAGGGGACGTGCCTCTTACGATTTAATGATTAAATTAAATTCGTTGTAATTCCCAAAATCCATGTAGGGGCGGATATTATCCGCCTGTAAATTTAGACAAAATTACAGACTTTTTAGGCGGATAATATCCGCCCCTACATGGCTAAATTTTTCTAATCAACACGTGTGCGGAAAACCCGTCCCCTACATTAATTTATGTGTTTTAACGAGTTTGTTATAAACCAGAATTACTAAAAAGTATTACTAGATGACATGCAATATTTTTATTTAGTGCAATATTTTTAAGAGAAACCCTTTTTCAAAAAGTTGAACTGGCTATGACAACAAATGTCATAGCCAGTTAAATTATTAATACTTATTAAAACTTACTAAAGTATCAAAATCTTTTCTCATTTTTGCTCTAGGTTCTGTACTCTCAGAGTAGCCCAGGGCAATTAGCATTTTGACCTTTACATCTTCTGGAATTGAAAGGAAATCTTTTATACCTTGCTCATCAAAACAGCCAATGATACAACTTGAAACTCCTTTTTCTGTGGCAGAATAACAAATTGTTGTAGCCGCAGAGCCTGCATCAAAAGCAGCGTAATGTTGTGAATCACATGTAAGTATTGACATAAGTTTTGCTTTGGTCTCGCAAAGAACGATATATACAGGAACCTGATTAGCCCATTTGTTTATCGGTAAATCTTCTCTTGTAATATAGTTTGCCAAAGTTTTTCCGTTTTCGCAAACCACAAATTTCCATGGTTGTGAGTTGCAAGCAGATGGACTGTTGATGGCATCTTTTAATATTTCTTCGATGATTTTTCTGTCAACAGGCTTGTCTATATAGCTTCGTGTACTCTCTCGTTTTAAACAAAGTTCTGAAAAATTCATAAAATCTCCTTATTCTGTAGGTTCAGTAGTAGGGTCTGTTGTAGGTGTTGTTGTAGGTGCTGTAGTAGGCTCTGTTGTAGGTGCTGTAGTAGGCTCTGTTGTAGGCTCTGTTGTAGGCTCTGTTGTAGGTGATGTTGTAGGTGATGTTGTAGGTGATGTTGTAGGAGCAGTTGTCACAGTTGGAGCAGGAGTAGCAGTAGCAGTTGGTGTAGATGTTGGAGCGACTGTATTTGTGTTTCCTGAACTTCCTGTAATTTTGCTTGTGTCTGTTCCAGGACCTATTCTATAAGTTTTTGCCTTTGCGTAGTACTCAGAGTCAGAAAGAGCCTCTCTTTTAACTTCAACACCATCTTTATAGAATATCTTTTCAGCTTCTGCAAAATAACCTTGATAGCCGTTAGTTACTAACTCATATTCGCCCGATGCTAGGCTGTAGTCAGTTATATATTCGATTTGTGAAGGAATAGGAACTACTTCATCTACCCAACCTTGACCTATAATTTCATCCCATTCTTCACTAAATTTTCCGTAAAATGTAGCATAAAGAGTTAGTCCGTCCATATATGTTACTAAATATATAGGTTCATCGCTTGAATTTTTAAATTTTACATCATAGTAACCATAGCTAATTGTAGCATCTATTCCAATTGGAACATAAGAAGACGGAGTAGCATGGCATTCTCTGGATGTAATTTCCATGTCTGCTTTAAAGGCAGCTACATAAATAGTTGTTGCAGCTTGACAAACTCCGCCACCATACATAGGCACAGAAAGTCCGTTGACTAAACCACCGGCTGGCAAGAAACCACTTGACGCATAAGACGTATTACCCACAATTCCGTTAAACGAAAATTCTTCGCCTGGTTGCAAAGTAGTGCCGTTTGTTTTTTCAAGTGCAAGTCTCATGTTATGTGTGCCGTTTTCTGTGTTTGTAGAGTATGTGTCGTAAGTTGAGAGCTGACCATAAGAATTTTCAATGTCTTCAATTGTTGTTTCAGGCTGTTTTTCTGTAATTACAACAGAAATATCACCACTTTTTTGCTGATTAAGATAGCTTAAAACTTTATCTGTAGTTTGCTCTACATCTATACTTTGCCCTGCTTGTCCCTCTTTAAACACAAAAGTTCTTGTATCAAAGTCAAAATAGTCAACAGAGGCATCTTGAGCTTCTACTATATAGTTATCTGCAATTTCTTGAATAGTATTCATAACAGATTCTTCATCTGGATTATAATCAAATTCTAAATTCGCATAATTGCCTGTTTCTAAAGCTGTTGTGAGTGTTTCTTCAATATTATTAGTAAAATTTAAGTCGCTAGCATTAATAGTTTTTGTCTCATCGCCAAAATTTAGCTTGATTGAAAGCTTATTGTATACAGAATCAAGGCTAGTTTCGATGGTTGTTATGGCTTCGTCCAGCGTTTTTTCACCTATATAAACAGAGTTTACTATAGTGTTTTCAGGAAAAGTAGCCGTAGCAAGTACATTTTCTGAACTTTCAGAACCTTGAGAACTTCCATCTGCGGATGGGTCTGAGTCTGTACTTCCGCATGCTGTTAAAATGCACACACTAGATATTGTTAGAAGTAGTATTTTGAATAAATTTTTTTTCATATATATCTCCTTAAGTTGAAATTTTAACTTTCACAGTAATTATATCACATAAAAATTAAAAAAAAAAGCATATTATAAAAATTTTATTTACAATAATTGACTACATATTAAGAATTTATGAAAAATCATATTGAAAAATATAAATATAAAGTGTATAATATAATAGGAATTAATTTTAATAATGCTAATAGAAAGGTCGTTAACATGAGCGATATCGAAAAAGAATTAGGCAGTTTAGAACTAGATGACATAGAAAATATTGATCTTGATGAAATAGATGATTTTATAACCACAGGCAAACCACAGGCAATAATACAAGAAGCATTGGGAGGAGTTACAACATTTGTTGATATAGTATTCTGCATAGATGTTACTGCTAGTATGGCTCCTATCATAAATACAGTTAAAAACTTAACGTTAGATTTATATGATGATTTAATAGAAGAGATGAGAAACTCAAGAAACAGAATTGTTACACAGTTAAGAGTTAGAGTTATTGCTTTTAGAGACTATTATTGCGATGGAGAATATGCAATGCAACAGTCCGATTTTTTTACACTTCCAAATGATAAAGCTGAGTTTCGTAATTTTGTGGCAGCATTAGAAGCGGTAGGGGGCGGAGACGAACCTGAAAACGCATTAGAGGCAATAGCACTTGCAATGAAATCTGAGTGGGTAAGGGTTAATAATCCAAACACTGAAAAGGCACGAAATGTTGTTGTTGTGTTTACAGATGCCTCGGCGCATCCTTTTGAAAAGTCTAAAAAAAGTAGTAATCAATATTACCCGGCAGATATGCTGAAAAGTTATAATGATTTATATGAGGCGTGGTGCGGCCAAGGCTCATATGGAACATTTGGTGGAGAATATGTTATGGATAGAAATGCAGAGAGATTAATTGTTTTTGCTCCTGTAAATTCATATCCGTGGGATAAAATTGCAGAGGATATAGACTATGCTGCGGTAATTCCAATATCGGCGGCTAAGGGTGGAACAGAGGTAGGACGTGAGACTATAATTAACACAATTAGCGGTAGTATGAGATAAGGAGAAAATTTTGAGATGAATTTTGTCATTAATAAACCTCTTAGTGGGCATGATGAAGATGCGCCTGCCTTTGCTGATGATAAAATTCTTATTGTCTGTGACGGTCTGGGCGGTGCAGGTCAAAATAAATATCAATTGGGCGATGAGAAAAAAAGCAGTGCATATCTAGGATCAAGAGTAGTTTCAAGTACTTGTCAAAATTTTTTGCACGAAAACTATGAAGAGATATGTATTCATATGGGCAAGCCTGAAAAATACATAATTAGTTTAAAAGAGCATATAACAAATAAGCTAGACAAATTTGTAGAAGAAAATGGACTGGTCAATTTAATTATTGGTAAGTCTATTCAAATGTTACCTACAACTCTTACAGCGATAGTATATGCAAAATTTGAGAATAGGACAGAAGCATTAGTCATTTGGGCAGGAGACTCAAGGGCTTTTTTACTGACAGAAACTAGGGGATTGCAACAATTAACAGTAGATGATACACCATACGACACAGATGCCTATGAAAAATCGGCGCTTATGTCAAACAATATAAGGCAAGACGGTGATTTTCATCTAAATTATTGCTATTATGATGATCTTCCTAGTGACTGCATATTGTTTACTTGTACTGATGGTTGTTTCGATTATTTAAGTACTCCTATGGATCTTGAATACAGGGTAGAATATGCTGTTTTAAAAACAGAAGTACTTACTAGAAAAGATGTAACAAGGTTTGAAGAGACTTTAGGTAATGTGCTTACAAACTATGGGCAACAAGACGACTGTAGCATGGCTGGAGTTATAATAGTAGATGAAAAAAAATGCTCTGAAATGCAGATGATGCTTAATAGAAGGGCGTTGTTTGTTCAAGACCAGTACAGAAATAAATATTTATTGTACGACAAAAAAGTAGTGAAGCGAAAAGCAGAGAACACACATAAATTCCAAGAGCTAGACTCGTGTATAGCTGAACTAGATGTACCAGTTTATAAAGAGCTAAAATCTTTAGTTACAAGGGTTTATCAAATTGATACCGACATAACAGAAAATATATATGACGATGAAGAAATAATTATAGAACTAAGGTATGCGCTAGCTACTTTAGATGTTTATAGAAACTATATAAAGCAAGTAAATGTATTTAAAGAAAAAGGATTGGTTAGAAACACTGAAATCAGTGTAGGGTATGATAAGCTTAGAAAAATGTATGAAGAACTCATGTTTAGAGAATATGTAAATGATTTATTGGGTTTTAGTTTCTCAAAGTTTTTCAACCTTAATTCTCAAAGAAATAAGTTAGCTCAAAAGTATAGCGAACTTGTTACAGAATATGAACAAGTGAAAATAGACTACTCTAAAAACTTGCAACATAGCATGTTTAGCATGCAACAGTTAGGTAAGAAAAACCCCGAAAACATACAAAATATTGAAGAGCAATCTCAATCTTTTTTGAAATTTGAAGAAAAATTTTCTGACTTAGTAGATATCAAAACACAGTTGCAAGAAACAGAAGATGCGCTTAGATTGCATTTTCGTGAAAAAAATAAAGATATAGAATCCAAGTTTAAGCAGGCTTTATCAAAAGGCTTTGTAAAGACAGACCCAAAAGACAACAAGTATAAAGATATCTGTAAAGAGTACGATAAGTATGTTAGTCTACAAACAAGAATGGAAGAATATTTTGCCTTGTCAAAAGAAGATAGACTGAGTAATTTCGAGAGATACTTAGAGGAAAATTGGCCTGAAATTAGAAGGTTTTTACAGACAAAAGGGGTATCTAATCAGTTTGCTTGCAAAGATTATTTAGATATAATACAGGAACACGAGAAAAAAAGAGATGAACTAACTTATCAAATTGAAAAATATGAGGTTAGAAAATATGATTTATGGAAAGAATATAAGCCGTTATATGAATTATATAATGGATACTATATAGCAAAAACATAGAAGTTAAGGAAAGGGTAATCGAGAAATGGACATAGTAAACGGTTATCAATATGATAAATTAAAGGCACATACCTCTGCAAATGGCATATGGTATTATGCCACGGCAGACGGAAAGGCGTTTTTCTTAAAAAAGTTTATGCAACCCAAATATCCGCTAGAGACTGCAAGTGAAGATATTTTTGATTTTAAAAAACATGAGTGTGAAGAGTGGTTAGCCGCTAAAAAAAAGCTTATAGCTGCACTTGACGACCTTGGAAACGGAATGGGAAATATTATTTCACCTAGAGAAGTGTTTAGACACAAACAAAGCTTTTATCAAGTTACTCACTGGATAGAAATTCAAACAGATTCACTTGACAAAATAAAAGAATATGACTACAATGATAAAGTAATGCTACTTAACACCTATTCGTCATCACTTAAGAGAATACACAGCAAAAATATAATTCATGGCGATTTAAAGCCAGAAAACATATTAATAGGAAGAAGTGCGTCGGGTAACCCTGTAGCAAAAATTATAGACTTTGATGATTCCTATTTTTCAAAGAAACCACTATCTCCAGAACTTACAGTGGTTACAGATGCCTATCAAAGTCCCGAACTTGCAGCTTATAAAAGAGGAAATGTGAAGTACAAACAAAGGCTTACTTGTTCCTCAGATGTTTTTGCAAGCGGAATTATTTTTCATCAATATTGGTGTGGTGAAATGCCTAGGTGTCAAAATAGTGATAAGTTTGTGTATGAGGCAATTGCGGCAGGTGAGCAGTACGGGCTACACAAATCTTTGCCAGATTGGCTTAAAGAATTAATAGAAAAAATGTTAAGTTCACTCCCAGAAGATCGCCCTACTATGGAAGAAGTTCATGCTGTGATAATTTCAAAAGGCAACATAGAAGAGCGAGCAAAAGTTATAATGCAAACAATTAACTTTACTTTATTAGATCAAGCGCTTGAAAATGTTCCAAAAAACTTAGAAAGATTTAAGGATAGAACTGTTAAAAAACTGCAAAAGGTGCTTGACAAAATAGAAGAGGGTAGAGAGTCAGCAGATCAAAAAACGATAGATAAATATTCAAAAGCGTTGACAGACGCATTAAACGGCTTGAAGGTAGACAAAAATTATGTGGTTGAGCTTGATTTTTCTAAGCTAGATCAAATACTAGCTGCCGTGCCTGATAACTTAACAAGGTTTACCGATAAATCGGCAGAAGATCTTATCAGAGTAGTTGAATTTGCAAAAAAAAGCAGAGAGTTAACAGAACAAGCTGATATTGACAAACTCACTAAATTACTTTATGTAAAATTTAAAAGTCTTGTAAGAAGATAAATTCGTGTAAGAAAGCAGGTGATTAGTTATGCAGATGTATTGGAAATGCGAAGAATGTGACGAAACTAACCCCTATCCCCAAAAAAGGATTTGTGTATCGTGCGGAAGTCCCATGTCAGAACAAGCCAAGCAAAAGGCAATTCAAAATAAGAAAGATGAAGAAGCCTTAGCAGAGCAAAAGTATAAAATGGAGCAACTGCGTAAAAAACGAGAGGGAGAAATAAGCAAACAAGATGCGAAAAATGATGGCGCAAGAGCAGGCTCATCTTCAAAATATACTAAATCCATAGAAGAGAGAGAGAGAATACGCAAAAAGAAAGAAAAAAATGAGATTAAGTTCTCAAAAATTTACATAATGACGGCTCAAGTAGCCAGCATAGTAATGCGTTCTTTAATTTTTGTTGCGGTTATATTGGCGGTAGTGGTTTGTGCGTTTAACTGGGACAATACAGATTTTATAAAGGTTCAAGATGAGTTTAAAGAAAAGGTAGTTAATTCATATATAGCATTAACATATCAAACAGAAGAGGGTGAAGACCTTTTAGCTCCTAGGTTTATAGATAACTTAAGCCGTGAGCTTGAAACTATGTTAGATCATTATAATCCTATAGATAATGTTTTCGGGTTGGCAGAAGAAACTGCTAAATTTATTTCAGGAGGTAATTAATTATGGTAATGTATAATTTGTTAGAGATTTTTTTTCATGTAGGTAATATTTTTGCCTTGTTTATACTTGTAATGTCATATATTTTATTAATAATAGCAAAATCAAGAAAGAGTATTTCGCCAACAGCTAGGATAGTATTTCCAGATTTTTACGATCAAGCTGCCTATATAAGACATTGTTATTGGAGCGCAACACTGTTTCTTGTTATAAGTTGGTTGCTGTGTTCATCTAATGCAATTTCACCAGAGGGAATTCCGACTGCAAGTTTTTCGAACGGATTTTTATTATATGCTTGTATATGGGCAGGAATGATTTTTGTTTCTGTTATAGTTGGAATGATATTAAATTCAATTAAGGCAAGCGTAGCTGCTACATATACGGTAAAAGATTCAATAGTAACAAACATTGTGTACTCAATAATTTATTTTTTGTTGGCATTTATGACAATGTGATAATTAGGAAAATGCAAACGCACAAATTTTGTAGGGGCGGATATTATCCGCCTTGCAAAAATTTTTTAATACATATAATTTAATGTAGGGCACGGGTTTTCCGTCCCGAAAACTCGGAGTTTTAACTAAATTTCATCGGAACGGTCAAGACCGTTCCCTACATCAGTTTGTGCGTTTTAACAAATTAATTTTAATCAAAAAACGTAATCAACACGTCTGGATAATATCCGCCCCAACATGGCTAAATTTTCCTAAGAGGCACGTTTGTGTTTTCCGTCCTTAAAGCTAGTTTTTTTGCTAACTTCCCACGGGTTTGAAAATCTATTCATTACAAGAATGACTTTTTAATAGGGATATCTGCACAGAAATAATCTTATAAGTTTAAGCAAAAAAATGTTTTGTTTTATAAAAAAAAGCTTGACAACTGTTATTTCTTGTGATATAATATCTCTTGTAGTCAAGCAAAGACTATATTTAATAACTTAATATTAATACGGAGAGGTGTCCGAGCGGTTTAAGGAGCTAGTCTTGAAAACTAGTGATCTCGAAAGGGACCAAGAGTTCGAATCTCTTCCTCTCCGCCATTTTTTTATTCTTTTTTAATAAAAAGGAAAGTTGGAGAAGTACCCAAGTGGTGAAGGGGCTCCCCTGCTAAGGGAGTAGGTTGGGTAACTGGCGCAAGGGTTCAAATCCCTTCTTCTCCGCCAAAAATCTAAACAGGTATTCTGTTTAGGTTTTTTTATTTTTTATAGCTGATTTTGTAAGGATTAAACTTATAGATAAAAGACAAGGCAGATAATGACTTTTATGGTCGCTATCTGCCTTTCTCATTTAATTTATATATAGTTGTTAAACAAATTTACTTCGATAACTCTTTGAAATCAGCATCTTTTACACTGTCATTTTTAATGTCCTCAGATAAAATAGGTAACTTGAACCAGAAGTTACTGCCTTTTCCTACTTCGCTTTCAACACCATACATGCCCTCGTGTAAGTCGATTACATTTTTTACAATAGAAAGCCCTAGACCAGTGCCAACAACTGCACGTTTATGAGTTTTGTCAATCTTATAATATCTTTCCCAAATCTCATTTATTTTGTCGCTAGGTATACCCTCACCTGTGTCGATTACCTCTATCTTAACATAATTTCCCTCGGTAGTTTGTTTTAGAACTATTCGTTTATCTTCACCTGTGTAATTAATTGCATTATTAAGTAAATTGTAAACTACTTGAGAAAGTTTTAGCTCGTCACCCATAACGTTAATATCATTACCGTGGTAAAAATCAAAGTTAAAATCAGCAAGTTTATCATATCGTCTAATTATGTTAACTATGCTTTTTGTTAGGTTAACAGGCTCCATTGTGACATCAATTTGCCCAGCTTCAAGCTTTGAAATGTCAAGCAAGTCATTAACTAAGTTTTTAAGTCTTTCGGCTTCGTCAATGATAATTTGAATATTCTCGGCATTGTTTTCGCCAGGTATATCACGCATAACCTCACCATAGCCTGAAATCATAGTAAGAGGTGTGCGTAAATCGTGAGATACGTTTGCAATTAGCTCTTTTCGTAGTTCATCAACCCTGGATAGCTCATAACTCACTACATTTAGCGTGTGTGAAAGCTCTTTAATCTCTGCACTTCCGTGGCTTGGAAAAACTATGTCATACTTACCACGAGCAAGATTTTTAGCAGTATCGTTTATGGCAACTATCGGACGTGAAATTCTGATTGAAACAAAATATGCTATCATGCTAGATAATAGAAGCATTGCGATTGTCACCCAATATAGTTGGAAAGACAAAGCGTCTACCGTAGCTGTAACAGGTGTTACAACAGTTTGAAGCAATATTAACTTATTGCTACCGTCTTCTAATTGTACTGCTGTAGCATAAATCAAAACTTCTTCTGTACTTCGATTATACAGACTATTTGTAGAATACCAACTTTGTAAATCTCCACCAGATTTTTTTGCCTGATTATACACAGCAGAAAGATATGACGGTGTGACGTTATCAAAAGTTCGAGAAAATGGAGACTCTAAAGTGAAATCAATATTTCCTTGTGGGTCGCTAATCAATATTTCTGTATTGTCATTAACAACTAAACTCTGTAATATTTGAACAGCTTCGTTATTGCTGTAATCATCGGAATTGTAATTATTATTCACAAATATATTACCATAGTTTTCAGCTATAAGTACAGCGTTCTCTTTTGTGTCATTAAGTTTGATATACCTATAAAAGTTATCCAATAAACTTATCTGCAACACCCACAACAAAGCAACAATAATAAATGTAAAAAACACAAAACCAAAAAGAATTTGTGCTCTTACACCTACTTTTTTTACTCTTTTACCTCTTTTAGCCTTCAAATCTATATCCCACCCCTCGTAATGTTACAATAAACTTACTGTAATCTCCAAGGCTTCTTCTTAATAATTTAATGTGAGTATCAAGGGTTCTGTCGTCTCCGTAGAAGTCATAACCCCAAACATTTGTAATAAGTTTTTCTCTTGATAGAGCAATGCCTTTGTTTTTTACCATGTAAAATAGCAGTTCATATTCTTTTGGAGAAAGCTGTGCTCTCTCTCCGTCTAGCTCTACAGTTCTAGCTGTAAAGTCAATTTTCAATCCCTCGAACTCGCTTACTTCGTGCTCTGACTTAACCTTTGCACCCCTGCTAAGAATAGCATTAACTCGCATTAATAATTCTTTTGGAGAAAACGGTTTAACCACGTAATCGTCAACACCTAGCTCAAAACCATGAATTCTATCATACTCTTCACCTCTTGCAGAAAGCATAAGAATTGGTACATCTGACGTTTTGCGAATTTCGCTAGAAGCCGAGAATCCATCAAGCTCTGGCATCATAACGTCCATAA
This sequence comes from uncultured Eubacteriales bacterium, assembly GCA_964370775.1. Lineage (GTDB taxonomy): Bacteria > Bacillota > Clostridia > Oscillospirales > Acutalibacteraceae > SIG603. Next base: position 57,053 of record CAYJKT010000003.1, on the reverse strand, counting down.
TAATAATATCGAACTTATCAGGAGTTCTTCTGAAAATCTCAATTGCTTCCATGCCGTTTTCAGCCTCGGTGACTTCGTGTCCTTCAAATTCAGCATATTTTCTTATTAAAAGTCTAATTTTAGATTCATCATCTACTACAAGCATATTATACATTTTAATTCTTCCTTTATTTTTTTATTAACGGCTTTAGCCTCATTTTTTACTTATACTAATAATATACATTTTCTTTGTGAAAATCAAGTGATATTATTATGTTGTTTATCTAATATAATTTTTTAAATTATATTCACAAATTTTTCTGTTTGGCATAATTGAGGTAAGTAAATTATAAAAGTTTTTTGAATGATTAGCATGTACTAAATGGCAAAATTCATGCAAAACTACATACTCAATACAAGGTACAGAAAATTCTATTAAGTAAATATTAAAGATAATCTCATGCTTAAACGGAAAGCATGAACCCCACTTAGATTTTAAATATTTATACTTAAAGCTAGGCAAACTATACCCTTTTTTCTGAAATATTGGATAATACTTATTTATAGCTCTTTCAAATTCGGTTTTAGCAGTCTTTTTATAGAACTCGTCCACTAATGTACGAGTTTTCTCTGTGCTTAAATCATTTTTGCTGTACACTATTAGGTAATTTTCCTCTAGTTTAACTAAATCTGTACTAGATTTAACAATTTTAAGCCTATATTTTTTACCTAACAAGTAGAATATTTCATCGTTAACAAAGTACTTTGTTCTATCATTTTTTTCGCTTAATTCG
>CAYJKT010000003.1:0-56270 GCA_964370775.1 uncultured Eubacteriales bacterium | reverse complement strand
GTTGACTTTGCGTTATGAAATCTTTTTTAGAGAACACAAATTCATCTATATATTTTTTACTAACTAAGCGATTAGCAGATACCTCAACACTACCGTCTTTTTTAATTCTCATGTTAATATTTTTCACGGATTTTGTAAGCAAGGAATATTCTATACCGTGAGTATTTCTAAGCTCTTTATTAAGTATTTTCATGCTTTTTACCTTTTATAACCTTAGGTTTTGTTAGATTATAACTATCATGCGTAAATTGATACAAAGTTTCGTCATCTACATCTCCGTTAAAATCAACGGAGTTCCAATGCCTTTTGTTCATGTGGTAGCCTGCTGTTACACCAGAGTACACTTGCCTAAAAAAATCGGCATCATCAGGCTTTGTTTTCAAATTAACAAACTCGTTTCCGTCTTTATCATATATCAAAGCAAATATTTTTTTGTTACCACTATGACGCATAACTGGGGTAGTTTCATCAAAGGGGTAGTCGACATACACACTAGGAAACGTTAAACAGTATTCAATAAATGTTCTTTTTGTCATGGTTTTTACCTAATTCTTTATTTTTATAAAATTGTATCATTATATTATGTATATAGTCAACTAAAATATTGCACAGCAAAAGATGTTAATTTTTGTAGTAAACCATAATTGAAAAAAATTAACATTAGTAATATAATGTAGATAATTGTAACACAAGTTATTATATTAAAGGAGAAAATTATGACAATTAAAGTATTAAGTTCTTTAGAAAAAGTTTTTACTAATGATAAAAAATTAGGTAAAGAGCAAAAAAAAGCTACGTGCTTAAAAGGTGAATTTTTCAACTTCCAAATAGCTGTTTTTTCTGAAGACAATGCAAAAGAAGAGTTATCTGTATCTGTTGAATCCGATTTAAAGGTAAATCTATATGCAGTAAAAAATATAGGTTGTACATTCCCAGCTTATAATGTTAGAAACGATGATGATTACATTACAATGGAAGCAGGATTGTTCCCAGATATTTTAAATCCTGTAAGTGATACATTTACTATAGTTGGAGGACAATGGAGATCTCTTTGGGTTGAAGTAGAGCCAAGTGCAGTGAGCGGAGATTTTTCTGTTAAAGTAAATATCGGCGATAATTCAGCTAGATTTGATTTGAAAATCATCGACTGTGAACTACCAAAACAAAGTTTAATTTATACACAATGGTTCCATTACGACTGCTTAGCTACATATTACGGTGCAGAAGTATTAAGCGAAAAACACTTTGATATTATCGGTAAGTTTATGGATAACTACGCAAAATATGGCGCAAACATGATTTTAACTCCTGTGCTTACACCTCCACTGGATACATTAGTAGGTGGAGAGAGACCTACTGTTCAACTTGTGGGGATTGAAATTGTAGACGGAAAATATGTGTTTGATTACAGTATGCTAGATAAATTTGTAGCTATTGCAAAATCAAAAGGCATAGAATACTTTGAGATTTCTCATCCGTTCACACAATGGGGTGCAAGTTCAGCACCAAAAGTTGTTGCAACAGTAGACGGAGAAGTTAAAAAAATCTTTGGTTGGGATACTGACGCAACAGACGAGAAATACGTAAGTTTTATCAGACAATTTATCTTTGAACTAAAAGAAGAATTAAAAAAATTAGATATATTAGATAAATGCTATTTCCATATATCCGACGAGCCTAGAGAAGAGCATTTAGAAAGCTATACTAATGCTTATAACAGCGTTAAAGATTTATACGAAGATGTTAAAGTTATGGACGCACTATCTTCTTATGAGTTCTATAAAAAAGGTCTTGTTAAAAACCCAATTCCAGCTAATGACCACATTGAACCGTTCCTTGAAAACAATGTAGAGGATTTATGGACATATTATTGCTGTAGCCAATGTGTAGATGTAGCTAACAGATTTTTATCTATGCCGTCTTACAGAAACAGAGTAATTGCAGAGCAATTATATCAATTTGATATAGTAGGATTTTTACACTGGGGTTATAACTTCTATTACAGCCAATTCTCTAAACGTGAGATAGACCCATACTTTATATCAGATGCAGATGAAGGCTTCCCAGGAGGAGACGCATATTCTGTATATCCTGGAGAAGACGGAAACCCTGTACCGTCACTTCGCCAATTAGTTTTCAACGAGGCTTTACAGGATTTACGTGCGTTCCAATTGCTAGAGAAACTTACTTCAAAAGAAGAAGTTAAGGCTTTAATCAAAAAACAAGCTAAAATGGATATTCGTTTTAACAAATATCCAAAAAACGCTGATTTTATCTTAGATTTAAGAGCAAAAGTAAATGAATTAATTGAGCAAAAATGCGAATAATTTAGTCGTGCAACTTTTTAAGGTTTTCATACTTTTCTTTTGTTGCAAGACCACCACGGATATGCCGTTGAGCCTTGTTAAGCTCTAGCACTTCTTTAACTTGATTATAAAGCTTGTTGTTTATGTATCTTAATCTATAGCTAACATCTTTGTGAACAGTGCTTTTAGATATCCCATAAATTTTAGCAGTAGCCCTAACGGTGGCTCCGTTTTCTATAATATACAAACCTAGTTTTGTAGCTCTTTCTTCTACAAAATCAACCATATCAACACACCCTTATACTTTTATATAATAATATGTATGTTAGGTTTTTGTGTTTAATACGGACTTTATAAAAAGATGTTCAGTATAATTTCGCTTAATGTGATTATACTGGACATTTTTGTTATATATCACCTCTTTTTTATTGACTTTTTAATTACATATTGCTATAATGAAAATTGTATAATTATGTAAGAAAATGTATTGATATAAACAAGATATTATTAGGAGAATTTATGAAAAAGAACAAAAAGTTGCTATCTAGTTTTTTAGCTTTTAGCATGGTGTTAGCTTTAATGCCTGCGACTCAAACAGAAGTTTATGCAGTAGAACCAGTTGATTTTTTATCAAAACCTGTTATGAATGATACCTATAACGTGCTATATGCAAATGGTAATGCTATAATAATTGAAGCTGGTAGTGGCGATGGAACGACTACAATTTATATTGACACAAATGCTAATGGTGTGGTAGACGGTGATGAGCAATCTTTACATGCTGCTGGCATTACACGTGCACCAGTTGATAATTCAGATTTATCAGGATATTCGATATTTGGTGGCGCTATGGATGAAGTCGTATCTAGTACCAAGATTACCATGACAGGTGGAACTGTTAGAAATATATACGCTGGTGGCTGGGCTGGTGATGTTACAGGTGACACAAACTTAGTTATGACAGGTGGCAAGATTGTTGACAATCTCTTAGGAGGTGGTGATGGTAGCTATAGTTCCGTTGCAAACACAAATGTAAGTATATCTGGTGGTGAAGTTGGCAGGCTTGTTTTTGCCGGTGGTTGGGGCGGTGACGTCTTAGGTGACACAAACTTAGAAATATCAGGCAACACAAAAATTTTAGGTAGTGTACATGGTGGTAGCAATACCGGTGATGTTTCAGGTGATACAAACATTACTATATCAGACAACGTTCAAGTTGATGATATATATGGAGCCGGAGCTAATGAGGGTGTTAATGGTAACACTAACCTAAAAATATTAGGTGGCACTGTTAATAATGTTTATGGTGGTTCTATGTATAATAGTGGTGTTACAGTCAGTTCTAATTTGGAAATAGGCAATAATGCAAAAATTGGTAATGTAAGTGATAATTCTGGTGTTGTACTTAATGAAAATGGAATTGGAAATGGTATTGATAATTTAACAATTGCAAGCGATTTAAGCGGAGATGCAAAGGTGCACCTTGTAATACCAAGTTCAGCAGTAGCTGGTGACACAATTGCGACTTCAGTGGTGCAAAGTGATGTACAATATTTAACAATAAGTGAGACAAGTACTTATATAATGGGAATTATTAATGAAAACTTAGTGCTGAGAGTAGCAGACGTAACAGCACTAACAACAGCAATTGATAATGCAAACAAAGCAAAAGAAGGTATAGTTGAAAGTGACGGTGCTGTAGACACAGTAACTAATGGCACAAAGTTTGTTCCTATAGCTACTATGACAGCATTTAACCAAGCTATTACAAACGCAGAAACTGTTTTTAACAATGCTAATGCTACAGATGAACAAATAGCAAATATGGTTATTGAGCTTAATACAGCAATAGACACATTTAATGACGCTATACAAATAGGAACTAGATTAAAAGACCAAATGCTAAGCTTTTCACAAACTGAGATTACAGCAAGTATGGGCGACACTAATGCTGCAGAACCTATGTTAAGTGGTGACCAAACAAAAGTAACATACACAAGTAGTAACGAGAGTGTAGCAACAGTAAATACTGATACTGGCGAAGTGGCAATGGTAGGCGCTGGTACAGCAGTTATTACTGCAACAGCAGAAAAAACAGATATTTATTATGCAGGCAGTGCAAGCTATAAACTAACAGTAAACAACGGAACAGTAGAAACTGGAACAGATGAAACTACTATATTTGATGGTGATTTTAATGACCTTACAGGTGTTACATTAAATGGAGTTAGCTTAAAAATCGGTGCAAACGGAGAGCTAACTGAATACACAAACTATACTGCGAATAACGGTGTTGTTGGTAAAGTGTTTAACGGAAGTATCGGCGTTACTCTATATAAAGAGTTCTTAGCATTTCTACCAGAGGGCGAAAATACATTAAGTGTTACAACAAGCACAGGTACATCAAGCACGGTAATGCAAGTACCAACAAAAACAAGCCACACACTAATAGTAAATAATGAGGGTGACGGCACAAAAGGTACAACTACACACACAGTAGGCGAAGTTTTAACAATTAATGCAGGTGCAAGAGAAGGATATAGATTTACTGGTTGGACAGCAAATGGAGTTACACTGGATAATCCAAGAGATACTAACACTCAGTTTGTTATGATGGCAAATGATGCTACAATTACAGCAAATTACGAATTTAATCCTGATGTAGAGTATGCATTAGCAGTAGATGGTGGTACAGCAAGCGTTGGTACTACAAATGTAGAATATGTTGCTATGGGTGAAACAGTTACAATTACAGCGATAGTGCCTGACGGCAAAAAGTTTATTGAGTGGAATGTTTCCGTTGGTGGTATAACTCTTGCAGACTCAAAAAGTGCAACAACTACTTTCGTTATGCCGGCTAGTCCTGTATATGTGATAGCAATTTTCGAAGACATAGCAGTAGCTCCTGTTACTACACCGACACCAACAGAGACAGAAACTCCGTCAACAGGAGATAGCTCAAACGTAACTCTATTAATAACATTACTAGGTTTATCTGTTGTTGGAATTAGTGTGGTATTTGCAAACAGAAAAAAATGGTTAAAGCTAAATAAATAATTTTACATAACGGTTACCAAAATGGTAGCCGTTTTTTGTCTCAAAATTTGTATTAACAGAATATTTTCACTTGATTTTTCCTACAAAAAGGTGTATTATAAAAAAAGTAAAAACGTTTAATTAAAACATAAAAAGAGGTTAATATGAAAAGACAAGTTGTACTAATTATGACAGATACTACAAGAAAAGATATGCTAGGTTGTTATGGAAACAGCAAAATGATTACACCAAACCTAGATAAATTAGCTAGTGAGGGTATTCGTTACGAGAACGCTTACACTTGCCAACCTGTTTGTGGCCCTGCAAGGTCTGCGTTATTTACAGGAACTTTCCCACACACAAATGGTATGGTTACAAACTCTATCGCGTTGGGTGACAACATCAAAACAATAGGGCAAAGACTAACTGACAACGGAATTCATTCTGCTTACATAGGTAAATGGCATTTGGACGGAAGCGATTACTTTGGCTTGGGTAAAGCTGCTGACGGCTACGACCCAGAGTACTGGTATGACATGAAAAATTATCTTGAAGAACTAAGCGACGAGGATAGAATACGTTCTAGAAATCCTGACACTGCGTTTGCTGAGGATATGACAGAAGACTTCACTTATGGGCACAGATGTTCTAACAGAGCTTTAAAATTCTTGGATAACAACCATGACAAAGACTTTTTCCTAACAGTTTCTTATGACGAACCACATGGTCCGTGCTTGTGCCCAGCTCCGTTTAACACAATGTACAAAGATTTTAAATGGGATGATAACCCCGGTTTTGTTGACGATTTAAGCAAAAAACCACTTCTTCAACGTCTATGGTCTGGTAAAATGATTAACCAAAGCATGAGCGAGATTAATAAATCTTCTAAAATGTTGAGCTTGTTTTTAGCTTGCAACTCTTTTGTAGATTATGAAATCGGCAGAGTTATCGACAAAATTAACGAAGTAGCGCCTGATGCACTTGTTATCTTTACATCAGACCACGGCGATATGCTTGGTAGCCATAGACTTCAATCTAAAAATGCTACTGCATATAAAGAGGCGGCGAACATTCCGTTTATCATTAGAGGTGGCGAAAAAGGTAAAGTGATTACAGAACCTGCAAGCCATATTGACATTGTGCCTACTGTTATGGATTACATGGGACTTCCGCTTCCAAAAGTCTTAGAGGGCAAAAGCATACTTCCTCAAATAAAAGATGTTAGTGTGAAAATCAACGACACAGTTTATACTGAGTTCACAAGATATGAAGTAGACCACGACGGTTTCGGTGGTTTGCAAATGCTTCGTGCAGCTACAACAGAGAAATTTAAGCTTGTGGTTAATCTTTTAGATACCGATGAATTCTATGATTTAGTAAATGACCCTTACGAGGTTAACAACTTGATTAATGACGAAAACTATGTTACAGAGCGTAACGAGTTGCACGATAGATTAATCGAGCACATGAACCAAACTCGTGACTTATACAGAGGTTATCAATGGTTAGTTAGACCGTGGAGAACAGACAAGCAAATCACATGGGAAAATGACGGCTACACAAGACAAAGAGAGAACGAAGAGTATGAGCCAAGACAAATGGACTATGACACAGGGCTACCAATGGAATTTGCAACAAGAAAAAAAGAAACTAACGATATAAAAGGGTAATATGTAAAACAAAGGGTGATAAATAGTGAAAAAAGTAAATAATATGCTTAACACTATAATGAGTGTCTTTATAGGAGCTTTTATTGGAAATGTGATATATAAAACTATTCATTATTCTAATAACCCTGACTTTTATATTGCCAATTCTTCTCCGTGGTACACAAGTATTTTAGTGTATGGAGTGGTTGCAGTAGTCGTGGTTGGAACATGTTGTCTGATAAAGTATGCTGTTAAAAAGAAATATTGAAATTTAGAAAATCAGCCGAAAGGCTGATTTTTTGATTGTAAATATAGCAAAATTAATATAATGCATGAAAATCCACTTAGAGTTTTTTCAAAACAAAATTTATATGAAATTGTATGGAACGAGCAATATGCTTATAACGAAAACACTATAAACACACATATTGTCAATAAGCATTAGTTCAAAAACTAACATTTAAGTTAATTTCTGCGAACTAATTAACATTAAATTCATATCATTACAACAAATATAATGTTAAAATTTTTGATAAGACTAGTATTTGATAGTTTTTCATAAAATAAATATAATTAGTGCATCTATATTTTTATCTATTTATCAAGTAGATAATTGATTTTTTTTATTTAATGTGATAAAATGGAAGCAAGATAAGTTTTGTTGATCGAAAGGCATGTAATATGAAATATAAAAAATTGATATTGTTTTTCACTATCTTTGCCATTGCAATTCTTATGACAGGATGTGAACAGGTTTCGGAGCTGGTTCCAAGTTTAGGTGGAGGTAGCGAACCTGAGGTACAGATAAGTGAGACTCCTCTCAGAAGTGCAGTTGATGTTAGTGAGAGTATCCCAGTTGCTGCTGGAATTGATGTATATCAAGGTCCGGGTATGAGTGTGGACTACACAAATGCAGGTTTAGGTTACGTTGTTGTAAATTACTTAGGAAGCCACACTGGCAAAATTAAACTCGGAATAAATTATTCTACTATGGCAGAGGGTAGCTCTACATACTATTACGATTTTCACGGAAAAACAGGTCCACAGGTTATTCCAATAACTGAGGGTGATGCTACTTATGTATTTACTATGTTTGAACAAGTAGAGGGCGATAGTTACAGTACTGCTGATACGCTTTCACTAGACATTACATTAGATGAACCATTTGGTCCGTTTCTTCATTCTAATCAATTTGTAGATTTTAGTGAGACTACAAAAGCTATTACTGAAGCTAAAAAACTATACGAAGGAACTAGTGATGATTTATCGTTCATAGCAGCTGTTTATAATTACACAATGAAAACTATAGAGTACGATGAAAGTCAAGCTGATCAAGCTAGAAGTGGTGAAATTGCTGGATATCTACCAGTGCTTGATGAAGTAGTAGACACAAATGCTGGAATATGTTTTGACTACGCAGCAGTAATGACAGCGATGTTACGCTCGCAAGGCGTTCCTACTAAAATGGTATTAGGGTATGCAAGTGGAATATACCACGCGTGGGTATCTGTATATACAGAAGAAACTGGTTGGATGGATAATATTATAGAATTTGATGGTTTAGATTGGGAATTGGTTGACCCTACATTCGGAGATAACAATAATTCATCATCATTAAAGCAATATATTGGAGAAGGAGATAATTATGTCAAAAAATTCACCTACTAACATAAAAACATTGCCTTTTGGCGACTTAGCTGCTTTCTGCGAGCAGTTCTCTATAATTCTAAAAGCTGGTATCACTACCACAGAAGGTCTTTATATTATGGAGGAAGAAACTAAAGAAGGTGCTGGTAAAGAGATTATTACCAAACTGATTGACGATGTTGAAATGGCATTACCGTTTTCTACTGCGCTAGAAAATGTCGGCGTTTTTCCGTCATATATGATACACATGGTTAAAATTGGTGAGATGTCAGGTAAATTAGACGACGTTTTCACTTCTCTTGCAGAGTACTATAAAAAAGAAGAAGACATGCAAGCTGCAATTAAGCACTCGGTTACTTATCCTATGATTATGATAGTTATGATGCTTATCGTTATCGGTGTTCTTGTTGTTCAAGTTATGCCTGTGTTTAACTCAGTTTTTGAACAACTAGGTGGCGAGGTAACAGGTTTTTCTAAAACAATTTTAGACATGGGTACAGTTGTTAGAGAAAACATGGTTGTAGTATTTGGTATTGCTGGTTTAATTTTGGTAGCCGTAGCGTTATTAATCTATACAGAAAAAGGTAGAGCGTGGTTTAAATCATTCAGAGCAAAATTCTTCTTAACACGTGGAATTGTAGAAAAAATTGCTACTGCTAGATTTGCAAATGGTATGTCATTAATGCTTTCAAGTGGATTAGACACTGACGAGAGCTTAGATTTAGTTGAAAAACTAGTTGATAATGATAATTTAAGAGAAAAAATCAAAAATTGTAGAGACGCAATTGCAGATGGAAAAAGCTTTGATAAAGCTATATCCGACAACCAAATTTTTGGTGGTGTTAATGCAAGAATGTTAGCAGTTGGCTTTAAAACAGGTACTGTTGACAATGTTATGAAAAACATTAGCGAAAGATACGATATTGAAGTTAACCAAAAACTTGCAAGTGTTATCGCTATTATAGAGCCTAGCTTGGTTGCATTTTTGTCAGTTATAGTTGGTGCAGTTTTATTATCAGTTATGTTGCCACTAATGAACATTATTTCACAAATTGGTTAAACTTTAAGATTGAACGGAGATTATTATGGATGTAAAATACGCTTTTTCTAACAGAAAATTCAGTTTTCCTAGATACATTCTATACGTTGTAATATTTCTAGCGTTTTTTCTTTTAATAAGTAATGGAATTAGCTCACTTAATCAGTCTAGTATCGAACAAGAGTATAAAGCGCTTGAAGATGCTATCGTGAGGTCATGTGTTCACACATACTCGACAACAGGGGCATACCCTAGCTCGATTGATTATTTGGTAGAGCATTATGGAATTCAGATAGACGAAAGTAAATATACTGTGTATCTAAACGGATTTGCTGCTAATTTAATGCCGGATATTACAATTATAAGAAAGTAAGGTAAAATATGCAATTTAATTCAAAAAACAACCACATGGTGGATTTAATCTTCACTTTGGCTTTGTTTGCTGTATTCGCAGTGTCTATTTTGGTTGTTGTGTATTTTGGTTCAGAAGTTTACAAAAACACAGCAGAAAATATGGAGACAACATTTAGCTCCAGAACAGCACTGACATTTGTAACAAAGCAAATAAGGCAAAACAATATAGAAGATGGTATCTATATATCTGAAATTGAAGGTGTTGAGGCACTTGCAATGGAAGAAACTATAGAAGAAGTTGCTTATATTAAATATATATATTTAAACGATGGATATTTGTGCGAGGTTTTTACTCGCAAAGATTTAGTACCATCACTAATGGCAGGACAAAAATTAATAGAGATAAAAGAATTTGACATGGAGCAAATATCTGATAATCTTTATGAATTTAGCGTGGTCGGCAACGACGGCAAGTCATCTGCTATGACTATTTCAGTAGAGTAAGGAGTTTTATATGAACACACATTCAAGATCAGCACTGTTTTTGATGGAACTAATTGTATCAATTTTGTTTTTTGCACTCTCCTCTGTAGTGTGCATACAACTCTTTGTGCTTTCACATCAAAAAAGCGAGGCAAGTGTAGATAGAAATTACGCTGTTTTAGTTGCTCAATCTGTTGTAGAATCATATAAAGCAAACGGTGCGGATATTAATTCACTTATTAACAGTTTAAGTGCTGAGGGTGACGGCAATACTTATACAGCTTTTGCAGATGAATCTGGCAGATTTGCTGGCTCAAACGAAGTGTATAAAGTGGAGTTCACTGAAAATATAGAGGGTGCAATGTATACTTTAGATGTTGAAGTAACAAAGGGTGAGGAAAGTATCTTCACTGTGTCTTCTTCGCATTATGTTGCAGAATAGGAGAGAATTATGAGTAAAAAACATGGGCAAGTGAGTGTGCCTATTGGAACATCATTAATACTTGTGGTGTTTATTCTATTATGTTTAATAACTTTCGCAACGCTTTCTTATGTTTCTGCTAATGCTGATAACAATTTAAGTATGCTAACTGCTGATAACTCTGTAGAGTACTATAATGCAGATGCACAGGCACAAGCAAAACTTATGACAGCTGACTCTGTTTTAAAAGAAGCTTATGAAACATCTTCTAATGAAGCTGAGTATATCGAGTATGTAACCCAAAACATAGGTGAAGATTATACTTTAAGCACTGATGGCGATGTAAATAAATTAAGCTTTAATGTAAGTGTAAATGAAGAAGAAATTCTTTATGTATTACTAGACTTAAACTATGATGAAGAGCGATATTCCATTAAAGAATGGAAATTAATATATGCTAAAGACTGGGTGCCAGATGAAGGCTTGCCTGTTCTGTAAATTTAGGAGGAAAAATGGATATTATACCAATTTTAGAAGATATGATTACACAGAAAGCATCTGATATTTTTGTTATAACAGGATTACCGATTAGTTGTAAAACTAATGGTATCATTAAAAATTATGATGAAGTTAAAATGAAACCAGTAGATACAGAAGCTTTTGTAAGTGAGGTATATAGACATGCTGACAGAAGCATGGAAAAACTAGAAAACAAGGGAGATGACGACTTCTCTTTTGCTATAACAGGTTTGTCAAGATTTCGTGTTAATGCTTACAAACAACGTGGCACGATTGCGACTGTTATCAGAGTTATTCAGTTTAAATTGCCAGAACCATCAGACTTAAATATCAGCCAAGAGATACTTAATATATCTAAGTTTGATAGAGGTTTAGTGCTTGTAACTGGTTCAGCTGGTAGTGGTAAGAGTACAACACTTGCTTGTATTATTAACGAGATTAACACAAATAAAGCTGGGCATATTATCACACTAGAAGACCCGCTAGAGTATCTACATTCCCATAAAAAATGTATCGTGTCTCAAAGAGAGGTAAACTCGGATACAGATAGCTTCTTAATGGCTTTACGTTCTGCGTTAAGACAAAGCCCAGATGTTATTTTGATTGGTGAGTTGCGTGACCCTGAGACTATTGAGATAGCTATGACAGCGGCTGAAACAGGCCACTTGATTTTGTCAAGTTTGCACACAATAGGTGCGGCAAACACAATTGACAGAATAGTTGACTCGTTCCCACCAAACCAACAACAACAAATTTTGCTACAACTTTCTATGGTTCTAAAAGCAGTTGTATCTCAACAGTTAGTACCTACAACAGACGGAAAAGTAGCACCAGTTTTTGAGATTATGACAGTTACTCCAGCTATTAGAAACCTAATTAGAGAGGGAAAAGTTCACCAGATTGACAACGTTATTGCTACTTCTGCTGTAAGCGAAGGTATGTTGAGTCTAGATAAAAACTTGCTTGACCTATATAATGCTAACACAATCGATAAACAAACAGCATTAAATTACGCAGCAAATGCAGAGGCATTGACAAGAAGACTAAGATAATCAAATAAATAAAATTAAAGCGAAGCATGGTAAGTGCTTCGCTTTTTGATGTAAAGTTATAACTTAATTATCTGATTGATTTAAAAAGTCTTCCAAAGTGTGCCATGCTAACAGAGCACATTTAACTCTAGCAGGCATGTTAGATACATTTTTAAAAGCAATAGCTTCTTCCAAACGCTCTAAATCTTCCTCGCTTTTTGTGTTTCTTTTAATCATGTCAATAAAAATCTCGGTAATTTCCTTTGCTTCTTCAACTGATTTTCCTGTAAGTGTGTCTATCATTATTGAAGTAGAGCTTTGGGAGATAGCACAGCCGTGGCCTGTAAAACCAATTTCTTCAAGTATTCCATTATTGATTTTTACTTGCACATTAATCTCATCACCACAACTTGGGTTATGCCCTTTAGCAGAGTAATCAAAGCTATCTAAAACATGTTTGTGTGGAGAATTCATGCTATGTTCCATGATAATATCATTATACATTGCTTCTAGTTCGTTCATTTTTAGTTTCCTTTTTTTAAATATTTTCCGAAAATATCATATACTTTTTTGATTGCTGTAATTAGCCTGTCAATATCTTCTTTTGTGTTATATAAATACACAGATGCTCTGCATGTTGACTCTAACTTTAGGTATCTTAAAAGAGGTTGAGCACAGTGGTTGCCAGCTCTAACACACACACCAAAGTTATTTAATATGTCAGACACGTCATGTGGGTGAACTCCGTTAATGTTAAAGGAGATTAAACAAGCGTGATTATCTTCGTCTTTTGGCATATAACAAGTTACATAGTCCAGCTTTGCAAGTTCTTGTCTAGCATAGCCAATAAGCTCTGCATCAATTTTGTTGATTGTATCAAAGCCAACAGAATTAATATAATCTATAGCTGCTGCAAGTCCAATTGCACCCTCTATATTTTGAGTACCGGCCTCAAATTTATTAGGTAAGCTAGCATAAGTTGTCTCTTGTTCGTAAACGTATTCAACCATGTCTCCACCCATCATAAACGGACGCATGTTTTCTAATAGTTCTGATTTTCCGTATAATACGCCAATTCCCAAAGGGGCAAGCATTTTGTGGCCTGAGAACAAAAGGAAATCTGCGTCTAATTCTTGCACGTCAATCGGCATGTGTGGAACACTTTGTGCTGCGTCAACAACAACAATAGCGCCTTTGCTGTGAGCATATTCTATGATAAATTTGACATCATTTACAGTTCCTAAAGCATTTGACATTTGAGTAATGCAAACTATTTTGGTTTTATCTGTAATTTTTGTCGTTATCTCTTCTTTAGTTAAAGAATAATTATCATCGATATACATAAATTTTAGTTCGCTTTTTGTTTGTTTAGTAACAAATTGCCACGGAACTATAGAAGAATGGTGTTCCATTATAGATACAACCACTTCGTCGCCCTCGCTCAGAACATCCAAACCATAAGAATATGCGATGATATTTGAAGCTTCACTAGCGTTTTTAGTGAAAATTATTTGGCTTGGGTTTTTTGCACCTATAAACTTCGCTGTTTTCTCTCTTGCTTCTTCATAAGCCTGAGTAGCTTGCATACTTAAAGTATATAGACCTCTGTGAGGGTTTGCGTTGTTAACATGATAGTAATGGTCGATTGCGTCAATAACTGACTGAGGCTTTTGAGTTGTAGCGCCATTGTCTAAATATGCAATGTCACTGTTTTTTAGCAATGGAAAATCATCTTTAAAATTACGCATTATAGCCTCCTGTCAATCTCCTCAAGTATCTCGTTTTGTAAATCTATGTCTTTAATTCTTTGTGTTATCTTGTAAAAACCTGCTTTAACAAGTATTTTAATAGCTTCTTTTCTTGTAAAACCACGTGTCATTAAGTAGAACACTTGGCTTAAATCAGCTTGACCTGATGCCGCACTGTGGCTTCCGTTAACATCGTCCTCTGTGCATAAAAGAATAGGTAAAGCGATTGATGAAACATCATCTGAAAGTAGCATACAGTATTCGCTTTCGCTACCTACAGCACCTTTACAGCCTGATTTAAAGTCGATTGTACCTTTAAAGTTTTTGCGACTTCTATCATCAAGTGCACCTTGAATATTCATGTCTACTTCGCTTTTTGCACCTCTAAGGTGAGCGATGTAGTTAATGTCTTTCACATCGTCATCTTTACCGATATAAACGGTGTTTATTGTAGAATTTGCTTTCTTACCGATTAGGTTAGTATATAGGTTTCCTACACTATTTTTAGCGCCCATATCGATAATAACTATATCAGAGTATGATTTTTCGTCTACTATATTTTCGATAGAGTAAAAATGCTCGCTTGAATTATTTAAAAAGTTAACTAACTCTACGTGAACATTAGCTTCGTTAGAAGAATTAACCCTTACAACACTGTTGTGGAAGCATGGTTTATCTGTGTTACTTCTATATATAACCTTAACGTCCATGTCTTTATCAGCATTGATGTTAATTAGGTTAGTTAGGTTTAGATTGTTATCATCAAAAGTATAAGTTAGCTCAAAATTTGCACCACTTTCTTTTGGACTGATATTATAGATACTGTTATATTCTGTATCTGAATTAACAAGCTCAGTTCCAACACCATAAACTAGGGGAGACAGAGCGTTAACTGTGTTAGAGACACTCACGTTTTGTTCATTCATAACTGCGTTAGCAAAGTTGTTTGCAGTAGGAATGTCTAAGTCGTTAAGTGTAATATTGTTAATTTTATAACTGACTGAAGTTCTAATTGGAGTGTTGTTTAATACTAATTTATTTGCCATTATCCAATACTCCCTTCTAATTCCATATTGATAAGATTGTTCATCTCGACAGCGTATTCCATTGGTAATTCACTTGCAACAGGATATGCAAAACCACGTACTATCATAGCTTTTGCTTCTTCCTCTGTTAAACCTCTTGACATTAAATAGAAAATCTCTTTGTCGCTGATTTTACCGATAGTAGCCTCGTGAGAAATCTCAACATCAGGTGTTCTAACATTGGTTACAGGGATAGTGTCAGACCTTGAAAGTCCGTCAAGCATTAAGGACTCACAACTTACGCTACACTTAGCTTTGTGAGCTTTTTTTGTAACCTCTACCAAAGAACGATAAGTACAAGAACCACCGTTTTTAGATATAGATTTTGAGTTAACAACAGAAGTTGTGTGAGGTGCGTTGTGAATAACTTTGAAACCAGTGTCCAAAGTTTGGTCTTTACCAGCAAAAGTAATACCAGTGTATTCTGTAGAAGCTCCCTCGCCGTTCAGATAGCTAAGTGGGTATAGCATAGATATTTTAGAGCCAAAAGAGCCAGTAACCCATTCCATTTTAGCATTTTTGCCAACAATAGCTTTTTTAGTGTTAAGGTTAAGCATGTTTTTTGACCAGTTCTCTATTGTAGAATATCTTAATGTAGCGCCGTCTTTAACGAAAAGTTCAACGCAACCAGCGTGTAGGTTAACTTTGTTGTAAGTAGGAGCAGAACAGCCCTCTATAAAATGCAGAGAAGCGCCTTCGTCTACTATGATTAAAGTGTGCTCAAACTGACCTGATTCAGGTGAGTTTAAACGGAAATATGATTGTAAAGGAATGTCTACATGCACATTTTTTGGCACGTAAACGAATGAACCACCAGACCATACAGCTGCATGAAGTGCTATGAATTTGTGGTAATTTATAGGAATACATTTCATAAAGTGATTTTTAACAAGCTCTGGGTATTCTCTAACAGCTGTGTCAAAATCTGTGTATATAACGCCTTGTGCTTGCATGTCTTCTCTAATGCTGTGGTAAACAACTTCTGAGTCATACTGTGCGCCAACGCCAGCTAGAGAAGTTTTTTCTGCATCTAGTATTCCTAGATTTGCAAATGTATCTTTAATATCATCTGGAACATTGTCCCATGATTCGTTAAGTTCGCTTTTTGGCTTTACATAAGTAGAAATATCCTCCATATTTAGCTCGGATAAATCAGGTCCCCATGTAGGTAAGCTTAATTTATTATAAACCTCTAGTGCTTTTAATCTAAGTTCAAGCATCCAGTCAGGCTCTTTTTTTATAGCAGAGATTTCTTCGATAATTTGTCTGTTGATACCTTTAGACATTTTAACATCATAAGTATCAGCATTTTTCGCTTCATACATGCTTCTGCTAATATCATCAAGTTGAGTTTTAATTGCCATGACCGATCTCCTTAATTCTTATATTTAGCAAAGCCGTCTCTTTCAATCTCTTGGCTAAGCTCTGTTGTACCTGTTTTAATGATTTTTCCGTCAACTAAAACATGCACATAATCAACTTTAATACTTTCAAAAATCTTAGTATTATGTGTGATAATTATAAGAGAATGTTCATCGGATTTGAACATGTTAATACCTTTAGAAACTGTTCTAACAGCGTCAAAATCAAGACCTGAATCTGTCTCGTCTAGTAGTGCTAGTTTTGGGTTTAATGTAAGCATTTGTAAAATCTCGTTTTTCTTTTTCTCACCACCAGAGAAACCTACGTTTAAGTTTCTGCTAGCAAGATTAGGGTCCATGCTTAACTCTTTAATATTGTAGTCTAGCTCCTTTTTAAATGCTAATGTTTTAACAGGTTTGTTTTCTTGCTTGCTTTTTGCATATTTCAAAAAGTTCATTGTTGTAATACCTGGGATTTCCACAGGTGTTTGGAAAGACATGAAAACACCTTTCTTAGCGATTTTATCTGTAGATAAATCGTTGATGTTTTCGCCCTCGAATATAACTTCACCACTGATTTTTGTGTATTCAGGGTTGTTAAAAATCACGTTTGCTAGAGTTGATTTACCTGCACCGTTAGGACCCATGATAACGTGAACTTCGCCTGTGTTAACGGTAAGGTTAAGACCTTTAAGTATTTCTTTATCTTCTACTTTTGCGTATAAGTCTTTAATTTTTAGTAATTCTTTCATTTCTATGTTAGCCTCTCTAAATTGTATAAAAAAATATATAAAAACGGTTTTATTAATAATTTAATGCAACCATTATTTGCGTAGTTTAATTATAAACGCTTTTCATAATCTTAATATCTTGTTCCAATGCTTGCAAAGGAGTGATATTTTTTTCTGCGGCAATTTCAGAGTAATCATTCTCTAGATGAATAAATCCACTAAAGCCGTTTACTTTTATAGCGTTTGCAGTTTTAAAGAAGTTAGAACTTCCCTCGCCTAAATATTTGTTAGACATTTTTGTGTCGCCATCTTTGTAATGAACTTCACAGATCAAAGGAGCAAGCTTATTAGCTTGTTCTTCCATATCATATCCATTAACAATATGACCATTTTGGGTATCAAAATATATTTTAAAGTTAGGTCTGTTAACTTTTTTTATCATATCCAATTGCTCGTCAGCACTCAAAGTGTTTTCAGTAGCAACGATAAGACCTTTATCGATAACTTTATCACATAATTTTATATAGGTGTCGACAGTGCCGTTAAATTTATCTGCCGAGTTAATCATAGAAACACCAAAAGACGGAACTTGGAATATTTTGCAACCGTAAATTTCACTTATTTTTACTGCTGTATCGATAATTTCATCTAGAGTAGTATCGTCAACAGAAAATAGCTCTATACTGCAAAATACCTCAAAACTAAGACATAGGTATGCTAAATCTAATTTTAACAGTTCGTTTCTATATTTTCTATCTAGCAGAACAGAGTTTTTATAGTCTTTTTTAAGACATAGCTGTACTCCATCTAAGCCAATTTTGCTCATTTTTTCAAAATTTTCCACGCTATCTCCTCCTGGAATACACCAAGAACAGATACCAAATTTAACGCTCATTAAAATTTCACCCTTTCACCGACAAATTATACCATATTCCTCCACAATAAACAAGAGATATTTAAAGAAAATATTAAAAGGAGGCTCTTTTGAAACCTCCTAGTAAAATTATCGATTAATTAGTTGTATCAAGACTTAAAAGTTAGTTATGGCTTCCTGATTTTAGCCACAGATAATTCTTCTGCCCAAGGGGATTTAACTGCATAAGTTCTGTCAAATTCTGTTAAAGTTGTGCATGCGTACTCGTTTGTAAGAGGTCTAAACCATTCGATTTCGCTTCCTATCGGTGCGTCAAGTTTCCAAAATGTAATGTGAGACATTCCACTTGGTTTTAGAATGTAGTAATATTCATCGTCCTCTAACACAAATTTTCTCATTTTATAGTTAGGAGATACTTCAAGATTGTGGTAATTGATTTTCTCCATATATTCTGCCATGTACTTGTAATAATTTAGCTTAGGTCTAGCACTTTCAGATAATTTATCCATATCCCAAATTACGATATTCCAAGAAGTATTTTGCCAGTAATATACAGTATATAAGCCTAAGAACATGCAAATATAGTTTCTCTCTAAACAAACTGCTGGGTCCTCATACGCTCCGTGAAAACCTGCATAAATACCTTTTTCATATCCGCCATGCTCTACGTTACAAATAATGTTGTCTTGACCTAGATGGATTATGTCTAGCATACCTTGTTGCAAGTTGTACTCCCAGTTTTGTGTGGAGTACACATCAATTACATTAGGGTGGTTAGAGCAGAAGTTAGCGTCGTGAACTGTCACCAAAGTACCGTAAACATCTTTTTCTTTCAGTTCCACACATTTTTGTTTTATATCGTCAGCAGTTACTTTGCCATAAGACAAAGCTTCTTTTGATACATCCCAAAGTAAATTAGGATACGCTTGGTAACGTTTAAGTACATAATCATAAAAACGATTATCTTCTTCGGAGAAAAGCTCTGGCCATTCTACAAACTTATTCCATACATAAATCATTAGGTGACACACGACTTCTTTAGTTAATAGGTAATCCATAACTTTGTCTACACGTTTGAAAAATTCTACATCAAGCATAGTGTAATCTGTTTTGCCGTTTTTTGTTGCAAAAGGGCCTTGTTTTGGGTCGGAGAAATCGAATTCTGTGCCATATCCTTCGATACCATCTGCCCATGTAACATTTCTTGCATAAAGGCTTACTACAGCCATATTGAACTTATATCTATTGATAGTATCTATCAAAATTTTTGCTTTTTCACATTCTTCTTTTTGGTCATCTAATAAAAATAGCCAGTCAACCTCAAAACCTAACATGTTATAAGCTGTGCCATCTTCGTATACAAACTTTTTGTTATTTTCTGCTTTTTTTAATTTGCCGTGTAGGTAAATTTCATCATTTTTAGTTGCAGTTATCGTACCAGATTGTATAACAACTTCTTCGTCATAAATCTCGTAAGAATATGTACCTAAAGTATCTGTATATACTCTAGCAATATAAGTATTATCTCCATTGTAAAACATGTTTATAATAAACGTTTCACCTAAAGGCTTTACAACTTTGCAATACATGTTTTTATCGAAAGGGTTTCCAGTTACCTCGGCAGTAACACTAAGGTCAATTTTGTCGTATAATTTTGTGCTAATCATATTTAATTTCCTTTCCACTTCTATAAACGTTAAGCTGTTGCAGGTAGCAACAGCTTAATTTTACAGCTATATTTGTTGTTTGTCAACAAGTGAATTATGAAACTGTGTTCATTGCAGTAATTTCATCTATAATCTCTTGACCGTTACTGTCATAGAAGAATTGAACAAATTCGTCAAATGCGCTTATGTCTAGTGTACCACTTATGATACCAACTTTTGTTTCGTCCCACATTGTTTTAATGTCGTTCCAGTTTTCAGCATAAACAGGACCACTGATAACTAACTCGTTGTATTCATAATGCTCTAAAAGTGCTTCTAAATCTTTAACGTATAGGTCAGACGGAACTGTTCCACCCTCTACTTGAAGTCTAGCGTATTCAACTGCATCTTCATCTGAAAGAGCACTAGTAAATCCACTAACAACATTGTAAGAAATCATAACGCTACGGTTAACAGCTGCCTCACCAGATAGAACTGTAGGGCTAAGTTCTGTAATATATTTATCTCCCAAAGTAGTGTAGTTTTCTTCAAAGATGCTTTCTCTGCCTATGATATCATGATTAAATGCAGACACAGGAGACATAGAGTCATTTTCGCTTATCATAAAGTTAAAGAACTCTAAAACAGCTTCAGGGTGTTCGCAAGTAACAGTAACAGCTCTTGTACCACCACCAGGTAGGTTTCTGATTGTGTCAGTTTGTTCTCCGTCTTTAAATGCAAACCATGTGTCAACAGTTGCACCCTCTACAACTTTTTGTAGGTTAGGAATAGTTCTTGAGTTTTGTGTCCAAGTAGCTGAACCCATCATACCGATAATACCTGACTCGAATTTTTGTTCTAGCATAGTCATATCTTGAACAAGAGTATCTTTGTCAAAAATTCCGTCTGCATATAGTTTATTTAAGTAAGTTAAAACTTCTTTCATCTCTGGGCGAATAAAGTCAGGGATAATCTCGCCGTCAACTGTTGACCAATAATCCCAGTAAACATCCCAGTAAGATTGAATTGTAGAAGTACCTCTGAAACTTTCGTGGTCGCTAATACCAAATGTATCGTCAGCACCATTGCCGTCTGGGTCGTTAAAAGTAAAAGCGTATAGAACATCATAAAGCTCGTCTGGGTTAGTAGGCATTTCTAAACCTAAAGCATTCAGCCAGTCAGTTCTAATATACATGTGGTTAGAACCAGTGTTACTGCTAGGCCATAAAATACCATATTGCTCACCGTTGTATTGACCTTTTAGTAATGAAGCATCATCTAAGTACTTGTCAATCTCTGGGTAGTATTCATCCCAGTATTCTGTAAGTGGAACTAATATGCCATCATCGGCCCAGTTAACCATTTCGTCGCCTGTTACAGGAACAACATCAGGGAAATCACCAGAATTCATAAGTATGTTTTTTTGTTCTGTAAGAGTAAATCTGTTAACGTGAATCCAGTCGATTTGCACGTTTATTTCCTCTAAAGCTTTGTTTAAATCAACTGCATAAAAGCTCTCATTAGGTAGGATATCAGGTGGGTGATCCTCCATAGCTCCGTTTAGAATAGTGATAGTGCGCATTTCAGTGCTAGCTTCTTCACTTTCTTCAGATGAAGATTCTTCGCTAGAAGCACTCTCAGTAGAAGATGAACCTTGCTCGGAACCTTCTTCAGCTGGAGTTGCAGTACAGCTAGATAGTATTAAAGCTGCTGCAAGTGCAAGTGTGATAAGTTTTTTCATAATATCGCCCTTTCATATAATTTTATTATTCATCTGCTATGCAGAATATTAACCTTTAACAGCGCCCATATTTATGCCTTTAACAAAATATCTTTGCAAGAATGGATAAGTACAAATTATAGGTAAAATTGTTACAACAAGAACAGTTGCTTTAACTCCCTCAATACCTTGTGCAGAGGTTTGGTATTGGTCATTCGCTTGAGACAACGCCTCGGCATCTAGTGAGAGTTGCATAGAGAAAACTACGTTTCTAACATATACTTGAAGTGGATTTAGCCTTGTGTCTGTTATGTAAATGATAGCAGACATAAATGTGTTCCAGTAAGATACCATCATAAATAGTGCTAGTGTAGCTATGATAGGTTTAGCCATTGGTACAGCGATTTTTAAGAATAAGTTCATCTCTGAACAGCCATCCAAAATACCACTTTCAAATACTTCACCAGGGAGAGTGTAGAAGAAATTTCTTGCTAAAATCATGTTATACATACTAAATGCACTTGGGATAATTAGCGCCCATAATGTGTTTGTAAGCTCTAAGTTTTTTACAATTAGGTAAGTTGGAATCATACCACCATTAATAAACATTGTGATTAGCATAAAAACAAAGAATATTTTGTGACCTCTAAATGACCTAGAGAAAGCATAGCCTGCTAAAAATACTACTGCTAGAGAAATTAAAGTACCTACTACAGTAATAAACACAGAGTTTCTGAATGCATATAAGAATGATGAACTTAACACAACATGTGAGTATGAGTCAAACTGTATACCCATTGGTAACCAGTATATCTGACCAGAGGTTATAAAGTGTTCTGTACTGATTGATTTGCTGAATGTGTTGATAAACGGATATAAAATTGTGATAGAAAACAAAATCATGCCAAAACCGTTTATATAATCAAATGTAGTCATTTTGTTTAGTTTTTTACTTTTCATTACCACATAGACCTCCCGAACTTTCTACTGATAGCGTTTGTTCCAAGAACTAGTACCAAGCCGATAACAGACCTAAACAAACCGATAGCAGTGGTGTAGCTGTAGTTGCCTTTGCCGATACCTTCACGGTATACATAAGTTGAGATAACATCGCCAACCT
This sequence comes from uncultured Eubacteriales bacterium, assembly GCA_964370775.1. Lineage (GTDB taxonomy): Bacteria > Bacillota > Clostridia > Oscillospirales > Acutalibacteraceae > SIG603. The sequence continues at coordinate 33,500 of CAYJKT010000003.1, read as the reverse complement.
CATAAACAGATGGGGAATAGAGGATAAATATTTGCTCGAAGTTACTGTTTAAAATACCACCGATATTTAGTATGAAAAGAGTAACTATTGTTGGAAGCAAACCAGGGATAGAAATATGCAACATTTTTTTAAATCTGCCAGCTCCATCTATAGAAGCAGCCTCGTAAAGTTCTTGGTCGATAGTTGTTAAAGTCGCTAGGTAAACTATAGAACCCCAACCAACACCTTTCCAAATATTAGATATAACGAGTATCCACCTAAAGTAATCTGGGTCGGCTAGTATTAGCGTATCGAAATCAACACCGAAAAACTCAATTACCATTTTTAACAAGCCTTGTGTTGGTGAAAGTATACTCACAACGAATGAACCTATGATAACCCAAGATAAAAAGTGAGGCATGTAAGAGATAGTTTGAATTGCTCTTTTAAAGTGGTTGCCTTTAATCTCGTTCAAAAATAAAGCGAAAATAATTGGCATAGGAAAGCCTAAGACTATATTCATTAAGCTGATTATTAGAGTGTTAAAGAAAGCTCTTGTAAAAAAAGGACTATCAAAAGATTTCTCGAAATATTCAAGCCCTACCCATTCACTGCCCATAATTCCATGCAGAGGGTTGTAATCTTTAAAAGCGATTATCGCACCATACATTGGAGCATAGTTAAATAAAATCAATAATATTATAGCAGGTAATATCATTACATATAGCCAACGTTGATTTATTATGTCTTTTATTAATCGTTGCCTTTGTCTTCGCTTAAGTTCTTTGTCAGTGTCACTGTTTTTAGTTTTTAAATCTAAAGTGGCTGTATTTGAGTTCCCAAGTTTCAATCTTACACATCTCCTTGCTGTTATATTTGTTGTTTTTATTATATGTGCAAAGTGACTGACACACAAGTGATGTTTTTAAAGATTGTGTTCAAATTTTAACATTTTTACTAATAATATTAAATATTATTAATAAATTTTAATAAATTTGAATTTTGTTAAATAATAAGCACAATTAATACTTAACAATTGACTTCTAATTTGCAATATGTTACAATTAGGACGTAAGATGTATGTATGTGTAATATGCTGTATACGGAGGCTGGAATATGTTATCTTTGAATAAAAGAAAGAAAATGTTAAAAGACTACCTTATAATTATGTCTGTGTGTTTAATATCTATATTCATATTAATTGTGTCTGTTTCACACTATATGTCAGCAATTACAGCACTTAAAAATGAAGTTCACGATAGTAATGTTAACTCCTTGAATTTAATGATTAACTCTGTAAGTGATATTATTTCAGAACAAAGCGAAAATAATTTTAGCAAATCTATTAATATTTCTACTACTGAGATGGCAGAGACTCATTTTACAGAAAATCCAATATTATATATGAGGTACGACGAACTTTTTTTGGATATAAACGATGATATTGATATATCTTTTTTGTATATTCCAGAATTTGAGTACATGATGGGAGTGTTTCCGTGGAGTAGCAATGCGACTTTTGTGTATGAAAATTCTGACAGAGTGTCTGATTTTACACCGTATTTAGGTTCTAATATGCAAGACGATGTTTTCTTTGGCAAATTAAATGGAACAAATTACTTGATGTCCTACACTCCAGTTAGAGATAACAAATTTGACATAGTAGGTTATTTTTATTCTGGAACAGAAGTAAATAAAATTATAGATACAATTTCTGACTACAGATTAAGTGAATCCGAACAAGTAGTTATATATTCTGATAATCAAGTGCTGTTATCAGCTAAATACCTGTCAGTACTTGATGAAATGGTTGTGGATTACTCTTTCAATAACGTAAGCCAAATAACAGAGAAAAAAGAAAGTGTAGAACAAAATACCTCTTATTTCATAGAGCATGATGATGGAGAATTGTTTATAGCTTCTTTTGGAAATTTCGACGGATTTTACTCAGTGGCACAGGGCTTTGCTGGCTTTCCAATATATACTGTAATCGCTGGTAGCATAATTTTGGCGGCGTTTTGTTTTATTATGATAAAACTTTTATATACTCCAATTGGAAAAATTACAAGCAGAGTTCTAAGCAAAAATAACTCACTTCAAAATGTGAATGAATTTAAAATAATAGAAGAATACATAAATGATTTAGCTGTTAAAAACACTAAGTTTGAAAATTTGTATGAAAAAAACAACAGAAAATTGAGAGAAAACGAGATTTTACTTTTAATATCAAAAAATCATCACCCTTTTACAGATGATGTGAAAAATTTGTTTAGGTATAATTGTTTTGTTCCTTGTGTGATTAATGTCACAAACAGTGAAGCATCTAACAGGGTAGATATTACTGAAATAATTAAGCTTATTGAACTTAAGTTTATATCTAAGATAAAGCAAAATAATATTGGTATTGATGTTTTAGAGGTTGGAGTTAATGAAATTCTTATACTAATAAATATAGGGAATGAGTATGAGAAAGTTATACATGCTCTTTCAAAATATAGTGTGGAACTTGAGACTAGTGTGAAAGAAGAAGTAGGACATGAAACAGAAATTAGTGTTTGCATAGGTCAGGCAGTGACTAGTGTGGATAGGATATATAATTCATACACAAAAGCTAAGTATATGTTAGGTTTTACTGAAAAATTTACTAACTTAAACATTGCAAACACTGCTGTAAATGCAGAGTACACTCCGTTGTCTGTTTTTAGAAAAAAACTATTAAAAGCGATTGTTGAAAAAAATATTACTAACATTAGAAATATTTTGGAAGAAGTGCAGGATTGCATAGAAAGTGGAAAATTTTTCTATAAGCACGAAGAAGTCGATAACTTTTTTTTACGGTGCATAACAGAGACTATACAAGCGATTTCTCTAACCAACAAAGATATTTATCACTTAAAATCAGAGACTCTTAACATATTGTCTTTCATAAACTTATCTAGCTTAGAAGAAAAAGTAAATTGGATGAATAAGTTTTACTCGGATACGCTAGAGACAATTCAAACAAGTGAAGCTAGCAACAGTTATTCTGAGGAGAGAATAAGCAAAGCCCTTGAATATATTGCTAATAATTTTAAAGAGGACATAAGCCTTGACAGTGTTGCAGATTACTTAGGTATTCATCCAGCTTATTTTAGTTCATATTTCAAAAAGTTTATGAATGTAGGCTTTAATGAGTACTTGAACTCTGCTAGGGTAAAACATGCTGAAAACATGTTGCTGGACAACAAAAAATCGTTAAACACAGTGGCTAAGGACTCCGGTTACTTGAATTACCAAAGTTTTAGCAGAGCTTTTAAGAAAATTCACCTTGTAACTCCAAGACAATACAGAGAAAATATGGCGAATTTAATATTTGAGACATAAAATAGAGCTGTGAGTAACATCACAGCTCTAAAAATATGTTAAGATATTGCAAATTCTTTTTTGTAAATAGAAAGCAAGTTCTTGCCGATTTGCATAATGCTTCTGCTTTGTGCTACTAAGTAACCAGCAGTAGTCAAATTGGTTGCAGTTTTATTTAAGATGTTCTCGCTTGTTTCTTTAAAACTTGTTAAAGAAGTCGCTTTATAGACATCTTTTTTGTCTGTTAACCAAGAAGAATACACAGGTATATCCCTAACCACCATTGGAATTTTACAAGCTAGAGCCTCTAGTACAACAATTCCCTCGGTTTCTTCGTGGCTCATAAAAGCAAATAAGTCTGCTCCACAATATGCGTCTCTAAGGTCTTCACGGCTTACGTATCCAGCAAAAATTACATTTTTAGGAGCATTTTTGATAGCATGCTTCACATTGCTTGTAATCATGTTGCTAGGAGTAGAACCAAACCACATAAAAGTAGTGTTAGGCATGGATTTAGCTAGGTCGATAAAATCGATTATACCCTTGCGTTCTATTAGATGTCCTACGGAGATAATAACTTTATCACTGCTTGAAAAACCGTATCTTTTGCGAAAATTTTCGCCTTGCTCTGCATTTTGTTTAAAGAAATCAGTGTCCACTCCGTTAGATATGTTATATATAGGCTGTTTAAAACCATAAGCTTTTAATAATTTTGCAGAATATTCAGTAGGCGTTAATATAACATTTCCAAGACTATAACAAGCTTTTAACCACATTTTGAATGCTGATGAAAATAAGTTAGATCCTACGAATGAATTTCTGAAATCTTCTTCTGTTGAGTGTCCGTAATACACTACGTTTTTACCACGTAATCTTGCAAACAGTGCAGCAAAGAAAGAAGATGGTAAAATTGTATTTACATGTATGATTTGAGCATTTCTATTTGTTATGGAAACACCAGCTCGTTTAAGTGTTTCTATTTGGTGAAGTATCGCTCTGCCAACACCGCTTTTTTCTACTATTTTAAAATCGTTCATCAATACTCTAACATTCATTTTTATCTTCCTTTCTTTAAATCGTTAGTGTTATGTTAAAAATGACATAGCAAAGTCCCAAGCGTATACTAATAAAAAGCTATAAGCAGCTATAGATGCGATTTTTGCTGTGAATATTATTGCGGTATATTTCTTCCAAGTCATGCTAGTTGTTCCAGCGAGGTAGCACAAAAAGTCATCTGGTGCTACAGGCACAAATATTGCCCAAAAGAAAAATTTTTCAAACCGTTTGCCTTTGTTTATCCACTTGTTATATCGCTTTACTAAATTTCTTGGAAAAATATTATACATTAAGTTTGAACCATAATATTTAGAAATAGCAAAAACAATAAGCGAACCTATGCATATTCCAAGATAGTTATATATGAAACCTTCTACTGGGCCAAATAACAGAACACCAGCTAAACAACCAAGCCCACCAGGGATAATTGGGAAAACAACTTGTGCTATTTGAGATATTACAAAAATTATAGGGGCGGCAACACCGTGGCTGTCTATCAGTGTTTGCAGTGCTTCAAGTGAGGTGAACCACCCTTGATTATATGCGTAGATCGAAAAAACAACTAGCAAAGCAGTTAAAACAATAGACAACACATTTAAAACCTTGTAGTTTAAGATTGTGTAATGTTTGTAAGAAAAATCAATCTCATTTTGTTTGAATTCTTTTTTATATATTCTTTCTATAGAACTTGCAAACTCTTTTATAGAAAACTTTTGTGAGCTAGGTTTTGCATGTTCAGTTAACACCTGTAACCTTGATTTATCATTACATAGCTCTGTTAGCCTTTTCACGAATTCGCTTTCTGTTACAAAAGAATATCCGTTAAATCCATTTTGTAAAACATCGTTTAAACATTCGTCTTTTTTACATAGCAGAGGTGTTCCACTAGCTAATGCTTCAATGTAAGTAAGCCCTTGTGTCTCGCTTGTTGAAGCACTTACAAAAATATCAGCTGTAGCATAATAATTTGGGACTTCTTTTGGGTTAACCATGCCTGTAAAGATAACTTTATCCTGCACGTTATTTTTCTTACATAGCTCCATTAGCTCGTTTTTAGCAGGACCATCACCAACTACCATAAGTTTTGCGTTTAGGTCTTTACATTTAGAAAAACCGTTTATAACTTCATGGATACTTTTTGACACGCAAAGTCTGCTTACTGATATTAGCAAAGTAGTGTCTTTATCTATATTATGTTTTTCACGTATCTTACTGCTTTGTTCGCTATCTATGTTATCGAATTTTGCTAGGTCTATCCCAGTAGGGACTGTGTATATGTTTGAAGATACAGAGTAATCTGTTAGCAACTTATCTATCTTTTTTGTAGGTGCAATAAGTGCGTTGCAATGGTTAGAGATGTTTTTTGTAAATCTTCTTGTAAGTGCTTTGCCTAACTTTTTACTTGGTGAGAAATATTTCGTGTAGTCCTCATATATAGTATGATAAGTTTGAATTAAAGGAACATTAAGCTTAACTGCAACTTTTTTTGCTATTACAAAAGTACTGAACTCTGACTGTGAATGTACTATGTCAGGCTTCCAACCGATTAAATCGTGCATTAATTTTCTGCTTGGAGTTATGCGAACTCGAATACCAGGGTAGATTTTTTCGCCGTTCATTGAACCTATATAGGTTACGTTACCCTCTGTATATGTTTTAGAGTCGCTAGAAAGAGCAACCACACGCACTTCATGCCCTAAAGACTCTAAGCCGCTAATTAAATTTACAACAGAAGTAACAACTCCGTTAATACTAGGCAAATAGCTGTCGGTTGTCATTAGTATTCTCATAATTCTATTTCTCCTTTCTATGTGTGTTATATATGGTAACAAAAACTACACTGTTTTTCAATAGATATACACAAAATTCATCTTACAATTTTGTAAGATAGTGCGTATTTTGTTGAATTTTGTTATTTACAACTCATGTGTATTATCTCAGTTAATACACATATTATAGTTGATAGTTGTTTATTTGTCAATATAGAAAATGTGAATTTTTTATTTATTTTTTTATTATATAACATTTAAATAAAATTTATATAAAAACAAACTTTTTAATTGTTAAGTGGAAATGAATATTATTAACATTGAACAGAATGAGTTGATTTTCAAACTATTAAGCATTTACAATTAATTAACTTGAATTTCTTGCCTAAAAATGCTATAATAATATAATACAATAGAGATAAAAATGGTTTGTTATGGTAAGTTAAATAGGATTTAAGACGCAAGATAACTATGTTTTACATGTGACAACTGATAAATGTTAATAAGGTAAAGGTGAAGAAATGAAAATAGGAATAATGTCAATGCAAAGAGTGTTGAACTATGGTTCATTCATGCAAGCTTTGGGTTTAAAAACCATGATAGAAAGTCTTGGGCATGAAGTTGTTTTTGTTGATTATAAAGTAGACGTTAATATAGAAGAAAATATTAAAGATAAATTTAAGGTATATACAATAAAAAGTAAATCTAAAAAAATAGTAAAAAGAGCTTTAAATTTAGTAGGTTTAAAAAAGTCGATACATCCTGCAATGATGGGCTTTAAAGAAAGCTTTGATAAAAACTTTCATATTTTGGGTATTGATGAGAAAAACCAGTACAATACAAAAGTTGATGTATTAGTTATTGGTAGTGACGAGGTATTTAACTGTTTCCAATTAAGTGGAAATATAGGATATTCTTTAGAATTATTCGGTAAAAATAACAATGCAAACAGATTAATTTCTTATGCTGCATCTTTTGGTAATACAAACAAAAATTTAATCGATAAATATGGCAAAAGAGAAGAACTTTCACATTACTTAAATAAATTTGATGCTATTTCAATTAGAGATAAAAACTCATTTGATATAGTAGAAGATTTGTGTGGAAAAACGCCTAATCAACATCTGGATCCAGTTCTTGTTAGCAGAATAGAAGATTTAGACTGGAAAAGCACTACAGAGGATGGATATATTGCAGTATATGGTTATTACAATCGTTTTTCTGAACAAGAGGGAGAAGCTATAGTGGAACTGGCTAAGAAAAAAAATCTTAGAGTAGTTAACTTATATGCGGCACAAAAATTTGGAGAAAAACCTGTAGTTTGTAGACCAGATGAATTGTTTGGTTATATTAAAAATGCAGACTATGTGATTACTGACACATTTCATGGTACTATTTTTTCTACTATCCTTCACAAGCAACTTGCAATAATCAGCAGAGGAGTAGCTAACCAAGAAGCTACAAATGCAGAAAAACTTATAGACCTTGTTAAAAAGTTGAAAATGGAAGATAGAATAGTTAAAGATTTAACAGATTTAGAAAAAATTCTAGACACACCTATAGACTATGCTTATGCAGATGAATTTCGTGCTAGTGAGCGTGAAAAATCTATGCAGTATTTAAAAGAAAATTTAGTTTGAGAGGTATAAATGAATAAGAAAAGAATGTTCATAAATCTGGCTGGGCAGCTATCATCTTTTGCATGCAATTTAGGTATTAACTTATTGCTAACACCTTACATTGTGTCTCATTTAGGTGAGGAGACTTATGGATTTGTAGGACTTGCTAACAATTTTACCAGTTACATAACACTGTTTACCATAGCAATTACTGGTATGCTTTCAAGATATGTAACAATTGAATATAGTAAGAATAATTACGAAAAAGCTTCTGGTTATTTTTCTACAGCCTTTTTTTCTCAAGCGATATTATCACTTGTGCTAATTGTGCCAATGGTACTTTTTACTAATAATTTAGATAGTTTTGTGTCTGTATCAGAAAATATTGTAGGAGATGTAAGAATTTTATGGTTGCTTATTTTCATATCATTTTTAGTAGGCTTGCCATTCAGTGGATTTACGTCAGCTGCATTTGCAAAAAACAGGCTAGAAATTACATCAATTGTAAATATAATTAGCAATTTAGTGCGTATGACTGTGCTTATAATAACTTTTGTGTTTTTTACTCCTTATGTTTGGTATGTAGGACTAGCTACTATTATTGCTGGTTTTGTAACAATAATTTCAAATGTAACAGTAAAAAGAAAAATACTACCAGAAGTTAAAATATCTATAAAGCATTTTAATAAAAAATATATACATGATTTGCTAGTTGTAGGAATTTGGAACTCTTTAAACAAGTTGCAACAAATTCTTTGTTCTGGTGTAGACTTGCTGATAGCTAACTTGTTTATTAATGGTAGCGAGATGGGAATACTCTCCATTGCAAAGACAGTCCCAACACAGATTACAACACTCATTGGTACTGTGTCATGGTCTTTTGACTCAGCATTAACTATAGCATATACAAAAGAAGATAAAAGCGATTTTATAAAGCAAACTAAATATGCAATGAAATTCAGTGGATTTTTAGGGTCTATTCCTGTTATAGGTTTTATAGCTTTTGGCATGGATTTTTTCAAGCTATGGGTGCCAACCATGAGTGAAAGTGATATAACAAAAATATATATATTGTCGATTTTAACAATGTTGCCAGAGGTATTTAGTGTGTATGTATACCCGTTATATACTGTTAATTTAATAACCACAAAACTAAAAACTCCAGTGCTTTTAAGTGTTGGAATTGGTGTTTTAAATATAGTGCTTGTGCTTATATTATTGTTAACTACTGATTTAGGGATTTATGCAGTGGCTGGCGTTAGTTCTGTTTTATGGACATTAAGAATTCTGTTATTTGTGCCAACGTATGCAGCACATTCGTTAGGAATAAAATTAACTTCGTTTTTTAAACCACTGATAAATGGTATCATAAACACGGTTTTAGTTGGTGCGTTAATGATAGCGGTATCTAATTTTACGGATATTAATTCATGGACAGAGCTTATACTAGTTTGTTTACCAGCTGGTTTGGTAGGTTATGTTATATGCTTCTTTGTTGTGTTCGATAAAGAAGAAAAAGTTTCTGCATTATCTACTATAAGAAAAAAGATTAAGAGGTAATACTCATACAAATATAGTATTTTGTTAGAATTTATATAGTAAGTTTAAGGGGAAAATAATGAATATTTGCGATGTGAAAAAATGTAGTGGTTGCCTAGCGTGTTACAATATATGCCCTTATAATGCAGTTGATATTGTTGAAGACGCATTAGGTAAAACACTGTGCAATATGAACATGGATAAATGCGTAAAATGTGGCCTATGTACGAAAGTATGTCCTGTTAATAACCCAGTAGAATTTAGAGAACCGATTAAGGCTTTTGCTGCTTGGAGCAAGACAGATAAAGACATTAAACTTTCTTCATCTGGTGGAGTAGCGTCAGTTTTCGCTAGAGAAATTATAAGAGATAACGGCGTAGTTTTTGGAGCGACAGTTAAAGATAAAATAGCAAAGCAAATTGTCATAGAAAAAGAAGAAGACATAGAACTTTTAAGAGGTTCAAAATATGTTCAATCTGATGTAGGCTATACATTTAGAGAAGTAAAAGAAATGCTGAAAGTTGGCAAGAAAGTTTTATATATTGGAACACCTTGCCAAATAGCTGGACTACAATCTTACTTGATGAAAGATTACGAGAATTTAGTTACAGTGGATTTAATTTGCCATGGTACACCACCAATGAAATATTTGAGTGAATATTTAAACGAGGTGTGTGGTAAAGATAACTGGGAAAGTTTTTCGTTCAGAGGCAAACACGATTATATGATGACTGCTTATTCAGACAAAATTGCTTATCAAAAAGCGTCAAGAGAAGACGTTTATTTCACTGCTTTTTCATTGAATTTAACATTCAGAGACAATTGCTATTCATGTCCATATTCACAGGGACAAAGAGTATCTGACATCACAATAGGTGATTTTTGGGGTATAAATAGAAATACATTGCAAAATCAATATAAAGGCAAAATATCTGTTATCTTAACTAATACCCATAAAGGAGAGACTTTCTTTGATGAGTACAAAGATCTATTTATATATGAAGAAAGAAAAGTGGAGGAAGCTAGAAACAAAGCTCAGAGTAACTTAATTGAACCTAGTCCTCATCATCCAGATAGAAAAATTTTTGAAGAAAATTTAAGTATGGGGTTTGCTTATGCAGTTAATAGCACTGGTATAAGTGATGAAATAGCGAACCATATAAGAAATAAGAAAATTAAAAGTACAGTAATATATAAAGCTTTAAAAAAGCTAAAGAAAATACTTTTGAAAAAATAATTATGTCTTATATTACAAAGGAGGTTTAATCCTCCTTTTTTTGTATAAAAAATAAAAATTAAATTTACTCTTTACAAATAAAAAAAATATGTTATAATAGAAATGAAATAATTAACCAAGTTAACTAATAAACAAAATGAATTAATTACCAAAGTTCTCCATACTCTTTGGTGAATTAATTTGATTAACTAAACTCTTACAAATGTAAGATAATTTACTAGCTAACAAAAGGATGGATTTTTATGAAAAAATATGATGTAATAGCAATAGGCGAATTGTTAATTGATTTTTCTCCTGCTGGGAACTCTGCTTTGGGATTTCCTGTGTTTGAATGTAACCCAGGTGGTGCGCCACCAAACATGCTGACAGCGGTTAGTAGACAAGGTGGTAAAGTCGGTTTTATAGGCAAAGTTGGCGATGACAGCTTTGGGGAGTTGCTTAAAGACACTCTAGTAAAAGAGAATATTGATGTAAGTCATTTATGTGTGGATAAAGAAGCAAAAACTACTTTGGCTTTTGTCACATTAGATGATACAGGCAACAGGTCATTCAGCTTTTTCAGAAACCCAGGGGCAGATATGATGCTTACAGCTGATGAAATTGACGAGGAATATATAAAAAGTGCTAAAATTTTGCATTTTGGTTCTATATCTTGCACACATGAGCCGTCTCGCTCTGCAACGAAAAAAGCGCTAGAAATAGCAAAAAATCATAACTTAATAATAAGTTATGACCCTAACTTGCGTTTACCTTTGTGGAAAAATGCAGAAACAGCTAAAAGCACTATTTTAGATATGATGTGCTATGCTAATTTAGTTAAAATAAGTGAAGAAGAATTTGAATTTCTAACAGGTAGCAACGATTATCAAGCGAATGCACTAGATTTTATGAAAGAGCATAACATTGATTTATTGTTTGTAACGCTTGGTCCAAACGGTGCATATTTTAGAACTGAAAACGTGAGTGGACATTTACCGACTTATGATGTACCAGTTGTAGACACTACTGGTTCAGGAGACTCATTTACAGGAGCTGTCTTGAATGAGATTTCAAAATTAGACAAAGAGATTAAATATTTAACCTTGGAAGAAATATCCGAAATCGTGGATTTAGGCAACGCTAGTGGCTCTTTTGCTGCGATGAAAAAAGGTGGAATTCCTTCTATACCTACACTGCAAGAGGTTAAAAATTGTATGAGAAATTATAGTAAAGTGAAGTGAAAAAATAATGCTTGGGCAAAATAATGAAGTTGTCTATAATATAAATAGGTCGCTTATTATTCAATTTTTGCAAAGAAATAAACTAGCTACTCGTGCTCAATTGAGCAAAGCGTTGAAGTTAACTCCGGCGTCAATAACCAAAATAGTTAATGAGCTAATTGAGAAAAACTTGATAGAAGAAACAGGCTATTTTGCTGGAGAAAAGGGTAGACGTTCTGTTGGAATTAAGTTGAAAAATGACTTTTTAATTATAGGTGCAAAAATTTCTAGAAGAAGTTATTCGGTTGGTGTATTTGCCTTTAATGCTGAAAAAATTGAATATTACTCCAAGCATTACGAGAACGAATCTTTAATGCAAATTATTAATAATATCAAAATCAAGATTAAAGAATTTACTAATAAACACAATAACATAGCAACCATTGGAGTTGCTGTTCCTGGGCCGTATTTGCACAAGGAATACAAAATTATTCTAGCAACTGAAACCAAAGGTTGGGAGCCGATTGATATTAGGCATGAGTTTGATAAGGACATCGACATACCTGTGACTATCATGCATGATGCTAACGCTTGTGCACTTGCTGATTGGTGGTTTGGTGATTACGACATGACAAAGACAAGCACGCTTGCACACATGTTAGTGGGTGCTGGTGTAGGTGCGGGTGTTATCATAAATGGTGATGTTTTCACAGGGGACAACGGTTTAGCTGGTGAGATTGGACATGTGAGTGTTGATGTAAACGGACCTAGGTGTGAATGTGGAAATTACGGCTGTTTAGAGATGTATTGTTCTGCTTTATCACTTGTAAAGAGGGCAGAAAATTCTCTGCAAAGATATCCTTTCTCAAAATTGCATGATTACAAAAACTTAGAAGCTACAAACATCTTTGAATGTGCAAAAGATGATGAACTTGCGATGAAGCTTATAACCGAAGCTGGAAAGTATATTGGCTGTGGTGTGGTTAACATAATTAATGCATATAACCCTACTATAGTGGTGTTGAGCAACCAAATGGTTTATGATAGTTCGGTTATACTAGAAGTTATCATTAATACAGTTAAGGAAAGAATGCCAGATTATTATGCAAGAAATGTGAAAATAACAACAACAAAGTTCAAAGATGATTCTAGTTTGTACGGCGCGGCAGCTGCTGCAATAGATTTTTGCTTAAAAAATCACCAAGTACTTGCATAAAAATTATTAATATATTATAGATAAACACTGAGATTATTCTCGGTGTTTTATTTATTTGTGAAAAGTATGTTAACATAATGTGATAGTGTTGTGTAGATTAACTAGTAATATCAAACTTATTTGTTATGTTATACAAAAGCAAAATTTAAGTAAAATAATTCTTGACTATTTGGTGCATACGTTATATAATGACATTAGTTAATCAAGTTAATTAATAAAAAAAGTTCATCAAAGTATGGGATAAAATTTTCGGGGGTAAAATAATGAATCAACAAACAGCAAATAAAAACTCTCTAGGTGTAAAGATGAAAAACATGTTAAGAAGTTGGCAATTGTATGTACTGCTTCTACCAGCACTAACATGGCTTATAGTTTTTGCTTACTATCCAATGTATGGATTGTTAATAGCATTTAAAGATTTTAAAATTAGAGAAGGAATATTAAATAGCCCGTGGGCTGATCCTGTGTTTAAACATTTTACAGACTTCTTTAGCACAAACATTGCTCCAACAGTTATATGGAACACATTAGCACTTAGCTTGTTCTCACTGATAATTGCTTTCCCAATTCCAATAATATTTGCTTTACTATTAAATCAAATTAAAGGAATGAAAAAAAGAAAATTCATTCAAACTGTTTCTTACGCACCTTACTTCCTATCTAACGTTGTTATCGTAAGCTTAATAACAGTTTTGTTCTCAGCAAACGGTGTTATCAACAACTTAACAGTAAGTCTTGGTGGAGAGATTACATATTTCACTAGTGCAGCTGAATGGTTTAGAACACTTTACATAGGTTCTTCAATCTGGCAAACAATGGGTTTTAACGCAGTTATATTCGTTGCAGCTCTTGTGGGAATTAGCCCAGAGTACTACGAAGCTTCTACTGTAGACGGAGCGTCAAAACTTCAACAAGTTTGGCACATAGAGCTTCCTTTAATTAGACCGACTATAATTTTGATGTTCATTCTTGCAGTTGGTAACATTATGAATGTAGGCTATGAAAAAGCATTCCTAATGCAAAATGGTACAAACACAGAAGTAAGTGAGTTAATCTCCACTTATGTTTATAAAGTTGGTTTGCAAACAGCACAATATAGCTTTGCTACAGCAGTAGGATTTTTCAACTCAGTTGTAAACTTTGTTATCCTGTTCTTAGCAAATATTGTATCTAAAAAAGCAAGCGACATCAGTATAATTTAGGAGGTTAACATGGCTAAAATTAATACAAAAATCAAAGACTCCGTAGGAGATAAAGCCTTTAAAATTATAACAGCGATATTCATGTTTTTAACTTGTATTGCAATTATTTATCCATTGTATTATGTTATATTGGCTTCTATCACGGACCCAGTTATAGTAAACACTGGTAAACCTCTATTTTACCCAGAAGCACCTTATTTTGAGGGTTACACTACTACTTTTCAGTACGAGCCACTTTGGCAAGGTTACTACAACACAATTACTCAAACTCTTTTAGGAACAGCAGTTTCATTATTCTGCACTATTCCAGCAGGTTATGCATTATCTAGAAAAGACCTAGCTGGAAGACGAGTAATAATGTTCTTATTCACATTCACAATGTTCTTTAGCGGTGGTATCATTCCACTTTACTTAACAATTAATAGCCTAAATATCTATAACACAATTTGGGCAGTAGTTTTACCAATCGCAGTTTCAGCATATAACCTAATTGTTTGCCGTTCATTCTTTGATGAACTACCAATTGCACTTTTAGAAGCTTCTAAAATCGACGGATGTTCAGACTTCGGCTTCTTCTTTAAAATTGCAATTCCACTTTCAACAACAATTATCGCTGTTATGTGTTTGTTCTATGCAACAGCTTTATGGAACCAATTCTTCAACCCATTGATGTTCTTGCAAGATGACGACAAAATGCCGTTGCAAGTTGTTTTAAGAAACTTAATTCTTATGAACCAAGCAAACCAAATGGGTAGTAGTGCTAGTGACTTAGTTACTAGACAAAAAATGGCAGAGCAATTAAAATACTGTGTTATCGTAGTATCAGCTTTACCACTACTAGCAGTGTATCCTTTCTTACAAAAATATTTTGCAAGAGGTGTTACAATCGGAGCAGTAAAAGGTTAATTCGGAACTATTTCCTTAATCGACAGGAATTTAGTATATAATTTTATATTGGAGGATAATATGAAAAAGAAAATTTTAGCCGCTATCCTTGCGGCAGCATTACTAGTAAGCATGGTTGCTTGTTCTGACGCAGATAGCGAATCATCAGAAACTAGCTCAGGCGATTCTCAATCTTCAACAGCTGAGGGTGGAGACAGTTCAGTAGACACTTCTATGTACCCAGGTATCACAGACATGGAGAAAGAAGCTTTAGAACTAGGTTTAATTAACTTAGACGGCACACTTCCTATTATTCCTGACCCAGCAGCTTTCGAAGAAAAATATGGTAAAATCTCAATGCATTTTGTGACAGAAGCAAGCAGAGTAGTTGAAACAAGTGAACTAGAGATGGTTAAAAAATGGGAAGCTGACACAGGTGTTAGTTTTGATTGGACAACTATCCCAGGTGAGGGCGCAGTTGAAAAAATCAACCTATTATTAACATCAGGTAACGAGCTACCAGATGCATTTTGGAATTTTGCTGGTGGTTTATCTGGAAACATAGTAGTTCAATTCTCAGACCAAGAGCTATTTATTCCAACAGAAAATTTAATCAATAACTATATGCCTACTCTAAAAGGTATTTTAGATGAAAACCCAAAATACTGGCAAGAGATCACAGCTCCTGACGGTCATACTTATGGCTTCCCATATATCGAAGAAATGTATGGTCTTGTTCTAACTCCTGGCCCATGGTTAATTAACCAAGATTGGCTAGACCAAGTTGGCGTAGCAATGCCTACAACAGTTGACGAATATGTTGATGCTTTAATCGCTATCCGTGACGGTGGAGATCTAAACGGCAACGGTGTTGATGATGAAATCCCAATGGCTGTATGGTTTGGTGCTAACGACACATTTGGTTCTTACAACTTATTCTACAGATTCACTGGCGCGTTTGGTATGTCAGACTCATACTGTGGTGGTAACCCTTATGCTGACCACTTAGCTATAGTAGACGGCGCAGTTACATTCACAGCTTTAGACGACGCATTCAGACAAACTGCTGAATTATTTAACGAGATGTATAACGAAGATTTAATCTGGACAGGTTCTTTCGAGGCAGACGCTAGTGCTGCTTTCCAATCTTCATTAATTAAAGAAGACGTAGCAAGAATTGGTTCTTTCGGTGTTTGGACAGACCAAGAAATCTCTAACCTAGACGTTCATGCTCAATACGAAGCACTTCCAAGACTAACTGGCGAAAACGGAAGCACAGGTAATCACCTAAACTTCTCAGAACTTCAAGATTCTTCTAACACAGCTATCACAGTAGATGCTGACTTCCCAACAGTTATCGCAGCTTTCGTAGAGTACATGGTAGCAGATCCTGTTATCTCTATCACATCTAACTGGGGTGCAGAAGGTTACAACTACATTGAAGATGCAGAAGGTATCTTACGCACACCACTAGACGAAAACGGAAATATCATCGCAGTTGAACCATACACAAGCTTTGGTGAGATGAGAAGTAACACAACAACAGCTCGTGGCTCTATGGTTGTTCTAAATGAATATTATGAGACAGTTGCAGGTTATGCTTATGATGCTGTTCAACTTCTAGAGAACCAAAGAACAAACGGTAAAGATGCTGTTATGGAAGAAATCACAACAATTCCAAAAGTTCTTATGACTCAAGATGAAGTCTCTCGTCTAGCTCAAATCCAACCTCCTATCTCTGACGTTGTAGACCGTTATATCACTGATTGGGTTATCAATGGTGTGACAGACGAATCATGGGATATGTACAAATCTGACCTAGCTGCTGCTGGTGTTGACGAACTAGTTTCTCTATATCAAGCTGCTATCGACAGAGCATCAGAATAATTTTAATATCAAAAGGCAATTTTTAGGTAACACTAAATGTTGCCTTTTTGAATAAAAAATAGTAATATTAATTTAACTTATATAAACCGAGGTATATTATGAAAAACACAGAAAGAAATTTAAGACCTAAAATTCACTTAACACCTGAAACTATGTGGATGAACGACCCTAATGGTATGTTTTATGAGAACGGAAATTACCATACTTTCTACCAACATTATCCAAAAGATATAGTATGGGGACCTATGCACTGGGCACATGCTGTAAGCCGTGATTTAATTAACTGGGAACATCAACCAATTGCGTTATATCCAGACGAACTAGGGCAAATATTCTCTGGTAGTTGCGTGTATGATGTCGACAATTTATCAGGTTTTGGAACAAAAGAAAACCCACCTGTTATCGCAATGTTTACAAGTCACGGAGAGACTGAGCAACAAAGCATTGCATACAGCACTGATATGGTTCATTTTGAGAAATACTATGGCAATCCCGTTATTGCAAACACAGAATTACAAGATTTTAGAGACCCTAAAATGTTTTACAATGAGAAAAAAGGTGGATACTCTGTTGTGGTTGCAGCAGGGGATAGAGCTAATTTTTACTTCACAAAAGACTTTAAAAACTGGGAGAAAACAGGCGAGTTTGGCGAGGGTGTAAATAAATTAGGTGGTGTTTGGGAATGCCCAGACATGATTAAAATAGACTACAAAGGTACAGAAAAATGGGTGTTTATACTAAGCACAACAGCTCCAAGTACAGACACATATTCTAAATCACAATACTTTATCGGTGATTTTGACGGAGATAAATTTATACAAACAGATGCGATAGACACACCCTTATTCTTGGATTTATGCCCAGATAACTACGCTGGTGTAAGTTTCCAAAACAGCGATAAACCTATTATTCAAAGCTGGGGATTATGCTGGTCTTATGCTAATAAAGTGCCAACAGGTGGCGAATTTAGAGGTCAAATGACACTTGCAAGAGAAGTAGGTTTAACCGAAACAGAAAACGGGATAAGACTTGTTTCAAAACCAGTAGGTTTAGATAAATATAAAGCACAAGCGTACAGTGTAGATAAAACTGCTAGAGTTACTTGCGATACTTTTGGTGTGAGCATAAAAGGTAAAGGCAACTGCGATATTTGTTTATCTAATGATATTGGCGAAGAAATAAAAGTGCATATCACAGATAACAAGGTTATTTTGGATAGAAAAAAATCAGGACGAGCTGATTTTTACGAGCTTTTCGCGACAGATGAATTTTCTATTTGCGAAACTGATAGACCTAACATGAACGAGCTAGACATTGACTTAGTTTTTGATGTTTCAGTGTTAGAGATGTTTGCGTTTGACGGTTTATTGAGTGCTTGTGCAACAGTTTATCCAACAAAACCATACAACAAAATAACAATAAACGGAGACGTAGAAGTAAAACTTTACGAGATTTAATTATGGAATGTCAAAATTTGTTAGATAAAATTGCACTTAGATACAAAGAGATTAACGGTGAAAATCTTGTTGGAATATACGTGCATGGCTCTATAGCGTTCGGCTGTTTTACCTTTGATAATAGCGATGTAGATTTCTTAGTAGTGCTGAAAAATGAAGCTAGTTTGGAAGCTAAAAAAGAAATGATTTTATGTATGCATGACCTAATGGCAGAAGTACCTAAAAAAGGGTTTGAGATGAGCGTGGTTCTTGAGGAACACTGTAAAACCTTTGTGTATCCTACTCCGTTTCACTTGCATTATGGTTGTGAATACTATGACAAGAGCAGAAAAGACTTAGATACATATTGTATCAATTCTAAAGGAAACGACATAGACCTAGCAGCTCATTTCACTGTTACTAAAGCTGTTGGTATAGCACTTTGTGGGAAACCTGTTGATGAAGTTTTTGGTGAGGTTGCACCTGAATATTACTTAGATAGCATTAAAATAGATATAGAAGAAGCAGATGAGTTAATTCACAAAGATCCAGTGTATACGATACTTAATTTGTGCAGAGTTCTAGCGTATCTAAAAGATAGTGTAGTTATATCCAAAAAACAAGGTGGCGAATGGGGAATGGCTAATTTGCCACAAAAATATAGCGAGACTGCAAAATCTGCATTAGATAAATATGTTAGCCACATTGATTTTAATGTAGATAGAAAAACCTTAGATGACTTTGCTCTTTATATGAAAAAACAAATTTTTAGTTAAGATAATATTAGATTTAAAAACACAAACTACTAGTTAAACAGTGGTTTGTGTTTTCTGTTTTGTGTTTTAGTAAACGACAAAGCAAAAAACAGCGATTTAACACCGCTGTTTTAAACTTAATATCTCTATTATAGGTCAACTTCTCTAACTCTAAAGTTGCCAAAAGTAACATCGTCTGTGCTAAAGATATAATCGCTAATATCTGATTTTTTAGAAGTAATTGTAATGCTTTCAGCTTCTACATCGTTTGCACTAGCTGTAAGAGTAATGTCGCCAGCTTTAAAAGTTCCCTCAATAATAACAATTGCTTTACCTGCAAAAAGTTTTCTTGTAGGAAGTTTGTCATGTTCTACACTTTGTGGGTTACCATTACCAACGCCTTTAATGCTGCCAACACCTGAAACAGCAAAGTCAACGTCAATCGTTGAATTAGTCACATAGTTCCCGTCTTTATCGACAACCTCAACAACAACAACTGTGCTGTCATCATGGTTAGCGATAATCTCAGCTTTTTCAGTAGATAGCACCAACTTGTACTCGTTATCTGCTGTAACTAGTTTTGTGTGAAGTGTTTGCTCTCCATTTTTGTAGCCATACGCTTCAAGAGTTCCTTTATGATAAGGTACGTCCCACTCGATATGCCCTAGTCTTTCAACTGGTTTTTTGCCATAAGTTTTTCCGTTTAAGAAAAGCTCTACTTCGTCACAGTTTGAGTATGCTCTAACAGAAATCACAGTACCCTCAGCTACGTCTAAGTTCCAAGAAGGAAAAATATGTAGCATAGGTTCGTCTACCCACCAAGCTTTTAAGTAGTACGCCCAGTCTTTAAATAGACCACATAAATCGATAACACCATAAGATGATACAGTTTGTGGGAATTCATAAGGTGACACCTCACCACGGTAATCAAAACCTGTCCATAAGTACATGCCTAGCATATAAGGTTTACCGTCATGCTGTTGCAGAGCGTGTTCTGGAGTAAAGCCCCAAACAGGTGAGTAATCACCATAGCAGTTCAGCACACCAACATCTTCGTTAACCCAAACAGCTTTGTCAATAGCAAGCTGATTAACTCTAGGTCTCGTTGCTTGATTAGTTTTGTAGCCTCTAATAGAGCAACAACCAGTAGTCTCTGTGCTAACAAAACAACAAGTAGGGTGTTTCTCGTGTAGTAAATCGATAACAGGTTTGTATCTGTTAGTAACATAGTTAACACCGTGAATAGGGAAGTGTAGACCGTCGCCCTCAATAAAGTCAACGTTTTTGTTTTTGTCTGCATTAATAGCATACATATAGAAATGAGAGTCGTCCATTTTCTCTCCAATTGCTTTCATTTTAGAGAATATATTTGTACCAGTGTGATTGCTTTGTATGTTCATTTCCTCATTTCCCATAGAGAAGAACATAACAGACGGGTGGTTTCTGTCTCTTTTAATAAGGTCGGTGTAATCTTCCATAACTTCTCTTGAAGTACCAGGAATACGTGTTTCGTCCATAACAAGCATACCCAACTCGTCACAAACATCAAGGAAGATAGGGGACGGTGGATTGTGTGAGCATCTATATGCGTTGCAACCCATGCTTTGTAGCACTTTAACTTTATGTTCAATAATAGAGCGATTAAGTGCAGTACCAACACCTGCAAAGTCATCATGTCCACAAGCACCTTTTAGGAAGATAGAATTTCCGTTTAAGAATAAACCTTTGTCTACACTGTAAGTGAACAAACGCACTGCAAATTTTTGTGTAACTTCGTCTGTTCCACTGTCAGATGTCACCTTAACTTTTGCATAGTACATATTGCTGTTTTCTGTGTCCCAAAGTGTAACATCTTCTAATTTATAAGAACTTTTTAGATTAACATAACCGAAAGAGTCAATCTCGAAATCCTTTTTATCTGTTAGAACTAATTTATTATCAGGTGAGTAAATTTCAAGCTCGCAAGTAGCTGTGCTTGCATTAAATTTGTTGCTGTCAATCTCAACTTCTACATCAATATCACAAGTTTTTTTATCAATATTTATGTTGTGAGGCTTAACAAAAATACCGTTCTCTTTTACACGAATATCTGGAGTAACAATAATGAAAGTATCTCTATAGATACCACCACCTTCGTACCACCAGCCCTCGTAGCCTGTGCCGTCAACTTCAACTGCGATAGTGTTAGCTTCACCAGGTTTTACAATCTCTGTTAGCTCATAAGTAAAGCCTAAGTAACCACCTAAGTGGCGACCCATAAAATGACCGTTAAACCAAACTTGGCTGTCACGATATACACCGTCGAAACGCACGAAAACACGTTTATTTTCGCTACCCTCAGGCATTGTGAATGTTTTTCTGTACCATGCTTTTGTCTTTCTTAACGAACCAACGTTAGAAACTTCCTCAGCTGTGAAATCACATTTCTCAATCAAATAATCGTGAGGTAACTTAACATCTACCCAATCTGTGTCATCAAAAGTAGATATTGCAAGTCCGTTGTTGCCAGATTTTAGCCAACGAGGGTCATTATATACACCGTCACCAACTCTATCTTTACCAATGTTTGCGTTAACACCCTCAAAGTATTTCCAACCAAAGTTAAAATTATATTCTCTTGCCACCATTAATCCTCCTTAAAACATTATAACGTTTAACTGTCTTTGTTGTATACTTTACCACAATTTTACTTTATTTTCTACTAGCATAATACACAAATATATATATTAAAATATATGAAAAAATCGAAACAATGGTTTTACCCAAAGTTTCGATTTTAAAACTTACTCTAAATTACCTGTGTATAGTTGATAGTACTTACCTTTTTGGTCGATAAGCTCATTATGGTTGCCGCTCTCGATGATTTTACCGAGTTCAAGAACCATGATTGTATGGCTGTTTCTAACAGTAGAAAGTCTGTGAGCGATAACAAAAGTTGTTCTTCCCTCCATTAAGCCGTCCATACCCTCTTGAACAAGTTTTTCTGTTTGAGTATCGATAGAAGAAGTAGCTTCGTCCAAGATAAGCGCTGGTGGGTTAGCAACAGCAGCTCTAGCGATTGCTAGTAATTGTCTTTGACCACCAGATAAACTGCCACCGTTAGCTGTAAGAACAGTGTTATATCCGTCTTCTAGTCGTCTGATAAATCCGTCTGCATTTGCAAGTTTTGCAGCAGCAATACATTCTTCATCAGTAGCGTTTTGTCTACCATATCTAATGTTGTCTAAAACTGATCCTGTGAATAGGTGAGTATCTTGTAAAACCATACCTAAAGATTTACGTAAATCTGCTTTTTTAATCTTAGTTATATTAATTCCGTCATAACGAATTTTACCCTCTTGAATATCATAAAATCTGTTAATTAGGTTAGTGATAGTTGTTTTACCAGCACCAGTTGAACCAACAAAAGCAATTTTGTGACCCTCGTGTGCTTCAAGATTAATGTCACTTAAAACTTTTTTACTCTCGTTGTAACCAAAATCAACGTCTTCAAAAACAATGTGACCTCTTTGTCTAACATAAGTTGTAGTTCCGTCCTCTTTGTGGTAATGTTTCCAAGCCCATACACCTGTTTCGTCTGTACATTCAGTAATGTTACCCTTGCTATCTTTTTTAGCGTTAACCAAAGTAACATAGCCGTCGTCTACCTCTGGTTTTTGGTTTAACAGTTTGAATATACGCTCTGCACCAGCTGCGCCCATTACAACATAGTTGATTTGCATGGATATTTGGTTGATAGGCATTACTATGCTTTTTGATAGTTGAAGGAAAGCTATAAGAGCACCAACTGTAACTCCACCAACACCAGATAAAGCTAATACACCACCAATAACTGCACATAAAACATAGCTTAGGTTACCTAACTGTCCGTTAACAGGCATTAGTATATTACCAAATTTGTTAGCATTTTCAGATGCTTTTTGTAGTCTGTTGTTTTTATTAACAAAATCGTCAACAGCTTTTTCTTCATGGCAGAATACTTTGATAACTTTTTGTCCGTTTATCATTTCTTCAATGTAACCATTCAAATCACCAAGACTTGCTTGCTGTTCCTTAAAGAAACTACCTGATTTTCCTGTGATAAATTTGATACAAGAGAACATTATAAATATCATAATGAACATTACAAAAGTTAAAGGAACAGAAAGAACTATCATGCTTATAATAGAAGCTACAAGAGTTACTACTGAACTAAAAACTTGTGGAATTGCTTGGCTGATTAACTGCCTTAAAGTGTCAATGTCGTTTGTGTAAACAGACATTATATCTCCATGTGCGTTAGTGTCAAAATACTTAATTGGTAGAGTTTGCATGTGGTTAAATGTTTTTTCTCTAATATTTTTTAGAGTACCTTGGCTAACATATACCATAATTCTTGTGTAAATAAAGGTAGCAACAACACCTAAAAGGTATATTAAACCTAAGTTAACAAGAGCTGCTGCAAGCAGAGAGAAATCTGCGTTTTCCACACCAATTAAAGGCGTGATGTAATCGTCTATAAGAACTTGTGTGAACAATGTACCTTGCACAGTTGCGAAAGAAGTAGCTAGTATTGAAATTATAACTATAATAATATGCACTTTATAGTATTGGAACAAAACAGCAAAGATATTTTTCATAACTTCTTTCATAGAAGTCTCTAATTTTGGTTTTCCACCAAAACCACCAGGACCTCTACCAGGGCCACCGCCACTGCGTTGTTGAGGTGCATTTTGTCTGTTATCGCTCATAATTACTCACCGTCCTTTTCGTCAAAGTCTGCATCGCCTTGAGTTTGATTTTCGTAAATGCTTTTGTATAGACTGTTTGTGTTAATCAATTCATCATGTGTGCCATATCCTGTAATCTCACCGTCGTCAATAACGATAATTTTATCAGCATCTTGTATGCTTGAAATACGTTGAGAGATAATAAGCTTAGTTACAGCTGGGATATCTTCTCTAAATGATTTACGGATTTTTGCGTCAGTTGCAGTGTCAACAGCACTAGTGCTATCATCAAGAATAAGCACTTTTGGGTCTTTTAACAATGCTCTTGCAATACATAGACGTTGTTTTTGTCCACCAGATACATTCGCGCCACCACGCTCGATATGTGTGTTGTATTTTTCAGGCATTCTACTGATAAATTCCTCAGCACATGCGATTTTTGCCACGTTGATGCATTCTTGCTCAGTTGCAGTTTCTTTACCCCATCTTAGGTTATCTAAAATAGTGCCAGAGAATAGCTCGTTTTTTTGAAGAACTACTGCAACGTTGTTTCTAAGTGTTTCTAGGTCGTAATCACGAACATCAACACCACCAACTTTAACGCTACCACTGTTTACATCATAAAGTCTGCTGATTAAGTTGATAAAAGAAGTTTTACCACTACCAGTGTTACCGATAATACCAATAAGTTGACCCTCGCCAATTTTAAGGTTAACTTTGTCTAAAACAGGTTTTTCTGAATGTTCATTGTATCTAAACATAACATTATTAAACTCAATGCTACCGTCTTTAATATCAAAAATAGGATTTTCTTTGTTGTCGATGTCAGGTTTCTCGTTTAGTACTTCTGTTATACGTTTGCCAGCAGCAGCAGACATTGTAAGCATAACAAAAACCATTGTTAACATCATCAAGCTACCCAAAATTGTCATAGCATACGCTAAAAGGCTTGTTAAGTTACCTGTAGTAATAGTTTCACTAACGATTAATTGTGCACCAACCCATGACAAAGCAATAATTGTACCATACATTGCAAGCATCATAGCAGGTGTATTATAAGATATAATTTTCTCAGCTTTTACAAATAGGTTATATAAATTAAAATTAGCTTTGCCGAATTTCTCTTTTTCATAATCTTCTTTAACAAAAGCTTTAACTACTCTAATAGCAGATACGTTCTCTTGAACAGTCATGTTAAGTTCATCATATTTTTTGAAAACTTGTGTAAAGTAACCCATGCCGAATTTTACGATTAAAGAGAATACTAAAACAAGGAACAATAAGCTAACTAGGTAAATACCAGCTATTTGAGTATTAATTATTAATGTTAGAGTAATAGCTGTAATTAAGTTGATTGGTGCTCTTAATGTCATTCTAAATAGCATTTGGTATGCGTTTTGAACATTAGTTACATCTGTTGTAAGTCTTGTTACAAGACCCGATGTAGAGAATTTGTCTATGTTTGAGAATGAGAAAGTTTGTATGTTTTTATACATAGCTTCTCTTAAATTTTTTGCGTATCCAGTAGATGCAGTAGCTGCCATACGACCAGCCAAAATACCAAATAAAAGGCTCAACCCAGCCATTAATAGCATAATTCCGCCATATAATAGGATTTGGGACATATCGCCTGCTCTAATACCTCTGTCAATTACAAACGCTGCAACATAAGGAATTGCAGTCTCCATAATTGACTCAAGTACCGTAAAAATTGCAGTAAAAATAGTTGGCTTTTTATACTGCTTAACTTGTGCCGCCAGTGTTTTAATCATGTGTTTCCCTCTCTTTACTTTCAGTACTTAAATTAACTAAAATTTTGTTTAACAACCTGTCAAGTTCGTTTAGTTCGTCTTCTGTAAAATTTCCAACTGCTAGTTCTTCAGTCGCAGCTTTTGGACCTTCAGACAACTCCAACAAAGCTTTACCTTTTTCTGTTACAACCAATTTTTTCAGCCTAGCATCAGTGTCAACACCTTCTTTAACTAACAGCTCTTTTGTTATCATAAGATTAATCACTTTAGATACAGAAGACCTTGTTATGCCAAAATGTTTTTCTAAGTCTTTTTGGTATACATTTTCACCATTTTTGCTGTGCTCCATAATATACGATAAAAACCAGCTGTTTTGAAAAGTAGCTTGGTCAATTCCTACATCTCTAAACTTGTTTTCAATCGTTCTTCCAACCATTAATATAACTTGTCGCAACGAGAACAGGATTTGTTTTTCCATTTAAACACCTCTCATATTTGTTGTATATCAAACATTATAGTGGAAATAAATATATTTGTCAACCATCAAACAATATTTTTCACTTAACTTTCACACAAACCTTAAATTAATAATTTAACATTATTATACATGCTTACTATACAGACTATAAGGTTAAAGGATTATAGTTGAAAAATATAACGAAAATAATAAAAAGATAGACAGTGTTAAATATATATGGTATAATTCTAACAAAATATAGTATGTAAATTTACTAAATAGGAAATAGGAGCGTTATTATGAGTATTTATGATTTCAGTGTAACAAAGGTTAATGGGGAAAAGCAAGAACTTAGCATGTATAAAGGTAAAGTTATGTTGATATTAAATTCTGCTATCAAATGTGGTTTTACGCCTCAATATGAGCAACTTGCAAAAATGCATAACGATTACGCAGATAAAGGTTTAGTTATTCTTGATTTTCCATGCAATCAATTTGGCGAGCAAGCGCCAGGTACTGACGAAGAAATTGAGGCTTTTTGTGTAAATAAATATCTATTACCTTACATTCTGTGCAGTAAAACAGAGGTTAATGGAGAAAACGAACACCCACTATATACTTACATAAAAAGCAAAATGGGATTTAGAGGATTTCCAAAAGAGCACCAGTCAACAGAAGTACTAGAGAAAATGTTGTCTAAAAATGACCCTAACTATGCTGAATTAAGTGACATAAAATGGAACTTTACTAAGTTTTTGGTTGATAAAGACGGAAACGTTGTTAAGCGTTTTGAGCCTGGCGAAGATATGAAAATAGTAGAAGAAGAGATAGTTAAACTTCTATAGGAAAGGTACATGATATTCATAGTATTTTAATATAATTCTAACAATTTAGTTAGAATTATTGACTATTAGTTATTTATTGATATAATAACATTAACAAATCGTTAATGCGAGTTGAAATATTGATGAATGAAAGAGGTAGAAATTATGAACAACAATTGGAAAACACCTGAAATCGAAGCAATCACAATCAATGAGACAGCAAAAAGTCACATGGGTGGCGACAATAACGGCAACGGATGGGGTCAATGTAAACCTAACAATGGACTAGGTTGGGGCAGTGACATAGTGCTTGAAGTTTGCGAATCTTAATATCGCATAGTTTTCTCTATATAAGCAAAAAAGAGATGAAACAAATGGTACACACCTTTGTTTCATCTCTTTTTATCTATTTTGTTAGATTTTATTTATCTACACTAATAACACCGTCGTCATTGATTGTAATTCTTGTGCCTTGGCGAACACCTTCTGGCATTTCGCTTGTTTCAATCGCAAAATAGTTATGGTCTTTATCTTTGCAAATTGTGTGTGGAGGTTCAATTCTGTCTACTGTTAGTTTTCTCATTTTAATCATCCTTTTTTGATATATTTATTTTTGTTTGTTCATCATACGATATAATAATTGTGCCGTCGGTGTCTGTTCTCAAATAATCAATACCTAAATCTGTGAGGTTATCCAAAACAGAGTTGCTAGGTAAATTATATTTATTTTCGCCGACACAAATTATAGCTAGTGTAGGGTTTACATAGTTTAAAAAATCAATTGAGCTAGAACTATCGCTTCCGTGGTGTCCTACTTTCAAAACATCAGCACTTAGGTCTATTTTATGTTCCATATAGTAATTTTCTGCGTCAAACTCAGCGTCTCCTGTTAGCAAAATACTTAAGTCTTTGTATTCAAGTTTCATCATTAATGATAAATCATTGCTGTGAAAATCGGTACAGGTAGGGGAGTGGATAACCACAGATAGCTCATGAAAATCTAAGCTTAACATATCATCTATAAAGATATTTTCTATGTTATTTTCATTTATTTTACTGTTTAGATTAAGTGCTTCGACACTGTTGGATGTATCATTACCCATGTAGATTTTTTCAACATCTACAACGTTTGTAAGTTTGTAAGCAGAGCCGATATGGTCTATATCTGAATGTGTGATAAACATAGCTGTAAGTGTTTCTATATTCCTTTTTTGAAGATATTCATAGATAGTATCAAAAGAATTAACAGTCCCAGTGTCTACCAAAAAGCTTAAATCACCATATTCAATAAGTATACTGTCAGCTTTGCCGACATCAATAAAATGCACCGAAAAATCATAATCATCTGCTATGGTATCTCTATTATGTAAACCAGTTAGTTTAGCGACAGACAGCCAAAAATTTCTGCCGTCACTCGTTAAGCTTAACGCTATTATAAGTATAAGGATTACTCCTACAACAACTTTACTCTTCTTCATTTGCAATAATTTCTGTTACGATTTCAGTAGCAACGTCTGGCACTACATCATCTGATTTTTGCATATTACGCTCTAAATACTGGCTATAAGTCATAATTACTTGTCTAGGCTTAGAACCCTCATGAGGGCCGACAATGCCAAGTATCTCCATTTCGTCAATCAATCTGCCAGCACGTGCATAACCCAAACGTAAACGTCTTTGAAGAAGTGAGGTAGAAGCTTGCCCTGCCTCAATCACACATTTAATAGCTTCGTCAAGCATAGGGTCAGTGTTTTCGCTAAGTTCAGCTTTTTCTGTTTTGGAGTTATCTTGTACAGCGTTTTTCTCAATGTCCTCAATGATTTTTTCATCATACTCAGCCATTCTGTTACCTTTTACAAACTCAACGATTTTTTCAATCTCTGACTCAGTAACAAAACAACCTTGAATACGCAACGGTTTATGAGCACCAACTGGGGAGTATAGCATATCGCCTTGTCCCAAAAGTTTCTCAGCACCTTGGCTATCCAGAATAGTACGAGAGTCAGTAGAAGACGATACAGCAAAGGCAATTCTACTAGGGATATTTGCCTTAATCAAGCCAGTAACAACGTCTACAGTAGGTCGTTGAGTTGCAACAACTAAGTGCATACCAGCAGCACGAGCCATCTGTGCCAAACGACAAATAGAGTCTTCAACATCATTAGGAGCAGCCATCATCAAGTCGGCAAGCTCGTCTATAATCATAACAATTTGAGGCATTTTAACAATAGGTTGACCGTCATCACTCATGTAATTATTAACCTTTGCAAAATGGTTATAACCTGCTAAGTCTTTCACATTATATTCAGCAAAAATCTTGTATCTATTAAGCATTTCAGTAACAGCCCAACTCAATGCACCAGCTGCTTTTCTAGGGTCTGTAACCACTGGAACAAGCAAGTGAGGTATACCATTATATATACCAAGCTCAACCACCTTAGGGTCTATCATCAAAAATCGTACATCTTCTGGCGAAGATTTATACATCAAGCTTATGATTAATGAGTTGATACACACCGATTTACCAGAACCAGTTGTACCAGCAATCAACATGTGAGGCATTTTTGCAAGGTCGGCGATTTTAACATCACCAGCAATATCTCTGCCTAAAACCACGCTCAAATTGCTTTTTGATGTTAAGAAAGGATTGCTTTCTATAAGTTCTCTCATTCTAACAACTGTTTTGTTTTTGTTAGGGATTTCAATACCAACGGCAGCTTTGCCAGGTATAGGAGCTTCAATTCTAACGCCAACAGCTGCTAAGTTAAGAGCAATGTCATCTGATAAATTTGTTATCTTGCTGATTTTAACACCAGCTGCCGGTTGTAGCTCATATCTTGTAACAGACGGGCCTCTGCATATATCGATAATCTTAGTCTCAACACCAAAGCTTTTTAAGGTGTCTACTAATTTTTGTGCGTTGTTTTGTAGTTCTTGTGTCTCTAATGCTACATTCGACCTAGAAGCCTCTGCTAGCATTGTAATAGGAGGGAAGATATACGACTTTACACTGTTTTTTGCTTCTTCATACAATGCCATTTGAGCAGTCTGAGCAATCTCAAGTTTTTCAGCTTGTTCACGTCTTTTAATAAAATCTTCGGCAGCTTTTGCAACGTTGTCTAAAACATCTTTTGGAGTGTCTACTTTTGTAGCAGTTTGAGAAATTACAGGAGTAGCAGTGCGTATCTCTGTAGTTTTTGCTTTCTCTACAGGTTTTTCAACCTTTGCACCGTGCATTTCATTGCTTTTTTTGTGCAATAACTCAGTAATATCATCAGCCTTATCAACGTCATTTAACAGAGCATCTAGGCTCTCTGTGTTAATATCGTCACCCTCTAATAGAGGTAGGTTTTCTTCTGTATAAACTTCTTTTTCTACTACTTGCTTCTTAGAGCCAATACCAAAACTTTTTTGCAGTCTATCCAAAGGTTTACTTGGTGATAGGTTGTTAGAAGTTGGTGTTGGAGTGATATTATGTATTCTGAAACTGCCATTGTAGTTACCATTTTCACGAGCTTCGTTAAGAATTTCACGCTCTGCATCTCTGCGTTGTTTTGCTGTGTTGATTTGTTTAGCTACAGCTTTTGACGGCTTTGCAAACATGTTGTATAACCTAATTAAATCACTTCTTGTAAATATCAATACAGAAACAATAAGCACGATAATACTAACAATTCTAGCACCAATATCGCCCAGCAACCAACCCATTGGCACACCTAAGGTAGCACCAACAATTCCAGCAGATTTTGCCTCTGTACCTGATGTAAATAAATAACCGATAGCAGAGAAAAAGTCTGCATCTTCTGGGATAATAACAGGTGTCCAAATATGTACGCAAGCAGTTATAAATAGTATGGTTATAATACTTAGAGAAAGCCTTTTTTTGTTACCGTGTGTCGGCTTTTCCATAGCCATTCTAATAGCTTCATATATCATTATTAAAGGAACTAAAAGTGACCAATAACCCATTAAACCTGTCACGATATTGTGAAGCCCCAACCAAAGAACTTCTCCTCTAATAAATATTATGAATAAAAGCAAAATAGCAGAGAAAAACAACACGACAGAGTTTATCTGATTTTTTCGTCTTATTTCTTCTAAAGTTGCAGTTTTCGCCTTAGAATTAGCAGCTTTTGAAGTGGTTGAACCTGTTTTTTTTCTAGGTTTTGTGGTAGTTTTTTTCTTTTCCAAAGTATCTCCCTCGTTTATGTAAAATGTAATTACAATTGGGCGAAAAAAATTCGCCCAATTTGCAATTAATTCAGTTATTTTTTCTTAATAGTAGTTTTCTTCTTTTTGCATGATTTAATCATAAGCGTAAGGCATTCCATAGCCTCAGAAAGTGTGCCGATAGAGTCAATTAGACCTTCTTCAACTGCGTATTCGCCGTCTAAAACAGTGCCAACATCAGTTACAAGTTCGCTTGTGTTCATTGCAAGCTTTAAAAACTTATCTTTAGATATATTAGAGTTTTCTGTAACAAAGTTAGTTATGCGTTCTTGCATTTTGTTAAAGTAATCTAAAGTTTGTGGCACACCTAATATCAATCCGTTTAACCTAACAGGGTGTATTGTCATAGAAGCAGACTTTGCAATAAATGATTTCTTCGCTGCTACGGCAAGTGGCACACCAATTGAATGACCTCCACCTAAAACTAGGCTGACAGTAGGTTTTTTCATTCCAGCTAATAGCTCTGCAATCGCAAGACCTGCCTCAACATCGCCTCCAACTGTGTTTAAGATAACAAGAAGTCCGTCAATATTAGGGTCTTCGTCCACTGCCACAATCTGTGGTATAACGTGTTCATATTTTGTTGTTTTGTTTTGTGATGGTAAAATGTAATGACCCTCTACTTGACCTATAATTGTCAAACAGAATATAGAGGCATCATTGTTTTTTACAGTAACAGAGCCATCTGTCTGAGCAGTAGCCTCGCCGATTTCCTCGGTTTCGTCTACAGTTTCATCTGTATCACAACACAATGAATTAAGTTTTCTTTGTTTTTTCAAAAATATCACCTCGAATATAGTGTGCCAATTCTAAGGTGAAAAAAACATAACTTCTTAAAATAATTATATCATAAAATTGCAAAGTGTCAACAGTAAGCAGTTTAAGTATAAAGGCTAAAATTTGTGTAAAATGTCCTGTGTTTTCCACTGAGAAAATAAATTTTAGTAATTCAATTTATCTTTATGCTTAGTACTTTACAATGCTAAAATTTTGTAGTATAATTAAAAGGCTTTATGAAGATAAGAGATAAAGAGCAAATACCAAAAATTAAGCTGTGAAAAGTGTTTTACAGCAAAATATAATTGAAATGGAGAACAAAATGGCTGAGTTTAAAAAAATTCAAATGACAACCCCTCTAGTTGAGATGGACGGAGACGAAATGACAAGAATTATTTGGCAAATGATAAAAGACATCTTGCTAAATCCGTACATAGACCTAAAAACAGAATACTATGATTTAGGCTTGCAATACAGAGAAGACACAAAAGACCAAGTTACTGTGGACTCTGCAAATGCAACAAAAAAATATGGTGTTGCTGTAAAATGTGCTACAATCACACCAAATGCTGACCGTGTTGCAGAATACAACTTAACTGAGATGTGGAAAAGCCCTAATGGTACAATTAGAGCAATTTTGGATGGTACAGTATTTAGAACCCCTATAATTGTTAAAGGTATCGTTCCTTATCTTCCAAACTGGACAAAACCTATCACTATTGCAAGACATGCGTATGGTGATATATACAAAAACACAGAGCTTAGAGTAGAAGCTGGAAGCAAAGCAGAGCTTGTGGTTACAGATAAAGACGGCAACGAGACACGTGCGTTAATTCACGAGTTCAAAGGCGAGGGTATTACTCAAGGTGTACACAACACAGATGAAAGTATATCTAGCTTTGCAAGAGCATGTTTTAACTATGCTTTGGACGTTAAAAAAGATTTATGGTTTGCAACAAAAGACACAATATCTAAAACTTACGACCACAGATTTAAAGATATTTTTGCTGAGATTTACGAAGCAGAATATAAAGTTAAATACGAAGCTTGTGGCATTGAGTACTTCTATACATTAATAGATGATGCAATCGCAAGAGTTGTTCGTTCTGAGGGTGGATATGTTTGGGCATGCAAAAACTATGACGGCGATGTTATGTCTGATATGATAGCGACAGCGTATGGTAGCCTAGGTTTAATGACATCTGTTTTGGTATCACCAGACGGCAAATACGAATATGAAGCTGCTCATGGAACAGTAACAAGACACTATTACAATCACCTAAAAGGCGAGAAAACTTCTACTAACCCAATCGCAACAATTTGTGCTTGGACAGGCGGATTGAGAAAACGTGGTGAGCTAGATAACATCCCTGAACTTTGCGAATTTGCAGACAAACTAGACAAAGCGTCTATTATAACTATGGAGCAAGGCGTTATGGATAGAAACTTAGCATCTATATCTGTTTTAGAGAACAAAAAACCTGTTACAACAGAGGAATTTTTGCTTGCGATAAACGAGAACTTAAAAACATTGTTATAATTATATACAAACATAAAAAAGCAACTATGAATTAACTGTACCGACCCCAAAAAGTTAGACCTAAAAATCTAACAAAAGGGAGGTCGGTATT
>CAYJKT010000002.1:0-162405 GCA_964370775.1 uncultured Eubacteriales bacterium | reverse complement strand
TTACTTAAAAAATAAAAGGGTGATTTTGTGAAAAAAGAAAAAGTAACTATGCGAGACGTCGCAGAAAAACTTAACATGTCACTTGCAACAGTGTCTTATGCTTTAAACTTCTCGGATAAAGAAAAAATCAAGCATGAAACAAGGATAAAAATTTTAGAAACAGCAAAAGAAATGGGATATGTACGTTCTACTTCCTCAAAATCAATTGCATCTAGAAAGTCCTTTCTTGTAGGAATTGTCCTCTGTTTTGATGACGATACATCGATGAATGAGAAGTCAAAGCAGTTTGAATTAGCATTGAAAATTGAGAAATATTTGAATGAACTTGGATACACGTCGGCGATTATTCAGTATAAAGACAAAACAGATATTAAAGACTATGCATTTTCAAACCTGTTTTTAGAGTCATATTTTATGATTAGACCAAAAACTAATCAATTTAAGGCACTTTCAAAGCACTTTTTCACACCTGTTGTTGTGGTAGATGGATATATAGACGATATATTGTTCTTTAAAGTAATTTTTGATTATAAATCGGCAGTAGAAAGTGCAAAAAAACATTTAAACAGTGAAAAACCGTATATTTTAGTTGACAATATTATAAATGAAGAATTAAGGCAATATTTTTATGATGAATTTTGTGATGTTATTGAGGTTGATAAAAATTTTAATACTGACAAATTTATTCAAAGTTTAAACAGAAAAAAATGTATTATATTTGGAGATATTTTAGCCGAAAAATTCCGAAAATATTTAAACACAGAAGATTTTTGTGCAGTGTCTTTTTTGGAGGACGATAGTATTTTATCAAAAGATGTTAAAAAAGTTAAGTTTTCGCTAGAGAAGCTTGCAAAAAGGTCTGTTTCATTAATGGAGGAGCTAATAAACCTCGACGACATAGACTTTAGACAAAAAATTATTAAAATTGATATAGAAAAAGGAGATATTTAAATGCGTGGTGCAGGTATATTACTTCCGGTTTCTTCATTACCATCAAATTATGGTATTGGAGCAATGGGAAAAGCAGCGTATAATTTCGTTGATTTCTTAGAAAAAGCTGGACAAAAATTTTGGCAAATACTGCCTATGGGACAAACAAGTTATGGAGACTCTCCGTACCAATCGTTTTCAACATTTGCTGGAAATCCATATTTTATTGATTTAGATGTTCTTATCGAAGAAGGACTACTTGTAAAAAAAGATGTTACTTCTGTTAAATGGGACTATATTCAAGAGAAAGTTGAATATGCAACTTTATATGAAAATAGATATGTTGTGCTAAAAAAAGCATACTCTAATTTCGACAAAACATCAGAAGACTTTACAACCTTTAAAGAAAAAAATGCTGATTGGTTATATGATTACGCGTTGTTTTTAAGTATTAAAGCTAAAAATGATGATGTTTGCTGGCTTGAATGGGAAGAAAACGAAAAGCTTCGTGATGAAGTGACACTAAAAAAGCTAGATAAAGAACTTGCAGAAGAAATTGATTTTAGACAATTTATTCAGTTTAAATTCTTTGAGCAATGGGAAAAATTGAAAGCTTATGCAAACGCTAAAAACATCAAATTAGTTGGAGATATTCCAATTTATGTTGCTTTGGATAGTGCTGATGTTTGGACCAACAGAGGCGAATATGCCTTAGACGAAAAAGGATACCCAACTAAAGTTGCAGGTTGCCCTCCAGATAGTTTCTCAGAAGACGGCCAACTTTGGGGAAATCCGATTTATGACTGGGAAAAAATGAAAGCAACTGGCTACAAATGGTGGATGAAACGCATTAAATCTGCAAATGAGATGTACGACATTACTCGTATCGACCATTTTAGAGGCTTTGACGAATACTATGCAATTCCCTTTGGTGATGAAACTGCTAGAAATGGGATTTGGGAAAAAGGTCCAGGATATGATTTGTTTGCTGTTTTAAAGAAAGAGATTGGAAACATCAATATTATAGCAGAAGATTTAGGCTACTTGACCAACAGTGTTAGAAAACTACTTAAAAAATGCAAATACCCAGGCATGAAAGTTTTACAATTCGCTTTCAATCCAGAACACGCAGACGGAGAATATTTGCCACATAATTACACAGCAAACTGCGTAGCTTATACAGGAACGCATGACAACTCAACAACAGTTGGCTGGTACGCTACTCAAAACAGAAAAGTTAAAAAACACATTGCAAACTATCTTGATATCAAATCTTCAAAAGTAGTTGTAGATAAAATGATTAAAAGCCTGTTTGCTAGTGTTGCTGATACTGTTATTATTCCTTTACAAGACTATATAGAACTTGATGACACAGCACGAATTAATATTCCGTCAACTTTAGGTGGAAACTGGGAGTGGCGTGCCACAGATACACAAATAAACAGCAAACTAGCTGATTATATAAGAAAAATAACCGAAAATTATTACAGAGTTTAATGAAAGGTGATACAAATGGAAAAAAGAATTATAGAACTATTAGGTAAAGACATTAAAACTGCAACTGACAAAGAGATTTATGTTGCACTACTAAAACTTGTTAAAGAGATGTCAAACGAAAGACCACAAGTTATAAACGGCAAAAAAGTATACTACATCTCAGCTGAGTTTTTGATTGGTAAATTATTATCAAATAACCTAATAAACTTAGGTATTTTCGATAGCGTAGCTTCTATATTAGAAGCAAACGGCAAATCTTTAGCAAATATCGAAGAAGTAGAACCAGAGCCATCTTTAGGAAATGGTGGTTTAGGTCGTCTTGCAGCGTGTTTCTTAGATTCAATTGCAAACTTAGACCTAAACGGAGACGGTATCGGACTTAACTACCACTACGGTTTGTTCAAACAAAAATTTGTAAACAACGCTCAAAACGAGCTACCAAACGAGTGGATTGAAGATACGTCTTGGCTTACAGAAACAGATTTTGTTACAGATGTTAAGTTCAAAGATTTCACTTTGAAAGCAAAAATGTATGACATCGATGTTGTTGGTGGTAAAGACATCGCTAATAAACTTCACTTATTTGATGTTGAAACTATTGACGAAAGCATCGTTGAAGAAGGAATTTCTTTTGACAAAACTGATATTTCTAAAAACCTAACTCTTTTCTTATATCCAGATGATTCTGACACAGCAGGTCACTTACTACGTATCTACCAACAATATTTTATGGTATCTTGTGGTGCGAAATTAATCATCAAAGAACTAGAAGACAAAGGCCATGATGTTCGTGATATGGCAAAACACGTGTCTATACAAATCAACGACACTCACCCATCTATGGTTATCCCAGAAATGATTAGACTTCTAGTTGATAAAGGTCTAAGCATGGACGAAGCTTCTGAAATTATGGCAAAAACTTGTGCATACACAAACCATACTATCCTTGCAGAAGCACTAGAGAAATGGCCACTTGACTACTTAGAAGAAGTAGTTCCTATGCTAGTTCCTATCATCAAATTCTTGGATAAAAAAGCATTTAAAGCATACCCAAAAGCTGAACTAAAAATTATTGATGAAGATGATAGAGTTCACATGGCTAGAATGGATATGCACTACAGCTATAGCATTAACGGTGTTGCAGCACTTCATACTGATATCTTAAAAGATGTTGAACTTAACGATTTCTATAAAATCTACCCTGAAAAATTCAACAACAAAACAAACGGTATCACATTTAGAAGATGGCTTAAACACTGCAACAAACCACTTGCAAAATGGATTGAAAGTAGTCTTGGTGAAAATTCAAGCCTTATCTACTCTACAAACCCAGAAATGCTTGAAAACTTAAAATCTCTAGCTACAAATGCTGACGCAAAAAAAGAAGTTTTAGCAATTAAGCTTCAAAACAAAATTGCTCTTAAAAACCATATTAAGGCATTATACGATATCGAAATCGACGAAAACTCTATCTTTGATATTCAAATCAAACGTCTTCACGAGTACAAAAGACAACAAATGAATTTGTTATACCTAATTCATAAATATCTTGAAATCAAAGAAGGAAAATACCCTAAGACTCCTATCACTGCAATTTTTGGTGCAAAAGCTGCCCCTGCTTATACAATTGCAAAAGATATTATCCATGCAATTTTATGTTTACAACAAATAATTTTAGCTGACAAAGAAGTTTCTAAACATCTTAAAGTTGTTATGGTAGAGAACTATAATGTATCCTTTGCTGAAAAATTAATCCCAGCTTGTGACGTTTCTGAGCAAATCTCTCTTGCTTCTAAAGAGGCTTCTGGTACTGGCAACATGAAATTTATGCTAAATGGTGCTGTAACTTTAGGCACTATGGACGGTGCTAATGTTGAGATTGCAGAACTAGTTGGTAAAGATAACATCTATATCTTCGGAAAATCTTCTGACGAAGTTATCGAGATGTATGAAAAATCAGCGTACTGCTCAAAAGATTTCATTGTAAATGATTCTAGAATTTGCGAAATGGTGAACTTCTTAACAGGTACTGAAATGCTTTCTGTTGGTAACCCATATATGCTAACAAGACTTCACTCAGAGCTTATTGTTAAAGACTGGTTTATGACATTGCTTGACTTAAATGACTACATCGCAGTTAAAGACAAATGCTTCGAAAATTATGCTGATAGAGACACTTGGGCTGAAAGAATGATTATGAACACTGCTATGGCTGGTTTCTTCTCATCAGACAGAACAATAAAACAATATAACGACGATATCTGGAAATTATAATTTAAAAAATCCAAGTGGCTTGCAGTTAAGCAAGTTCACTTGGATTTCTTTTTATTTAGTCATCAATTGTAACGAAAACCTCGTAAGGTCTTAGGAAATTTTCACATTCTTTTTCATAATTTGTAAACACTGGAACGCCAGCTTTTTCAAATTTACGAACATACTCGCCAAAATTTGCAGCAAAATTTATTTTTCCACGTGTGAATTTAATAATATCGCCTGATAGTTCAAATTTTATTTTTGTGTTTATTAAATCATAGTTATCTTTTCTGAATTTAATAATTTTTTTGTAATACTCGATAATAGAATTATCAGAAGCTAAATCATTTTCAACATTAACTTCTTTATAATTTGAGTTCACTTTTAACCACGGAGTTCCTGCTGTAAAACCAGCATTATCGCTGTTGTTCCAAGAAATAGGAATACGACCATTATCACGAGAAGTTCTCATAATCATATCCATAATTGTTTTTTCATCTAACCCAAGCTCGACTAAATCCTTGTATTTGTTAATAGTTTCAACATCGTTATAGTCAGATAAATTTGTCATATATCCATTAGTTGCACCGTATTCCTCGCCTTGATAAAGATATAGATTACCTTTCATAAGTCCAAAGAAAGTTATAGCAAGCTTTGCACTCTCGGCACGGAAATTTTTGTCATCAAACCAATTTGAGATTAAACGAGGTAAATCGTGGTTATTCATAACAATAGCTTCAATACCTGTGTATTCATTTTGCCATTCGGTCATTATTTCGATAAGTTTCTCTTTTTGAACTTCTGTTTTGAACCATTTGTCGCGGTCTTCAACTACTGATAAATGTCTAAAGTGAAACGCCTGAGTAAGTCCATCTCCGTTACACATTTTATAGCTTTCTTCCGGTGTAGAGCCCCAACATTCTCCAACAGTTAGCAATTTATCTGTAAAAGTTTTGTTAGATAGTTCTTTTAAATATTCATAGAATTTAGGACCTTTTGAAGTGATAAAGTTATCAGGTTCTTTACCGATAAGGTCGATAACATCAAGCCTAAAACCCTCAACACCTTTAGAAATCCAGTAGTTTACCATCTCGTAAATGTCTGAGCGAAGTTCAGGATTTTCCCAGTTTAAATCTGGTTGAGTTACATCAAAAAGTCTAAAATAATATTTCCCAAGTTCTTCACTATAAGACCATGCTTTACCAGAAAAATAACTTCCAATATCGTTCGGTTCATCTCTAAAAATATAGTAATCATAATATTTTTCGTCTTTTTGAAGTGCTTTTTTAAACCATTCGTGCTCGCTTGATGTGTGGTTTAATACCAAGTCCATCATGATTTTAATTCCACGTTCGTTAGCTTTTGCAATTAGGTTTAAATAGTCGTCATTTGTTCCAAAAAGAGGGTCAATCGTATAATAATCAGCAATATCATATCCGTTATCATTTTGCGGTGACTTGCAAATTGGGCTTAGCCACAAGTAATCTATACCTAAATCTTTAAGATAATCAAGTTTTTCAATAATTCCATTAATATCACCAAACCCACTGCCAGTTGTGTCATTAAAACTTTTTGGGTATATTTGATAAATAACTTTATTTTCTAAATTTTTAATCATTTTTTTCTCCTAAATTTACTTGTTCTGTTGAATTTCTAATAACTAATTGTGTATGCAATAAAATTGTTCCAATTGGAACGTCATCAAGTAGACTTTTAAAAGCGTAATAACCACTGCGACCTATTTGCAAACAGTCTTGTTTTATAGTCGTAAGAGGTGGCTCTGTGTCCTTTGAAATCAATAAATCATCAAAGCCGATAACGCTAATATCTTCAGGTACTCTCTTCCCCATTTTTTTACACCCAGCAATAACTTCATGAGCCAGTAAATCATGCCCGCATACTACCGCTGTAGCACCTTTTTCTATAACTTTTGATAAGTGTTTAGAAACACAATCTGATACTAAATAGGCATCTCCGTATAACTCTTTATCAAATTTAAGTTTGTGTTGTCTCAATGCAAATTTAAAGCCTTCGTATCTCTCTTTTGAGTAATGCGAACCTAAAAGTCCACCTAAATAAGCAATTTTTGTGTGCCCTAAATCGCAAAGGTGAGCGATAGCATTTTCCATTCCCTCTCTACTATCTGCTCCCACATAAGAAACTTTTGTGTTTCCTTTTGAGGAGTTGTCATATAAAACTGTCGGTGTCTTACAAGTTTTAAACTGCTTTGTCCATCTATCTACAAGTGAAAAACCGATTACGAAAGAACCTATATAGTCATTTTGTAGCATAAAAACATCATAATCCATGCTTTTCATTAGTTCTTCAGTCGCATCAACTATATGAACCTTAATGTTGTTACTCTCTGCCATTTGGCGAAATCCTAAGACTAAATTATATCCAAAGTCGGTAGTGTTTTTATAGCTCATATTACGGATTAAAACAGCTATTTTGCTATCTACTTTCTTAATCACTTTTTTATATCCCATTGCTATTGCAGTTTCAAACACTTTTTTTCTCATAGGCTCGCCTATATCAGGAGCACCGTTAAGTGCTTTAGACACTGTGCTTTTTGTAACTCCTAACTTATTTGCTATATCTTCAATACGAACCATTTTAACACCTTTTTCTATTTTTTCTTATATATTACACCTGAACTTGCATTAATATTAACTTTTCCATTGACTATAACTTCTTCTTTAATAAATTCCAATCCATCACAAACAACACTAAAGTCACCACTTGGCAAATCCAGTTTTTTTGATACAAAATATGGATTGTATGCTACAAAATACTCAGCAGTTTCATCTAAAATTGTGAAACTAACAATGTTTTCATCAGCTTGCTTTTTGAATACAATTTTTTCAGCTATATTTATGTTTTTATCCATTAAAACCTTGGAATTTTTTCTAAAACTAATTAAACCTTTATAAAATTCTACCAAATCATGGTTATCTTCTGCAAGCTTCCAATCTAACATATTGAGTCTTGGAGAAGATTTATAACTATCACCTTCACCATGCTTTGTTCTGGCAAATTCTTCACCAGCTTGAAAGAAAATTCCTCCCGCACAAGTAAATATAATTGTAGCAGATAATTTGTTAATTTGCAACAATTGAGCATCACTTTTCGTAAAATCTTTCTCGTTACGCATAGAAAGCACAAGCTTATCGTACAGTGTAAAATTGTCGTGTGCAGACACATAAGATATAATTTGCTTTGGAAAACGGCAGTCAACTTCGTCGCTTTTTGTCCATGCAAGAACAGCTTCTTTAATATCACAAGCAAGTTCAGGACTTCCATTTACATATCCTACTTC
Organism: uncultured Eubacteriales bacterium; assembly: GCA_964370775.1. GTDB lineage: Bacteria > Bacillota > Clostridia > Oscillospirales > Acutalibacteraceae > SIG603. Next base: position 154,406 of record CAYJKT010000002.1, on the reverse strand, counting down.
TTCTTCATAAAACACAGACCCTTTAACAGCGTCTCGAGTATCATCGGAAAAAACTGAGATATTCGTGTCTAGATATTTAAGGTTATCCTTAATAGCAGGTATATCCCCTGCACCAATTTTTGGTTCTTCTGCAAACCACGGCTCGCCATACATTAAAATTCCTTTTCCGTTTGGCAATGTGTCTAGTTCTTGTCGAATTAGGTTCATAGTTTTAACATCGTGAACACCCATAAGGTCAAATCTAAAACCATCTAAGTGATACTCTTTTGCCCAGTACATAACAGAGTCTATCATAAATTTGCGATACATAAAGCGTTCACTTGCAGTTTCATTTCCACAAGCAGATGCATCTGCAAAGCTACCGTCTTCTTCCATTCTGTAATAATAATTAGGCATTGTATACTGAAAAGCTGTTTTCTCGTTATAAGTATGATTATAAACCACGTCCATAATTACACCTATTCCAGCTTTATGCAAAGCCATAACCATTTCTTTAAGTTCCTTAATTCTTACATTTCCGTCATACGGGTTAGTAGAATATGAACCCTCTGGAACATTGTAGTTTACTGGGTCATAACCCCAGTTAAATTCTTCGTCAGAGCCAGCTTCATCAACACTTCCGTAGTCAAACATAGGTAAAATATGAACATGTGTTACGCCTAAATCTTTAAGATAATTGATACCTGTATTTTTTCCAGTATCTTCAGTAAACGCTAAGTATTTGCCACGATATTTCATACCACCCACAGGGTCATAAGAAAAATCTTTCACATGTAGTTCATATATAATTGGTTGAGTATTTTCATCGTAATAAAAACTATCTTCTAAAAATCCTTCTGGATTTGTGTCGTGAAGCTCAACTACCATAGCTTTTGTTCCGTTAACTCCAGTAGCTTTTGCATATATGTCACATATCTCGTTTGTTTCTCCTAAAACATCTACCGTGTATGTGTAATAAGTGTTTTTAAGATTTTTATCCGTTTTGTAAACAAAAACACCTTTATCTTCTTTTGTCATGTGATACGTTGCAATTTTTTCAGCATTATCATCGCCAGTTTTATATAAATTAAGTACAATTTTATCAGCAAGTGGCGACCAAATTTTAAAGCTTGTTCCTTTTTCAGAAACGTATGAACCTAAGTCTTTGCCGTCATATCTATATTGCTCCTCAAATAAATGAGAGTCGTATTTTTTTTGTAAGTCTTTCATAAGTAATCTCCAATAGTTTAAATAGGGACATAACAATTTCGTTATGTCCCTGAAAGTTAATATTATCCTTTAACTGCTCCACCAGCGCTTGATACATAGTATCTTTGTGTTACAAGGAATAAAATTGCGATTGGAATTGAAATCAGTACACAACCAGCATAAAATTGAGTAAAGTATGTTTCAATATATTCTTTTTCAAGCATTTGCCATAAGCCAATTGCAATTGTGTAATATTCGATATCGTTTCCTAGAATAACTTTTGCAAATATGAAGTCAACCCAAGGGCCTGTAAAAGCTGTTAGTGCTGTATACACTACCATAGGTTTAGATAAAGGCAAAATAATTTTAATAAATGTTTGCCATTTAGTAGCACCATCAATAAAGGCAGCCTCATCAATCGCACGAGGAATAGTGTCAAAAAATCCTTTTACGATATAAAATCCTAGTCCTGCACCACCTGAATATACCAGAATAAGTGCAACGTGTTTTAAATCGCCTGTTTCTAGTAATCCAATACCTTTTAATATATAGTATACAGCAATCATTGACATAAACCCTGGGAACATTCCTAAGATTAACGCAACATTTAAGTATTTTTTACGCATTTTAAAGCGAATTCTAGACATTACATAAGATACTGCAAGCACCATGAATGTTGAAATCAAGCAAGAAAAAACAGCGATTTTAAATGTGTTAAAAAACCAAGACCTAAAGTCTACAAGTCCGTCATCTGAGAATAAAGCTATGTAATTATTCAAGGAAAATTCTTTAGGAATAATATAACTTACATAACTTCCCGGTTCGCCTCTAAAAGAAGTAAGAACTACAAATGCGATAGGCAGAACCCAAATAACGCTTAATACAGCAAGCAAAACATGAACTAACGAGTCAGTAACTTGTCTTTTACTCTTATATGAATTTTTCATTATTGGAATCCCTCCTCATCTTTATACGCTGCAGTTCTTCTGTATGCAATCAAGCTAAATACAGCAGAAATTATGAATATCATAATACCGATAACCGAACCCATTTTATAGTCTTTTTCGTTAATGGTCAGTTTGTATAACCAAGTTACGAGCAAATCAGTTTCGCCAGCGTAATAGTAGTCGATTTTTTCAGGTCCACCACCTGTAAGCAAGAAGATAACATTGAAGTTATTGATATTACCTACGAAAGTAGTGATTAAAACAGGTGCTGTTACGAATAACATATATGGAAGTGTGATTTTGAAGAATTTAGTAATGTTGCCAGCACCTTCAACATCAGCTGCTTCATAAATTTCGTCAGGAATATTTTGAATAACACCTGTGTGGTTTAACATTGTAAACGGAACACCAATCCAAATATTGATTAGAATAATCATAATTTTTGCGATATTTCCGTCTGCCCAGAATGGAATAGATTCTAGTCCAAACTGATTTAAAAGAATATTTGCAGCACCGTTGTCGCTAAACAATACTCTCATAGTTAAAAGAGAAACGAATGAAGGGATTGCGATTGATAACATGAAGTTAAATCTCCAAAATCCTTTAAATCTCGTACCTTTTCTATTAATGATTAAAGCTAAAATCATACCTAAGAAATAGTTTGTAAATGTAGCAAAGAACGCCCAAACTAAAGACCAAATCAAAACGGGTACGAATGTGCTACCGATGCCAGCACCACCAACATCCACAATATTTGCGAAGTTTTCAAAGCCTACCCAATCGAACAAGTTACCAGGTGGTAAATGTTCTTGGTCATAGTTTGTGAAAGCTATGAAAATCATGAAAACAAGAGGAACAATTGTGAATATCAAAATACCAATCATTGGTATAGATAGCATTGAAATATGAATTTTTTCATCTAGCAGAGATGATAAATCTTGTCTGAAGTTTGCAGGTTTTTTGCCATTTTTGATAATACACTCTGTGTAATATGCACTCTTAAGAGATGCAACAGCCATCAAAATAAATGCAATCGTGATAAATAGTGTAACCACACCGTATAGTAACGCAAGCATAGAGTTATCACCCATAACGTATTCGTAAATACCTAATGCTTCGTTATATACTTCTGCTTGTTCACTTGTACCTAATGTTATAAAGTTTTGGATAGAGTTTACCCCAAAAGAAAACATATAGTAGATATAAGCAATTTGTACAAATAGGAAAAGTAGACCTTTTCCTATTTGTTTATTAACTAAATTACCAAGACCAAATATTATTAGTGACAGTTTTGTGACAACAGTACCATTTGCAAGCGCAGAACCTGCACTGTAGTTATCTGAAGAAACATTTGTTTTTTTCATAATGTTCCTCTCCCTCCATCTAAATTTAGTCGTTTATTTTATTCATCAAAGTTTTTAACGAAAGTGTCAAGTTTTTCTTGAGCTGTATCTGCGTTTAATTCACCATTTTTCATTTCAGCAACGATACCGCCTACATTTGGCCAGTAAGCAGCAGAGAATTCAGCAGAGAACGGTTGAGTTACAGAAGCATTAGCAACTTGATTAATAATTACAGTTGCAACTGGGTCAGCTTTAACTTCATCAGTTTGACCAGCGTTAATATTTGTAGGAATTTGACCAGACTCTAAGTATCTTTGAACTTGCATTTCTTCAGTTCCTAAGAATGTAGCAAATTCGATAGCAACTGGTAAGTTTTTAGAAGCTGGGTTTACACCGATAGCTTTTGAGCCATAGAAGCTTAAAAGTTGTTTGTCTTCACCGTTTAGGTTGAAAGTTGGGATAACACCTAAACCTAGGTCATCGCCTAAGATATCTTTATATGTATTGTAGTTCCAAGAACCGTCAAACCAAACACCTAGCTCGTGGTTTGTGATTTTTTCTGAAACAGATAGTGTCTCATCAAAAGCAACTTTTGGGTTGTCTTTTAGACCTAATAGGTAGTTTGTAACAGCAAGACCAGTTTCGTTGTTCCAGTCAGCACCTGCTGTGAAATCAGTTTGGCTCTCACCAAAGATTGTGTTGCCAGCACCGTAGTACCAAGCACCAAGTTTCCAACCACCAGCTGATTCAAAGAAGTAGTTTGTAACATTTTCACCTGTTTCTTTAGCTAAGATGCTCTCGATACTTTTAACGTCTTCTTCTGTCATTAAAGTTTTGTCATAGTACATAAAATATGTGTTATGTGTGAATGGGATACCATAGATACCGCCGTTTTCAGGGTTTACAACAGTGTTAATAACAGATTCGTCCATTGTGCTTCTAACTAATTCTTCTGCTGTGCCACCTAGTCTTGCCAATGCACCAGCGTTTGCAAGCTCGATAGATTGGTCATTTGCAAAGAAGAACACGTCAGCTGCGTTTTCAACGTCTTTCATAATCTCGTCACGAACAACGTCTTCACCGATAACTTCAAAAGTCCACTCTATGTCATATTGTGGGTTTGCAGCAGCAAAAGCCTCTGCTTGAGATTGAATAGTATTGTTTTCGTGTTGGTTTTGTGGTGTCCACACTTTTAGAGAAACAGATTGAGGGGTAGCAGTTGTATCCTCTCCTGCTTCTGGTGTACTGCTTTCAGTAGATGAAGTTTCACTAGTTGCAGCTTCACTAGTTGTAGTTTCGCTAGTACATCCAGCAAAAGCACCTAACATCATTACGCTTGTAAGAAGACAAGCTAAAATTCTTTTTTTCATAAATTTCTCCTATTCTTTTCATTAATAATTTAGTAAAGTTTAGTTTAGTAACTATTTTATTGTGTTTTACATGAAAAGTCAACGATTTTTATGTAAATAAATAAAATTCGCCCAAATGACTAAAAATAGTTGTAAAATTTATGTAAAATACGCTATAAACCTTTCTATATATCACCATGCAATATAAATGTGTTTCCTCTATCGAATTATAAAAGCAAGTACTAATAAATTTATCTCCAATTACACTAGATACAAGATAACGTGCCAGCGTAACTTAAATTCTCAAAGCAAGCGAAGATGTAAATCGTTAGTGTAAAAAGGCACAACAAAAGTGATAGACCTTATACGGATACTTAAATCCTATAAGACCTATCACACTGGCAGTTGTAACATATTTGAATAGCATCTAATTTTAAAAGAGAGTTTGAACTCGTGATTATTAGATTGCTTGTATATCTCGCAAATAAATATTATTCTACCATGACATTATGTAAAGTCGTCCAAGGGTCTTTTTTTAGTATTCTATCTATAAAAATTAAAGAAATTAGTATTAACAATAAAACCACAAAAAGGCTTACGGAAATAGAAATCACACTCATTGTTTGCATGTCATATTCTATGCTTATTTGCTCACTTACTGTGTCGTCTAATATATCGTTTTTGTTACTACTGTAATCTGTGCTATATACTACTGTTTCTTCTATTTGAGCAAAACTCATGTCTTTAAGTAGTGAATTAGCAATTACTAGACCTAATATAATACCAATGATTGACGCAGTAATAATTCCAAACAAAATAGACACTCTGCATGAATTTTTGCTCATTCCTAATGCTCTTTCTATAGCTATTCTTTTTGTATCTTTTATAATGAAAAAATATACTATAAATGCAACAACAGAAACTGTCACAAGAAAACCTAGACAAATAAGATAAATAGCAAAGTTTGCTGAGTCAACTAAAGATGAGACAATAAGCTCATATCCGTTGTCCATATATTGAATATCAAAGATGTCATCAACGTTGTATTCAGAAAATAAATTTTTATAATAATCTATTTCTCCATTTGGGATTTGAAAAGATGATGTTTCGTGTCTTGCAACGCCGAAATCTGCAATATTTTGACTATATCCACTATCTACTGAACTACTAGGAATTATTATGGTATCTCTGCCAATGTCTAAATCGCCAAAAGATTGCGAAGTACTGCCCTTATACGAATATATGCCTACAATCTCATATTTACTGTCATAAAAACTTGGGTATATCTCTCCATTAGAATTAAGCAATGAAAAATCTAATGCTCCTCCACCATAACCAAAAAGAGTAGACACAGGTGTGTTTTCATTTGCAAAGTAAAAATCTAAATCTATGCTGTCACCTAGATTCAAATTATTTATGTTAGCAAAATCTTGAGTAACCATGCACACTTTATCTCCATCTAGAAAATTACTGTCAGATATTCTTACTCCCTCAACAATAGTTGCATTACTAGAGTGAAACGACGGAAGCAGATTTATATGCCCTGTTGCAAGCACAGGAATGGTGCTATCTAAAACAGAATAGCTATCAACAAGATTTAACCAGTATCTACCTCTACCAGTTTCGTAAAAATCAGCTGTTACTTCTTCCCACATTATTTTTTCTGTAGAAAATTCTGTTTCAATATATTCTCCTTTTTCGTTGTACTGTGTTGAGTATGGAGTACTCATTGGAACAGCTTCCAACACACTACTCATTGAGTCACCATGCATCGAGCCTAAAAACATAACACCAGCTATATAATTTTTGCCATATTCCAAAGGCTGTGGGTCTTTAGTATAATGGTCGCAAAACCAAAATGATGTACTGCTATATATTTCACCCATTAAAACATTCACAATATCTACACTTACAGGCTGGTTTGGGATACAGTCTTCTTGAGGAGTGAACTCCACAATCAAAAATACCTCAGACATCTTTCTAGAACTTGAAGTCACAAGGTTTTCTGACACAGCACCAAAATATGTTCTTTTTTCAGGTGGATAAATATAGTCAGCTTCTTCAATATTAAAAACATCATGCGACAGCACTCTATTATATTCAGGGTAAGACACATTTGTATAGCTCGTTGTAGAATTGTTCCACTGAGAATAAAGTTCTACAGAAGTTTCCTTTTGTTGAAAGGTAGCTATCGTGACATACTCTTCATCAATCTTTTTTAAAGTGGTAAAGCTCTTTACTCCTAAATAAATTCCAATTACCAGTAATACTGTCGACAACAAGATAAGAAGTATAAGCAAAACCGTTTTATACGGAGTTCTCAATAATTGTTTAATACTATTTTTCATAGTTACCTCAAAATTAATTCAAGTTGTTGTAATTACTTATTATATTTTCACTTCGTCATTCTACCATCTTTCATGGTATATATAACATCTGATTGATTTGCTATATTAGTGTCGTGAGTAACAATAATAACACAGTAATTCTCTTTTTCTGCTAAATCTTTTAAAAGATTAACTACTATTTCGCTATTTTGAGAATCTAGATTTCCAGTTGGTTCATCTGCTAATATTATATTCGCTGGTGAAGTCATAGCCCTAACTATCGCCACTCGCTGTTGTTCGCCTCCACTCAGCATAGTCGGATATCTTTTATGTTTACTTTCATCAATTCCAACTTTTTGTAAATTAGTTTTCACTTTCTCTATCATCTCAGATTTACTATTTTCTGTCTTATTATAAGTTTTTGCAATCTGGTATGGCAGAAAAGCATTTTCAAACACGTTTAGTTTTGGAAGTAAATTGAAGTTTTGATATATAACAGTGGCAAACTCAGCTCTATATTTTTCCAAGCTTATATCACAAATATTTTTGTCGTTGTAAAATATCTTACCAGTATCAGGTTTGCCAAGTCCTGCCAAAAGTGATAATAAAGTAGACTTGCCACTGCCAGACTCACCGACAATTGAATAAACTTTTCCAAGAGAAAATTCACAGCTTACATCTTTTAAAACTTCTACAGCTAAATATTTGCTTTTATACGAAAAACTTACATTTTCAACTCGTAAAATACTCAAAATCATTCCTCCTTTAATTCATATATTAAATTAAATTTCATAATAAATATCAACGAAACAGATATACTGACGATTTCTACTAACAAGTAAATTATTGAAATATATATATTGATTAAAAGGCTGTCTAAAAAAACTTGACCAATTAATAAAAAGAAAATCATGCATACTACATCAATCACAATTACATATATAAAGTAATTGAAAAACAGTCTAACTTTTGACATTCCAAGTAAGGAGTACAAAAGTATTTCTCGCTTAGATTTTTTGAATATTAAGTAATTAGAAAATATTTTTATCAGTATAAGCAATAAGATGAACGGTATAATAAATTGATTAAATAGTGTTAAGTTGCTATTAAGTTTTGTAACCGTGCTTATAAATAAATCATCGTAAATTGTTACAGCGTTTCCTCTAAGTGACTCATCGTTTGACGACCTAACTTGTATAAAAAAGTTGTCATTTAATGAGCTTTTGAAATCGTTGAGATTTATAGGGTCACTAACATACCCATAGTAAGAACTATAATAAACCTGTAATTCTTTGCTTTGTATTACACTTTCTAAATACTTAGTTGTGGTCAGAATATCGTATTCGCCCTCAAATATTCCTACCACTTTTAATTTATGTTCTCCTAATTCCACAAAAGAAAAATTTGGAGTGTAATCGTGATAATCTATGTAATATAAAGGTAATGATATCTCATCGTTTAAGGAAATACTGTACTGTGAAGCATAAGCATTAGAAACTATACATACATTCTCACCAGAGTCCCAGCTAAATGCTTCTATCGTATCAGCATAAACTATATCATCTTCTTCTATGCCCTGAAATGCGTCTATGCTGTTGCCTGCCAAAATATTGGTATCGCATACTTGAACTGGAGTTAATTGATTTTGCGGATTTATGTTTCCGCCAACTTGTATCGTGTACGCTTCGTTTTCTATTTCAAGTTCAGAAAGCCTTTGAATACTTTTTTCATCAATTACAATTCCGTTCGACCTAGTAAAAGAGCTATTACTTACAATAAATTTAACAGGTATAGACTCGCCTACATTATCTATCGAATTGGTAATAGACATTATGTTACCAATGTATATGTAAACAGATATTATAAGGAATATAGACAAAATAAAAATTATCGTGTTTCTTACTTTACTACGAAACAACTCTACATAAACAATATTCATATTTCTCTCCTAAAATAATAATCAAGTGAGCAATTTAACAAGTTGCTATAATCATTAAAAGAGCTTACTTGTTTAGAGACATATTTTACCTACCACAACATTTTTTGTATTAGAACTAATCTCAGTATATTCAGGTTCTTTTGCCTGTACCTTTTTGTAAAAATCAGTCCTATATTTTTGCCACACAAAGACCTCATATAAGTGTCGCTTTATATAGAATTAACTTTGGTTTAAAATCTTTTATTGACATTATATAGCTTTTTTATAATTTATTCAAGTGATAACCTGTAAACTCTTACGTTGATGTCATTTTGAGTTGCTTAAACAGTCCAAAAATAGTTCAACAAAAAAAAGATGCTAACTTTTAAGTCAACATCTTTGATATTTTTTCTATTTTAATTACAACATAAAGAATAATATACTTACCCTTTTATACCTGTAGAAGCTATACTTTCTTGAACTTGTTCTTGTGCTACTGCATAAATAATTATGCCAGGAACTACAACAAGTGTAAGTGCTGCAAAAAACTTAGTATAGTCATAAGAGAAAGCTTCGTTAAAGAATTGAAGTGCCAGTGGTAATGTTCTGTTGCTTGCTGATGATGTAAGAAGTGCCGCATAGAAATATTCATTCCAGTTGCCTAAGAACATCAAGATACCAGCAGTTGATAGTCCGCTTTTTACAAGAGGTATGTTTATTGTCCAGAACTTTCTGATAAATCCTGCACCTTCCATTGAAGCAGCTTCGTTAAGCTCTTTCGGAACAGACATAAACGCTGCTTTTAAAACGAACATAGACATAGCCATACCACTTGAGATATACACTAACATCAAACCTTCTCTTGTATCATATAAGTTCAAGTCTAAGATTAGAGAGAAAATCGGTTGAGCTTTTGTGTGGCCTGGTACTAACATAGTTAGAGTAAATAAAATATAAAATAAATTTTTACCCCAAAAGTCATACTTTGCTATTACATAAGCACCCATAGAGTAAAACAACAAGGAAATTGCTGTAGATACAAATGCTATGATGAATGAGTTAAACGCATATAGTTCAAAATCGTACTGTTCGAATAGATATATGTACGGCTCAAAACTAATTCCAGTTGGAAGCGAAAATGGATCACTTAGTATTTGCGCGTTGGTTTTAAATGATGAAAATATAACCCATAATATAGGAAAGATAGACACTACAACAGTGAATAACATAACAAAATACATCAAAAATTTGCCAACTATTTTTTTAGTTAAATTCATATTGTCTTCCTCCTTAATTATTCATAAGCTGATTTGTTCATTCTGAAAGCTCTATTTACTACATAAAGAGTAAGCAATCCTAAGATAAACATTATAACAGCTGCTGAGTTACCATAACCATAGTTCATATTAGTAATAGCATTAACTAAAATAAGAGGTAAGCTCATTGTTTCATCGTTTGGTCCGCCACCTGTTGTTAGAGCGATTTGCTCATACATAGCAATACGTGCTGTAACAGACGCTATGATACTAGTACCAATTGCGTTTCTGCAAAGAGGTAGATTTATTCCTATTGTTACTTGCCATTCATTAGCACCATCAATTTTTGCTGCCTCGTGAATTTCTCTTGGAATTGCCATTAAGTCACCTAAAACAATTAAAGTAACAATAACTGCATAGAATAACCAAGTTAATGTTACAGACCAGAATGCATAACCAGATGTAAAGAACCATTGCACATTAAAGTCTGGATTAAAAACACGAATTACACTGTTTAATATACCTATATCATTATTAAAAATAAATCTGTAAATCATTGCCCATGCAGCTGCAGAGATAACGTTTGGAACCATGAATACAGTTCTTGTAAATTTCCAGGCAAAAGGTTTTTTGTAAAGTATAAATGCTACCAGCACACCAAAACCAACGTGCAAAAATATAGCTATGATACTCCACGCTAAAATATTCCATAATGACACTAAAAATGCATCATTTGTAAAAAGTCTTATGTAATTATCAAGACCATTAAAAGTAGGGTCATTGTATCCGTCCCATTTTGTGAACGATGTAGTAAAAACAGTTATTATTGGTACTAAATAGAACACTGCAAAAACTACTAATGCAGGTAGTATAAATAAATATACCCAAACAAGTTCTCTTTTTTGAGTAGGATCTTTCATGTTTATCACTCCAACTAATTTTTTAAAGACAATCGAGCAGTATAAAGTCTGCTCGATTGTAAGGTTTAACTATCTCAAAATCTAATTATGCTAGTGTTTCTTGAGCAGCCTCTGTTAGCTCTGCGCAAAACTCTTCAGCTGTCATGTCGCCACTGATTAAACCAGGTAGTAAGTTACTTAGTTCATCTGTACCAAATGATGGAGGCATAATATCTAATAGACCCGGAACAAGAATTGTTTCTTCATTAACTGCTTGAGAGAAGTCGCTTAATAGAACATTTTTCTCTAACTCTGTTAGGAATTCTTCGGTGTATTCTAGTTTAGAAGCTGAGCCACCCTCTGCTAAGATAGCTGTTTCAATTTCTTCTGGGCTATATAGGAAATCAAAGAATGCATAAGCTAATGCTTTTTCTTCGTCTGTAGCATTTGCTGCTACGAAGTATGTGTAACCAGTTGTGTTAGCAATACCTACGTTACCTGGGTACATAGTTGCTCTAACTTGTGAACCTGTGAAATCGTTGCTCCATTTGTCTTCGCTACCCTCAGCAAAGTCGCCTGTCATCCAAGAACCATTAGCAATAACAGCTGCGTTACCACTCATGAAAGCATTTGCTGCATCTGCATAAGCTGCACCTAATGTGTTAGAAGTTGCATGGTTTTGTAGAAGTGTTTGTACTTTAGTAAATGTGTTTACAAATGCTGGGTCTGAGTAATCATATAATTTGTCTTTAACATTGTTTTTAAGAATATCTGCTCCGCCTTCTTCTACCGCAAATATTGCTGTAGCCATAAGCATTGTTGTCCAAGCGTTATCAGCTGTCATTAATGCAACGTCGTTGTCGCCTAGAGACGCCATAAAATCATCAAAAGAACCTTGGCTCATTGTAGCACCCTCTGGGTACATTGTCTCGTTATAGTAAACGCCAACAGGTTTTACAATAACGTTTGGAACTGAATATATTGCGCCGTCTTCTGTTGTGTTATAAGCGATTGAATCAGGTTCTGCTAAATCTTTCATTGCTGACTCATTGAACCAACCAGAGATATCTTCTACTAAACCATTAGGTATAGCTACTTGGTCAACCCAAAGTGCATCTGTTCCCTCAAAAAACACTGGAAGTTGCTCTTGTTGTCCTAATTGTTTTAGTTTTTCAGCATAAGTATCTTGTGGTACTTCTTCAATTATGATTTTATATTGTCCTTCATACATCTCGTTAAATCTTTCGATTTGTGGTAAATAAAGGATAGCACCTACGTTTTCGCCAGCTTTGTAAGTAGGAATAGTAACTTCTACTACATCAGCACTTTCTTCGCCTTCTGATTCCTCTGTAGCAGAGCTTTCTGTTGAGTTATCAGCAGATGAGCTTTCTGTTGTCGAGCTTTCTGTTGTTTCAGGTGTACTACAAGCAGCTAGTGATAACACTAATGCAGCCGCAGTAAAGATAGATAAAATTCTTTTTTTCATGTTTCTGCTCCTTTTAAATTATATATATCATTAAGCGCTATGCTTAATTAATACCTTGGTTAAGTGGATCCTTTTTCTAACAACTTACATTCTACAAAGTTGTTTTTTATATAATTTTTATCTTTGTTTAATATCTGATGAAGCACTTTTGCAGCCATATATCCTTTTTCAAAAAAGTTTTGCCACACTGTTGTAAGTTTTGGTAAAACAAATTCTCCCAAATCAATGCCGTCAAACCCACAAACAGATATTTCGCTTGGCACTTTCACATTTTGTTCTCTTAATGCACTTATTGCTGCTAATGCTACCATATCGCTAACTGCGAATATAGAGTCAAAATGTATACCTTTGTTTATATAATCAGTGACAATATCAAAAGCTTTTGAATAACTAAAATCTGAATTTACAATTAATTCATCGTCTATATCAATACTGTTTTCATTTAGTGCATCTTTATATCCATTTAGTCTTTCAAATTCAACAAAAGATTCTCCATTACCAGAAAGCATAAGTATTCTTTTTTTACCACTTTCAATTAGCTTTGATGTTGCAATTTTAGCATATTTTCTGTTATCTACGCTTATAAAAGCTTTATTAGCTTTTATTGTAGTATCAAATTCATTGTCAATAGAAACAAAAGGAAAATCGCTTAAAACTGTTATTTCTTTGAAATCCTTATTTTCATATTCAGCACCGAATAATATTACTCCTCTTATTCCTCTGTTTTTACAAAAGTCTAAGTATGATTCTTTTTCTGGGTCGCAATAATGAATAACTTGTTCTAAAGAATTTTCAACACAATATTTGTTTATCCCCATTATTATGTTATTTATTCCGAAACTAGTTACAGTTTCACCAGTTTCTTTTAATTCAATATCTCCTATAGAAAAAGAAATTACAAAATGAATTTCGTTATTTATTTTTTGCACTAATTTTCTTGCATTTTCATTTGGAATATATCCTAGGTCATCAGCAACTTTCTTTACCTTTAATTTTGTTTTTTCGCTAACATCATCAAAATCGCCTAATGCACGTGATACTTGAGTGACAGATATGCCGCATTCACGAGCTATATCAGTTAATCTAACCATGTAACTCCTTAAATAAAAGTAAAAGAAACATCATTTAATTGTTAAATTCACTTTATGTTTTGTTATAATAACCAAAAAACCGTTTACCCAAAACGTTTTGGTTTTACTAGTTACAAGTTTACACTATTTTAACTTTAATTTCAATATGCATTTTTTATGAACTGTGTGCAATGTTTTTATCAAATTTGCATAAATCATAGTTAGTTAAACGTTGCAATATATACAATGACACATTTTTATATGATTTTTTCTTTTTTATCCCATCTTATCATCAGCTGATTTTTTTCTAAGCCACGAATTCTTATTTTGGGCTCATCACTATTTTTATTTCTAGCACAACAATATAAATCTATTTGCGTTTTTTATCTTCGTCGCAAATATCTGCTATCAATGCCCAATACGCTCCGATAGACATATTTTTGTTAAGGCTTCCGTCACGTTTTGCATCATAATAAAAACCTGAGTCTTCGTCCCAAAGTTTTTTGTTAATCACATCAGTTAAATACTGTTTTTCTTCTGTTATATCACTTATATTCTCGGTAGAGCGTAAAATATCATGCATTTCAATTAGTTTGTTACATGATAGCACTTGTTGTATACATGCATCAACCCAAGTTAAGTGGTCGTGGTACGAATAATCATAAACTTCCTTAGATACACGCATTTGATTATCCATGCCACAACCCCAGCCAGTTGACCAATATGTGCCGTCCTGCCAAGTCCTGTGCATTTTAAGCCATCTATGATACGCTAAAATTACAGGAAAAACATTACCTAAACGCTCGGTATCTTTAGTTTGCTTAAAATATTCCATCTCTACCCAAGCTAAAATATTTCCACCAGTACTTACTGGGTCATACCTATGATACCTACAATTTGCACTTTTTTTATTTATTTCTCTACCTATAAATCCGTCTATTTCTTGAACGTAATAAAAATTATCTAATGTGTTTTGGAAATTGAAAATATGGTTTGCATTTCTCTAAACACGTTTTGATTATTCATAGGAATATAAACATCAAGAATTAAGTCTTCGTATAAATTTTCTTTAATAATCGCATCATTATGCATATTACACCTCGTAAAATTAAAGTTTAATCTTTCACTGAGTTTTCAACCATGAAGTCAAAAGTCGTTAAATCTACATATAATGTGCATTTTTCATCTTTGTTTTCCCATGCAAAAACCATACCATTATCAGTTTTTCTGCACGAAAATTCACCATTAAATACATCACTAGTGTTTCTTAATCTTAAAAGTTCAATTTGCTTTTTCACTGTATCGTTTTTAAGCATTTCTTCTATTTTTTCACAGCTTAAATTTGTTCTATTAATTTCTTTATGTCCGTCTTTTCCAGCTTTTTTTACACCCTCATAATCATTTGTACCCATAAATAAATCCAAGTACCAAACTTGTGGTTTAGCTGGCATAAATAATTGTATCGCCCTTGCCAAAAGCATTTTTTTGTCATCTTCACCAAGTGCGCTATAATATGTTGCATTCACCTGATAATACATATTTTTTTGTCCGTGCAAGTTTTTAACATAACCACCTCTTGCAACTACTGTGTCGATCAATCCCTGAATTCTATCATCTGTAAGCATACCTTTTAAGTCTAGTAACGGTATACCGTCGTGACAACCTAACATATTTACAACATTCATTTTTTTGTCTATAATCTCGTTTGCCCAATCAACTAAATGAGTTGCATCTCCACTCTCAAATGCATCAATAATTAAGCCTGGCAAGAAAAAGTCATAAGTCATATAACCTTTTTCTGTTAGTGTTTCGTGAATTTTTTCGCCATAAGACGCATGTATCTCAGGTAGTAGTGTGATATTATATTTCCCAGCTAACTCTTTTACTCTTTGCAAAACGTCCCATGTTTCTGGGTCATTTAAGAAGTTCTTCTTCCCTATCTCTTTTGAGCCATACGCAAATGCATCTAGCCTAACAATTTGCGCACCATAATCAGATAGTTTTTTTAGTGTGTCGTCGTAAAATTCCCACACTAACTCAGATTTAATATTTAAGTCCATTTGCCCTAAATATTTTACATCACTCTCTAAAAATTCAACTATTTTATCGCTTTGATACTCACCTAAATCTAGCTCGTTAAGCTCCACTCCGTTATTAATTTGATTTTTTATACTCTCTGATAATCTTATCGCAGAATTATACTGAATGTCTATCATCTTCATCAAATCTTGAGCATCTGGTATTTTATACTCTATTTTTTGATAAAAAGTGTTCCAATATGGAATTTTTTCACCATTTGGCATTTTAACCATGAGTATAGGCAGACCTGCTTTTCTAAAAAACATGTCCTTAATAAGCTCTTTATTAGGCATAATATAGCCTTTTTCACTCATTTCTCCGTTGTTTTCCCAAAACTTATTCCAATTTATAAAAAAATCAGCATATTTGGAGTCTTGCCCATTTTCAGTTAAATCTCTAAATTGAGGTGACAAAACAGATGCATGGTTAATGATAAAATCTAATTTTAAATCTATGTTCAACTTCTCTAATGTATCTAAATCTGACTTTGTCGCCATAGTTTTATCAAGACTATAATCAATAACAGAAAATCCTCTGTCTAAATCTGTGTTAAACATGCTAGGTAGTACATAAAAAGACGAAAATACATCTTTTAGTTCTTCTTTTGCTAGTAAGTTAGTTATATCCGACAATCTGCCCCCCATGCTATCTGGGTAGGCATTAAGCATAGGTTTATTGTTCATAATTCATCACTTTCTTGAATTCATCATAAGATAAAAATTCACCAGTCTTAGACATTATTATGTCTGATTTATATGCGTTTTTTGTAAGCTTGCCTTGCTCAATAGCTAAAACAAGCTCAATAAACGGACTATCTATTTGGTCAGTTGCGCGATTTCTACCTCTTCTGTGCTCTTTTGTTTCCTCTGGTGTGCTATTTAAAAGAATTTGTACGTCTACACCTGTAAAATACTCGCTATTTCCGTGTGTCCACTCAATAATCATAACTTCTGTGTCGGAAAAATCTACTTCCTCATACCATAATTCAGATTGAGTTCTACCCATTTTTCTAACAAGAATATTATCTTTGCCTGTTTTAAATTCATCTAAAACTCTTTGAAATTCATCATAGCATTGCTCTTTTGGAGTGCCTAAGTAATCTTCAAGACCTTTTCTAGCTCCAACTAAATAATGCGTGTACCAGTTATGTTCTTCTGCTATTTTAGGGTTAGCGTCGTCTTCTTTTTCTTGATACTCTTTTATAAGCTGAAAACGCTCACTTGTGTACTCACCAGCATTTATAAGCTCTTTTAAAGCATATCTTCTCATGTCGTTTAAGCGTTCTGCATCGTTATAAAATGGAATTCTTTGTGGGTAATTATCACCTGATATAACATAAGATTTCACACCATTCTCCTTTAAATAGTATGCAAAAATGCCAGCTATGCCTGTTTTTCCAACACCTGAACCACCACAAATAGACACAACTATCTTTTTATCTTCTATTTTCTCCAAACAGTCTAAAAACTTTGGAAAAAGTATGTTTGCATTTTCATAATGCCCTTTACAAAGCAATACTTTATCCCCAGGAGAGTCCCCACAGCTAATCTCGTAATTTTCATTTGGTATAATAAAATTGCTTGTTTTCATAATTACATACTCCTAAGCATTTCTTTTGTGAATTGACCAACGTTTTCTAGTAAAATTTCTGCATTAGGTAAATTCTCTTTGTCGCCTATACCAATGCATTTCATGTTTGCAGCAAGTGCTGCTTGCACACCAGCATACGCATCTTCAAAAACAACACAATCTTCGTTTGAAATGCCCAATTCTTTTGCACCTAGCACAAAAACCTCTGGATCTGGTTTTGCTTTAGATACTTTAGTTCCGTCTATGATTATATCAAAATAATCTATGATACCAATTTTTTCTAATATAACAACTGCGTTTTTACTTGCTGAACCTAAAGCGATTTTCACGCCCTCTTTTTTAAGCATGTCGAAAGTATCAACAACACCTGTTAAAAGCTCTGAACTGTCTATGTTTCCGATAAGTTTTAAGTATAAATCATTTTTTTCGTTTGCAATTTTTACTCTTTCGTCCACTGGCATATCAGTTTTGCCTGACAATTCGCACATAATATCCATGCAAGCTAGTCTTGAAACTCCCTTAAAAGCTTCGTTTTGTTCTTCTGTAAAATTTATGCCCAGTTTTAAGCCTAGGTCTTTCCATGCTAAATAGTGGTACTTTGCTGTGTCTACAATAACTCCATCTAAATCAAATATTGCTAATTTTATCATTTTATCCTCCGTATATAAGCTTGGCTGTGACAAAATATATTTATTTTATCACAGCCACTACTGTTTTTAATAGTTAATGTTTAATGTTTTTTCTAGTGTATAAGTTGTGTCGAAGATGCTGATTTCTAAATTAGCGTTATCAACATCTGTTGTTATAGTTAGCTCGTTTGCTGTAACTTTAACATCTAGTAATATACCTTTATAATAGAAGTTCAACTCAACTGAGTTCCACTCTTTTGGTAATCTTGGTGATATTCTTAGGTTGCCCTCTAGGTTACGAATACCAACAAATCCCATTGCTATGCATTGCCACACACCACCAAATGAAGCGGAGTGAATACCTGCATCACTTGTTGTCATAACTTCGCCTAAGTCAATTCTGCAAGCTCTCTCAAACAATGAATACGCTAAATCGTTTTCGTATAAATCACTTGCTAAAACTGAGTGAGTAGACAAGCTCAATGATGAATCATGTAAGCATTTATCTTCATAATAATAGAAGTTTTTCTTTTTAGTCTCATGGTCAAACATTTTCTCTAACAAATAGAATAAAAGAAGTGTATCGGCTTGTTTAGATACTTGAATTTGATTAACTTGGTCTAGGTTATAGTCGTTAAATAAAGTACCAACTTTATCACTTTGTTTATATTTTGTTAAGTCGATAGTTTCTAATGACAAGAAAGTATCATCTTGTGGAATTAAACCGTCTTCATTAATCGGTGGCAAGTATATTTTCTCCACTTTATCACAACATTTTTTGTATATAGCACTTGTATCAATTCTTGTGTTAATTTCTTCTAAAAGTTCTTTTCTGTTTGCTGATAAATCCTCGTAAATATCCATAGCTTTTTTGATATTCCACGCCGCCATATAGTTTGTGAATGCATTATTGTTTTTGTGTTCTTTGTATTCGTCAGGGCCTATAATACCACAAATCTCATATCTGTCGTTTTCTTCTTTCCACTCTAAACGAGATTGCCAGAAGTTTGCTGTATCTAAGATAATTTCGTAACCACACTTATCCATATAATCTTGGTCACCTGTCACCTCAAAATATTGCCATACTCCAAAAGCTACGTCACTTGTGATATGAAGTTCTATGATACCTGACCAAATTTTTGTGCTTTCACCTGTAATAATATCAACGGCACCATTAACTGGAGTTACCTCTCCGTCTGTTATCCAGCCTGTCTCCCACGGATACATAGCACCTTCAAGCTTATAATCTTTTGCTTTTTTTCTAGCTCCGTCTAAACCTTTGTAACGGTGTTCTAATAAAGAACGTGCTCCTAGTGGGTTAACAAAAGTGAAGTAAGGTAGCAAGAAAATCTCTGTGTCCCAGAAAGAGTGACCTTTGTATCCTTCGCCTGATAAACCTTTTGCGCCGATGTTCATACGGTTATCGTGAATTGGAGACATAACATATATATGGTAGATAGAAAATCTGATAGCTAATTGGTCGAAATCGTTTTTGCTATCTACTTTAATGTTGTTATTTTTCCAAACCTTTTCTTCCCATGCTTTTACAGAGTTTTCGAACAAAGTATCAAAACTTACTGCTTGGCTTTGTTTTAGGCTATCTAGTGATTTAGCTTGAATTTCTGCAAGCTCTAAGCCCTCGTTCTCCATATCACGTGATGTGTAAACATTAGATACTTTTTCAACTGTATAGCTCTCTCCGTTATTAAGATTTTCGCTATAGCTCATGTAGAAAGCTCTTCTGTCCATGTCCATTACAGCTTTTTGGTCGAGTTCTGTGCCATTTTTAAATGTTTTATGTACACAACCTAGTACAAAATCAATTTTTGATTCAGTTGTTTTAAAGTTAGCTTGAATATATTTTAGTTCAAAAGCTCTTTTGTCGCCCTCTGAGAAATGCTGTGAACCACTGTTAGTAACTTGCCCGTTAATTCCTGATGTCACTTTAACGCTAATATCGTTATTCAAAGCTGTTATAGTAACTCTTTGAGCAATCAGATGTTTGTTATCCATAGATACAAAACGCTCTGCTTTAAATGCAAGTTCGTCACCTTTTGTAGATGTCCAGTTGAACTCTCTTGTCAACATTCCTGTTTTAACATTTAAGTCTCTATAATAATCAGTTACTACACCTCTTGCAAGGTTTAATTTTTCGCCGTTAATTTCAATATCCATAGCTGTTATATCAGCCACGTTTGGAAGCTCTGAAACTTCGTTTTCGTCGAACTTATTAAATGTACCTGCTACAAACATGTTTCTAACAGTGTTTTCGTAGTTTTCTTCAAGAGCTGCTCTAACTCCTAAATATCCGTTACCTTGGCACATTATAGACTCGCATTTTCCTAAGTATTTGTCGTTAAATTTTTCTTCTGTAACTATCCAATTTAGATTTTCTCCAACACCTTTATTGTATTTCATTTTTTTAACTCCTTTTAATTAGTTCCTTCAATATAATCACATGGTACAAAAATTGTATTATCTATGGTGTTTGTGGGTTTGTTTAATATGTTATAAAGCAGTTTGGATGCTTCATACCCTTTATCAACATGATTTTGCTTGATTGTTGAAATATAAGGAAACATAACATCTCTTAAAGTAATGCCGTCAAATCCACATAATAGAATTTCGTTCTTTGGGTCAATGTTCATTTCTTCTAAAGCTTTGCACGCTCCGAGTGCCATTATATCACTATGACAGAAAATAGCATCTATCTCTTTATGCTTAATAAATAATTCTGCTGTTTTTTCATAAGCTAACTGATAATCAAAATCAGCTTGTACAATGATTTCTTCGTTAATTTCAACATTGTTTAGCGCATGAGCCGCACGATAACCCGAGCTTCGCTCCAGTGTTACTATAGCATGTTCATGCCCACTAATCATTGCAATATTTTTTTTACCTTTGTTTATTAATTCTTGCACTGCAATCATAGAGTAATAGTTGTTATTTACTATGACACTACCTTTGTTTTTACCTTTAATCGGAATATCAATCGCAACACACGCAAAGTCACTTTCCATTAATTCTTTAAAATTTTCAGCATCATATTTTACACCAAAAATTACAATGCCATGTATATTTCTCTGTTTAAAATGATTAATTAAAGATATATCTTCATTTGGCAAAACATGTAGAACCACTTCATAATCCACAGTTTCTGCAAATTTGCTTGCACCTTTAAGCAACTGTTGCAACATATTTGTATTAAACAAGTTCTCATCTTCTGTTATTCCATTAATGATTAATGCAATTTGCTTTGCTTTTCCGTTAGCTAAGTTTTGAGCGTTTATGTTTTTTACATAACCCAGCTCTTTTGCTGTTTTCAACACAAGTTTTCTAGTTTTTTGGCTAACATCTCCGTGGCTATTCAAAGCCCTTGAGACTTGTGTTAGGGATACTCCACAAGCAGAAGCTATATCTTTTAATCCAACCATTTTTACCTCACAATCAATTTGTTACTTCAATAACAAAACTACCTTCGCTTAAAATAATACTTTTACTATTGTTAATTATACCATTAACCGACATACTATTACAAGTTGGTAATTCAAAATGAATTTTACAATCTGACTGTGAATTTATGATGAATACTTCTTTATTTTCACTTCTTTGATAACCAAAATCAAAACTACCCTTACCTACTATCACGTTTTTCATTTCAAATCTATCCCATTTTTTTGGAATACAAGGTGAAAGAATTATTTTGTTATTAACCATATCAGGTTGCAAACCTAAGAAGCACTCTACAATTGGCACCATTAAAGCATAAATAGTCCACTCTTGAACAAAACAGCCGTAATCAGGTGACATCTCACTAATTGCACCTGGCATAACTACGCCCATAGTGTTAAGCATTTTTTCAATCAACACTAGCGATTTATCAACACGTTTGTATCTGCCCTCACTCACTGCTTGAACACCAGTTGAAATTGTCATAGTTGCGTGTTGGTTAACAGCAGATAAATACATGCCATACTCACCAATAAAGTTGTCATTATCCATAGCTTCTAATGCTTTATACGCTTTGTCTTTGTCAGCAATCATTGTCTCGATTGGCGTGTTGATAACCCAGTTTTTATTTAATGTAAAAGGCATTTCATTTTCTGGGTCAAGCTTATTTAGCATTTCTTCTTGTTTATTTAAGTATTCTTCATACTCTTTATCAATAGTTCTGCCATCAATACTAAACTGCTCTCTAATTAGTGGTATTCTTTCTAGAATTTGCTTTACTTTACCAACTGCATCAACATATAAATTCTCATCATCATTCCACATTTTAGAATTTATTGTTTCTCTTAATCTATTCGCTCTATCTAAATATGATACATCTTCGTCACCAAATAGTTTAGACATCTCATACATGTTGAATAGTGCTTGACAAGTGTAAACTGCTGTGTCAATAAGTTCAACATTTAGACCTTGTATCTCAATAATTCCGTAACCTGACGGCAACAAGTCACCGTCATCGTCCATTTCCATTAACCAGTCAATACCTTGTTTGCAATAAGGGTACAACTCTTTTACAATCTCTGTGTCACCAGTCCACTGTAGATATTTGTATACTGCTGTAATATAGTGAGCAGTTTCTTGAGTATTACCTGGGTTTGAAACTGCACCAAAAGTTGTAAGTTCATGTAAAATTCTGCCGTTGCCATTAACTTTTTTACTCTCGTCATGTATCAATTTTAGAGTTGATTTAACTAGCTCATAATCGCCTAATGCTAAAATACCTTGTAATGAATATGAATTATCACAACCAAACCACCATGTATACTCTGGAATACCAGCTACAGGTGCTCTACCAAATTCATCGCTGTCTTGAATCATCCAGTCGTTATTATACTTAACCCACTCATACATTTTATCAAAGTTAACATCAGATGTCGTAAGTGCAAAAGTGTTCTTGATTTTTGTATATCTTTCTTTTTTAACTGCTAATAAATTTGAATGATTTTCTTTAAGCTTTTTGCACTCACTAACACACTCTTCTTCACTATGCCAAGACCCTGAAATATAAAAACTAATTGTGGTTTTGCTGTTAGCTTTCACTTCAATTTTATTTTGAATTTTAGCTGAATAACCATTACCAGCAGTTTCGATATATCCAATATGTTTAGGAGTTAACTCTATATTGTTTTCACTTAAACCAGCAGAACAATCAACAGAAGCATACCAGTCGTGTGATACATCTTTAGCTATAATTAGCTTACTGCTATCATCATACCAAGCTTTGTCTTCGTCATCTTTTATCCCTATATTTTCAGAGAACCAAACAGGAGAGATGTCAAATCTGAACACTGTTTCAAAATCATAGCTATAATCTTTATCACTACCATTAGTGAATGTGTACTCAGTAATAAAACCTTTTACTTCATCAGGTACAAACTGAAATCTTTCAATTTGAACATCACCTTTGTCGTAATAAAATTTATTAGCATAAGGTAGAGTTTGATATTTGTCTGCAATTAACCATTCTCCGTCCAATTTAGACCAAAATCCGTCCATAAGTTTTATTGGGTGAACCCATATACCACCCATTTCTTTGCTAACATGGTGACCAAAATCAGGATATGTTCCGTCTTGAATACCTATCACTTTGCATTTTTCGCCAGAAGTAACGCAAAATTTAGCTTCTATATGACCATGCAGTTTATCTTTATTTAAACTCAAATCTTTATCATTAAATAAATTTATCATAATTAACCTTTCAAACCTGTAACTGTAATGCCTTCTATAAAGTATTTTTGTGCTACGAAAAATAGTAAAATAATTGGTAATATCATTACTATTGTAGCTGCCATCATCATGTTCCACTCAACTGAATATTCACCTTTAAATAGTGATAGACCTATCGCCATTGTGAACTTATTTACATCACTTACATAAATTAGTGGACCTTGGTAATCGTTCCACACACCAGTTACAGTGAATATTGTTATAGCTGTCATAGCAGGTTTTACAAGCGGCATAATTATTTTTGAATATATTGTAAATGTATTTGCTCCGTCAAGCTTTGCAGCTTCGTCTAGCTCTTTTGGAATTCCCATCATAAATTGTCTTAGTAAGAAAACATTGAATGCGCTTCCGAAAAATGCAGGAACTATTAAAGGTAAATATGAACCAACCCATCCAATTTGTTGGTAAATAACAAACTGAGGAATTAACGTAACTTGTCCTGGTAGCATCATTGTTGCAAGTAGTAATGTAAACCATAAGTTTTTTAATGGTACATTTAATCTTGAAAAACCAAATGCTACCAAAGAGTTTGATAACAATACGCCTACTAAAACAGGAATAAGTATTGTCATTGTATTAATAAAAAATTGTAAAAAAGGAATAGCTGTTAATGCTTCTGAAAAGTTAACCCATTGTAGTTCTGTTGGAAATAAATTATCAGCAAAAACTTCTGACGGAGTTTTTAATGCAGTTAATAGACACCATATAAATGGAACTAAAATAACAAATGCAGCTACTACCAATAAAATGTATATTATAGTTTTAGAAACTAATTTTATAGCTTTGTATTTATTCATATTGCTTTCCCTTTCTTGACTTTTTTCTTTTTGCTTTGGTCATTTTCATAATGCACCCATAGGTCAGAACTCTTGAACACAAGTGCTGTGAAGAATACTATAATAAAGAACATAATCCAAGCTAAAGCAGAGGAGTAACCCATTTCATAATCTGTAAATGCAACATTATATAAATATAAGTTATAGAATAATGTTGAACCTAATGGTCCACCTTGTGTCATAACATGCGCTTGTGTAAAGTATTGGAATGCTCCTATAATTCCCATAACAACGTTAAAGAAAATTGTTGGTGAAATCATTGGCACTGTGATGTGTCTAAATTTTTGGAACGGTGTAACACCGTCAATATCTGCTGCCTCATAAAGAGATTTTGGCACACCTTGTAATGCAGATAGGAAAATAATCATTGTACTACCTACACCCCATAGTCCCATGATTATAAGTGCACCTAAAGCAGTATCAGGATCTTGTAGCCAGTCAGGTCCTTCTATTCCGAATATTTCTAAAAATCTATTCAAAATACCATGCTGACCGTTAAAAATCCACATCCAAAGTAATGAAACAGCAACAGCTGGCATTACAGTAGGTAAAAAGAATATTGTTCTGAATATTTTTAAGCCTTTAACTTTTTGGTTTAATAAGCTTGCAAGTGCAAGTGCAAAAATTTGTGATAATGGTAAGAATATTAACGCAAAAGTAAATGTAACTTTTAATGATTGCCAAAAGTCATCATCATCTGTGAATATCTCGATATAATTTTCGAAACCTACAAATTCAATACCCTCTAAGCCTGTTAAAACATTCCAATCAGTAAAACTTAAATAAGCTGAAATTAACATAGGAATTAATGTAAACGCAAAAAAACCTATTATCCATGGTAAAACAAAAAGCAAACCTGTTGTTTTTTCCTTTCTTATTTTAGCTTTTTCGCTTTTTAATAAAATTTGTTGATTACTCATTATTGCCTTCCTCTCTACAAAAAGTCACCTCGTGATTTTGCAACCACGAGGTGTTCCATATTATTCGTGATCAGCTATATCTTCGTCGATTGCTTTTGCAGCATCGTCAAGTGCTGTTTGAACATCTTTACCTGTTAGAATAATTTCTTCTAATGCTTTGTTAAAGTGCTCATCAAAGTATTGTCCTGTAATACTTCTCATTCTTGCTGGTTGGAAAGCGCTGTCCATCATGTAAGCTAAACCTGCAACTTGTGGATACTCAGCAATTTTTGCTTCTAATTGGTCGTCAAATGCTGGTAGCAAGCCTACGTTGTCAGCACTTCTTGCTGCGTGAGCTTCTGGACCAGAAATCCATTCTAATGCTTTAAACGCTGCATCTGCATCAGCTGTATCTGGGTTAATAGCAAAACCAGCTGCACAAATAATGCTGTAATGTTCGCCTGTAGTTCCCATAGGAACAGCTGTTGTACCATAGTTAACACCAGCTTCATCTAGAGTGTTGATATTCCATGCGCCAGAGATAAACATAGCAATTTTGCCGTTTTGTAGCATTGATGTAGCACCACCGAAATCGTTAGCTGCTGTGCTTGAAGGTGAGATTTTGTCAACTAAAATGTAGTTAGTGTAGTCTGTAATAGCTTGAACAGATTCAGGTGAGTTGATATAACCTTCTGCTACTGTTGAATCTTCGTTAGCAATGTCTGCACCATTGGTTTTCATGTACATCATTGTTGTATAAAGCCATGTGTCAGCATAAAAACCGTATTGATCGCTTTCTGGAACAGTTAGTGTTGTAGCTGCTGCTTCTAAATCGTCATAAGTCCATGTTTCGTCAGGATATTCTAAACCTGCTGCATCGAACATATCTTTGTTGTAGTACAAAGCGATTGGGTTAAAGTCTTTTGGTAGGTAATGAACTTCGTCATTGAATGTAGCCATTTCTATTAAGCCTTGATTGTAAGCTTCAACGTCAAATGTCTCAGAGCTATCAAAGAATTGATTTAATGGAGTAGTAACACCTTGTCCGTGATACATGCTGTAATCACCCTCACCGATAAGGTAAATATCAGCTGCTGTACCAGCTGCAAAGTTAGCAGCTAATTTTGTTCCGTAAGAGTCACCAGGAAGTGGCTCAAAAGATATTTGAACATCTGTGTTATTTTCATTGAATTGGTTAACTAATTCAGATTCAATACTACCTTCTGCAAAGTCACCCCATTGAGTAACTCTAATAGTAGTAACTTCTCCAGTTGTTTCTTCTTCACTGCTTTCCTCTTCAGAACTTTCAGTAGCTTCTGAACTTTCAGTTGTAGAGCTTTCAGTAGCCTCTGAGCTTGTAGTTTCTCCAGTAGTACAGGCTACCAATTGAGTAGTCATCATAAGTATTAGAGCTGCCGCAATTATTTTTTTCATGTTATTTGCCTCCGTTATTTTTTATTGTGATGTTATTGTACACCTAAAATTCACAAAACGCAAGCGTTTCGGATAACTTTTATTTGTTTATTATTAAGTTTGTTAAATATAGATAAATTATCAAGCCTAAATAACGTTTAATAGTCCTCTTTTTTTGTGCATATTTCACATGTGATTTTAATTTTTCTTTTGTATTTGAAAAATTAAATATTATTTCACCAAATAAAATGATAGGTTTTATATATCATTTTCGAAGCGTTTCGTATTATATCACTATTATAATTATTATTATTTTATTAAATTAAAACAGACCCTAATGATGAGGTTTTAAGACACCGGCATATTAGTATTGCACAATATTTGATATATTGTGCATAAAAACAACCGTATTATATTTGAACCAAATTAATTGGACAAGATATAATACGGTTGTTTAAATTTTATGCGTGATTAGGATATGGGCGTTTCCAACCTTTATAGGAGAATTCTTCGGAGTCACGTTCTTGGTGCATATTAACCGATTTTGCAAGCAAATCTTCTCCACCTTGATTAATGGCTTCAAACACACGTCTCTCCAACTCTGTACGCATACTTTCTGCCTTATCTGCAAAGTTAGAGTCTTTCAGCAAATTATTCTGCATTTGTGGGTCTGCTTTGAAGTCATATAGCTCACGTACTCCGTTAAAGTATACATTATACTGATACTGAGATTCACGCAACATCCACCCACGTTCGTTTGCGCCGAACACTGCTGAACGCTCATCACTTGTGCCAAATGGAGCAAGCACTGTTGAGTCCTCTGTGTCTTCAACCTCTACGCCGCCAAATTTCAGTATAGTGTTATATAAATCAGTTAGTGAAACAGCATGGTCATAAGCCTTTGGTGATTGTTCTGGGTGTTTGATAATAAGTGGAATACGCACAGCACAATCATAAAAATGACCTTTACCAGCCATACCATAATCTCCAAGATAATCACCGTGATCTGAACTAAATATTATTATAGTATCTTCATAAATATTTTTTTCTTTTAGTTTTGCAATTATCTCCCCTACATATTCGTCTAATGCTTGTATCAACGCACTATAATGTCTACGAACTTTTTGTTTTTGTGCTTCGCTAAAGTCAGCAATATCAACACCATTCCAAGGTCCTAGGTTGTCTTTGCGGTTTTGTGCTAAAAATGTAGCACTTTCTTCTGTTATAGGAGCAGAAGCTGGCATTGGCACGTCAGGCATTTTATCCATCATCTCTTGTGATGGGTCGTAAGGACAATGTGGCCCTGGGAAACCTACTACCATAGCAAACGGTTTGTCCTCTGTTATCCCGTCTAGGTAATCGCATGTCTCGTTGCAAACAAAACGATCAATCTGAAACTCTTCTGGCAGATAGCTAACAGTAGCACCTTTGTGCTCGTAATAACCCTCGCTTGCGCTACCATGTAGTCTTTTGTAGCCATTTTTGTTCAGAAAAACTGTATAATCATCATGTATAGCTGTGTGACGTTTGTCCTCTGTAATTACACGATGTTGAAATCCTTCGCTTATATCCCACGGATAAAAGTGCATTTTACCAATAGCAGATGTATGATAACCATTTTGTGCAAGAGTAGTCGCCCAAGTATGTATGCCCATAACGTCGTGATCTGGTCGTAGCCATTGGTTGTTACTAAGCACACGGTTAGCGAGTGGAGATTTACCTGTTAGCATAGAAGCTCTTGCAGGTACACAAGCAGGTGAGGCAGTAATTGCGCCACTATATTTAACTCCGTCTTTGGCTAATTTGTCGATATTAGGTGTTTTCAACCAATCTGCTCCATAGCACCCACAAAAATCTGTAC
Source organism: uncultured Eubacteriales bacterium (assembly GCA_964370775.1). Taxonomy (GTDB): domain Bacteria; phylum Bacillota; class Clostridia; order Oscillospirales; family Acutalibacteraceae; genus SIG603. The sequence goes on along the minus strand of CAYJKT010000002.1, from coordinate 125,580 downwards.
GTAACTGGTCAGCAAAAATAAATAGTATATTTTTCTTTTTCATTATAGTTTCTAATCCTTTCGTATTTTCAGTAATAAAAGGTAACTCTTGGTACTTGCAACCCTCGTCGGATTTAGCACAAAAGTTACCTCAAATATATAAGTAATTATCCTTTAACGCCTGATAGTGCTATACCTTCGATAAACTGCTTTTGTAGTAGCATGTAAATTACAAGTATAGGTAGCAGTGCAATTGTAGCACCAGCCATTTGCATACCATAGTTTTCTGCCATGTTATCTTTTAACAGTGCGATACCAACAGCCAAGATTTGCTTGTTTATATCACGTATGTAGATTAATGAAGATAGGTATTGGTTCCAACCCCATGTAAAAGCAAGAATACCAAGAGCTGCAAGTTGTGGGCGTGCTAGTGGGAACGCAATTATAGCAAAAATTCTAAATTCACCTGCACCATCAATACGCGCTGCCTCAAGTAGTTCGTTAGGAATACTTGTAAAGAACTGACGCATTAGGAAAATTGCAAATGCACAGAACGACCACGGAAGTACCAATGTTAGCCATGTATCGATAATACCCATTGCTTGATACATTTGGAACTGTGGTATTAGACGAACCTGAATAGGTACCATCATTGTTGCTATAAATAGTAGGAAAAGTATATTTTTGCCTGCAAAGTCTAGTTTTGCAAATGCATAGCCAGCAAGTGAACCAAAGCTAAGCACTATAACTACTATCCATGCAGTTGACCAAATTGTGTTACCCATCCATGTAAAGAATGGAAACTCACTTAGTACACGTTCGTAGTTGTAAAAAGTAATCGGATTAGGTATCCATTGTATTGGCATGTTAAATACGTCTGCCTCGTTCTTAAAAGAGGTAGATATCATCCATACCATAGGAATAATCATAACGATACCGACTAGAAACATGAATGCAAACAATATCCCTTTTTTTATTTTCTGTTTTCGAAACATAATATTTACCTCCTTATGTGTATTTAACCCATTTTTTCTGACCAAGCCATTGGATAAATGTGATAACTAGAATAAGTATAAAGAACAGCCATGTAACAGCAGATGCATAACCCATGTTGAATTTTAGGAATGCCTCTTCATAAATGTGCATAATAGTGGTGTACGATGATGTACCAGGTCCACCGTCTGTTAGTATCTGTACTTCTGCGAATATTTGGAAAGACTGAATTGCACATGTAACGGATAGGAAAAATGTTGTTGGAGAAACCATAGGTACTGTAATGTGGATAAATTTTTGCAGTGGAGAAGCACCGTCGATATCAGAAGCCTCGTATAGGCTACGAGATATACCTTGTAATCCTGCAAGGAAGATTACTGTGCAATAACCTATGTTTTTCCATACCCAAAAGATAGCAACAGTAAGTAGAGACCAGTCACTGCTTACTGCCCAACCAGGTGGGTCTGTAACACCTAATGACATTAATATTCCGTTCACAGGGCCACGCACAGGGTGAAAAAGTGCAGAGAACACAACTGCAACCGCTGTAACAGTTGTAATATATGGCATAAAGTACATCATACGTAACATACCACGTGCATATATCTTTTGGTTTAGCAGTGCTGCCAAAACAAGAGCAATAAAAATAAGTATTGGCACTGCGATAATTGCAAATATTAAGTTGTTACTTATACCCGTTTTAAAGTAATCATTGGTAAATGCTTCTATATAGTTATCAAAACCAACAAATTCCGACCTTTCAGGTCTAAACATATCCCAATCCATAAAGCTTAGGAACAGCGAATAGAACAATGGGTATATCATAAACAGCAAGAAGCCTATTGTAGAAGGTATAACAAACAGCCAACCAGCAAGGTTATGCTTATGTTTTAACTTGTACTTTTTCTTAGTACCTGTGGTTTTACTCATAAATTCTCCCTCCGATTAAATAAAACTGTTCCATGAAGACCATGCCACAGTTTTATTTAAAATTTTGTTATTCAGTTACATACAAGAACTTATTCTAGAGTGCTTAAGTGCTCGTTAGCTCTTGTTACAACATTGTTGATAGTTGTGTCTAAGTCTTGCTCATTTACAAAGTATAAACCTACTTCTTCTTTCATAATGTCGTTGTACTCTATACTTCCGTCGCCAAGAACTTTTTCTGCTACTATTTCAATATCAGGATTAGCAAAAACAGCAAGGAATTCTTCTTCTGTTATTCCACTATCAGCTTCCCAGAATTCAATAGCTTGTGCAAATACATTGCCAGCTTCAACAGTGTTTTCTATACGAGGACGGTCAGAAATCTCTTTAAGTCTTGCTTGGTATTCTGTCATGATTTCGAAAGACAGTGCTGGGTCAGCTGAAGTTGCACCAACTGCCATACCACGAACATCACCCCATGTTTTTACATTCTCTGCGTCATCATTAGGAAGTGGGCAAATACCGATATCCCAATCACGTGGATATTGCTCTAAATCCATTGACCAGTTCATAACCCAGTCACCAGCAGGTAGCATAGCATAGTTTCCGTTTAAGAAAGCTTGTACTTGAGTATTTGAAGTTTGTATATCAGCATAAGTAGGAGTGCTTTGATCTACAAACATTCTGTCGTATTTGTTTTGTAAAGTTTGACGGATTAGTGGGTCATCAAAGTTAGACATACCGTCTTCTGTGAAGAATTTGTCAGCACCACCAAGACCTATAATAGCCTCGCCTTGCCAGTACATCTCCCAGTTAACTTCTAGTGTACCATAGATTTTGTCGCCACCCTCACCACTAGTTAATGCAAGTGCAAGGTCGTTGTATTCTTCCCATGTCATAGGCTCAAATGCACTTGGGTAAGGAATACCTGCGTCGTCAAATATTTTTTTGTTGTAAGCGATACCCCATGTAGTAGCTGTAATAGGAATAACGTTTATTTCATCCCCAGCATTTACGCTATATATATTTTCGCCGTAATGTTCTTCAAAGTCAAAACCTTGCTCTGCAGCAATTTCATCTAGTGGATAGAAAAGACCTTCTTCTGCCCATAGAGAACGGTTAATACCACTAGAAGCGTCAAGAATGTCAATTTGTTGACCACCCGCAATTGTGATAGGCAATGTTTCTGTGTATGTAACGTCATAAGGAATAACTTCATAAGTTACGTGTGAATATTTTTCTTGTGACATAACATCTTCTAGTGCTTGTGGTGCAGCCACATCCTCATCGTGAGGTGCGCCAAGGTTGAAGATTAGGTGTATAGGTTCTTTTTCTTCTGTATCTTCTGATTCCTCAGATTCCTCAGTGTTTGCATTTGATGATGTACCTTCGGAAGTGTCATCAGATGATGTTGTTGGTGCCTCTGAACAAGCTACAACACTTGTTGCCATGGATAGTACCATAGCTAAACATAGAATTTTCTTTAACATTTATTTCTTCCTCCTAAATTTTGTATGTTTATATTATACATTCTGTGAAGTGCAAAATAAATTGATAAATTTATTATTATTTGTTAAATTTATATGGATTTTTAGTATACAATTTTTTCAAACAGTTGTTTTTTTACATTTTTTATTCTTTTTTATTCTAAAATTAGTACAAACTGATAAATTACAAGCTTGATAAAACGTTTTAATTGTGCTATAATTAAACGATAACAGCAGAGAGGAGTAATAGTTTTGAAGATAAAAGTTAAACTAATTATTATATTTTTATCACTTTTCACTACCCTTTCATTAATCATCGGCTTTTTATCCTACTATGCTGCAAATAGTATAATAATAGATAACTACACAAAGAAAACGGAAGAGAACCTTGATTTTGTTTACGATATAACAGAACAGCACGTATTCCACTTTAAAGATACAATTAAATTTCTTACGGCTTCTGATATACTCTACAACAGAATGTCACCCAGTTATAGTGATTATTCTGATTTAGAACAAGTTACTGCACACAACGAACTTAACTATTATATAAGCAACTTTGTAAACTTTGACTTTTATCAGTCAATTAGTAATATCTATGTGTACAACCTAGATGGCGTTGCTTTTAAAAGTAATATAGGTATACTTTCTTCTTCTCAACAAGAACAGTATGTTGAGATTGCTGAAAACTATACATTTGACTCAAACTACAATCTTCAATATATACAGGAGCAAACGTATATACAGCCCAAGACAGAACTGCTAAGATTTTATAAACCGTTGCACAACTCTGTTGGCGAGCTATATGCTTATTTTTTTATTGATTTAGAGGCAGAGTATTTTTTTGAAATGATTAGCACTGATAACCTAGAGGCGGACACTGTGCTATATATAGTAAACTCTGATGATAGAATACTGCACTCTAGCAAAGCTACCGAGATTGGCAAAGACTTTGTCTATCCAACAGAAAGCTCGATAATTAAAGAGAAAAACATGAGTAGTTTTTCATGGAGAATAATATCTATAACACCGAGTGACATAGTTACAGGCGACAGTAAAGTAATTCTTAATCAACTACTTTTACTTACAATCTTGTTTATATGTATAGCAGCTATATTCATAGTAATACTATCAAACCGTATTACCACTCCTATATCAAAACTAGTTAGGGGAATGGAAAAAGTTCGTAACGGCGATTTAGATGTATACGTGCCGAAATCTTCTCGTGATGAAATTGGTGATATGACCGAGACTTTTAACACAATGACTGCTGACCTCAACCAATTAATAGAGCAAAAAATACTCTTTTTAAAAGAGGTAAACGATGAAAAATATAAAGTGTTGCAGTCACAGATAAACCCACATTTTATGTATAATACTCTAAACACTGTAAAATTTATGGCACAGATGCAAAACGCAACCAATATAATGAATATCATAGACCTTATATCAAATTTGTTAAGGCTTGCTAGTCACACCAAAGGGCAGTTTATTTCATTGTCTAGTGAAATGGAAATTGTAGATACCTATATAAAAATACAGCAGATACGCTATAACTATAAATTCAAATTTAATTGTGATATATCTGAGGATAGCTTAGGTGTGATTGTGCCAAAGTTTATTGTGCAACCAATTGTAGAAAACGCAATTTTCCACGGAATAGAGCCTAAAAAAGGCATGGGATTGCTAGAGATTAAATGCTACACCCAAGATGATACACTGTATATATTAATTAAAGACAATGGCGTTGGAATGTCGCCAGAGAAAATAAATAAAGTATTATCCGACAAGACAATGGATAGCAATGGATTAAATGGCATAGGCGTGCCTAACGTAAATAACCGATTAATACGATTGTTTGGCGAAAAACATGCGTTAAAGATTTATAGTAATGAACGGGAAGGTACAAGCATGTTAATTTCTATACCAATCGACCATAATTATATATAAGGTGGTATACTCAATGTACAATTTTATGATAGTAGATGACGAAATAATAAGTCAACTGGGCATTGTAAATATAATCAACTGGGAAGAAAACGGTTTTAATCTTGTTGCAAAGGTAAAAACAGGAGAAGAAGCTCTGGAAGTAATAAAAAACAACGAGATACATCTAGTGCTAACCGATGTTAATATGCCTATAATGAACGGAATTGACCTTATAAGAGAATGCAAAAATAGCTATCCCAGTATATATTTTATACTAATTAGCTCTCATAATGACTACGAATATGTTAGAGAAGGGCTACAGTTGGGTGCATTAGATTACTTTTTAAAAATGGATATGAGCTGTGATGCAATAACCGAGTGTGTACGCAAGGCTAAAGAGAAGCTAGAAAGCACGGACTATGGTATAAATGCACGCGCAAACATGAGCAGTTTCGAGCTGAGCACCATGCGATCTGCATTTATAAAAAACTTGATGTTTAACCGTATCTATGATATTGAATACTTTGTGCAAAAGTGCAATGAGTATCAAATAAAAATGCCTTTTGATAAATTTTGTGTTGCTTCATTTACGTTTATTCAGCGTGAAGTAGCTAGCAATGGAGGTATAACTCCTGTTATCTTTTCTATCATTACCGATATACTAAAGGATTTTGAATACGGCTACCTAAGTGAAACTAGCCTGGGTGAAATCTCTATACTTCTGAACTACCAAGATAACAATAAATTATCTAATGTTGATGACCTCTTAGAACGCATAGTGCTGTGTGCTGGAAACTATCTTAACCAAAATACTTGTATATATGTTAGCGATGTTATGACATCAGTTACGGATATCCCACTAGCTTATCTACAAATTTCAAAAGCCAAATTGTTTCAAAACCTAAACAGCAGTGGCATACATCATTGTAGCAATATTTTATCCTTAGAATATCAACGACAAGAGCACGATATTGACAATCTTTTACTAAAGCTAGAAAATGTAAAATCTAATTCGTTGCAAGATTTTATAGCTGTTTTTGAAGAAACTATAGAGTATATTGAAAGCATAGAGTTTATAGACGCTGGTAAGCTTTTTTATTCTACTAAAAGTATTATACGTATAACGTCAGAATACTGTGAGTATATTAATCCAACTCAAATAACAAGTGTTTACTTTGAATTCGACGACGAAACACTCACACAACTACTTAGCAACAAAGAGATAATTGTGCAAGTAATGGAGGCACTAAAGCAAACAGTTTTGTCTCTAAAAGAAAACCAAGACAACAACTACATAGTGCGTAATGTTAAACAGATAATACAGCAAGAGTACAACAAAAAATTGTCAATAGGCGAACTAGCAAAACAACTTAATGTATCACACTCTTACCTAAGCTCGCTGTTTAAAAAACAAACAAACATGTCAATAAAAGAATACCTGTTGCAAATACAACTGCAACACGCAAAAGAATTACTAAAAAGCTCTACTGAGCTAATATCACAAATTGCTGTGCAAGTAGGTTATGATAATGAATATCAGTTCTCTAAAATTTTCAAGCAAAAGATTGGCATTACACCTACTCAATATCGCAATGATTGCTAGGTTATTCTTTAAATAATCTTAACAAACAAAACAACAACGGAACTGTTTTAAATAGTTCCGTTGTTGTTTTATTAATAGAAATCAATATCATATATTGCAAATCGCTTAGAGCCATTTGTTTTAATCAGTTCTATTCGTATAGCACTACATTCTAAGCCTACCGAAACACGATTTACTTTTTGATAATTATCACGTACAGAAGATATTTTGCTCTCCACACCATTACAAACTGCGTAAACATCATAATCTTTTACAACACTAGAACAACAATTTGTAGTGTAATAAGTTTCTAGATTATCATATTTAAGATTTTCGCTTAGGCTATCAAAAGTGATAGCTACTTCATTCACAAATGTTTTATCTGCTAAATCTATTCGTAAAGATTGTGGTGTGTCGTCAACAGACAACCATAGATTTGGGTGACAGTAATTCCTAATATAGCCATTTGTTATGTTATCAGCTGAAAATACATCTACCAGCGTATTTATAACAGGCAATATATCAAGATGTTTCCACAAAAATGTTTTTGTATCCAAGGTGACTATATCAAAGAAAGTATCGTCAATATTTTTTCGCTGAACAAAAGCGTCGTAACCATTAATTTTATCCTTTGTCATCTCTAGCAGTATTTCGCTATTTTCTTCAAACAAGATAAACACTTTTGCAGATTTCTCACCTACTCCGTTTACAGGAATTACAATTTCATGCATATCTTCACTTGATTTTAAAGGTATGCAATTGTCAGATATTTTAACCTCTGCACCATAGTTTTCTCTCTTAGACGGAATATATATGCTGTATTTCAGTTCTGTATCACAACAAGATTTCGCATATATATTTATGCTTTCTACCTCAGGTGTTACTGGCAAACATAATCCCATACTTGTATTAATTGGCAAAAATTCTCCTGAGTGTGCTAGTTTTCCGTTAAATGTAGTGTCGGCAGTTATCTTGCTATTTTTAATTGCTGGGTGATGTTTTTTAGCTTGGAATGTAAACTGGTCGCCCTGTTGTAATAGCTGTTGTAACTCTGATATATGATTATCCGATATATCTTTTGGTAAAGCGTTATATTTTTTGCAAAGTGAAGCTGCTACACCACAAGCTTGACCTAACATACACAACGTACCCATAACTCTTGCCGTGCCAAGAGCCACATGAGAAAACGAAGCACAACGACTAGCAGCCATTAAATTTGATATATTTTTTATAACTGAAACACGAAAAGGTACTTGATACACACCTCTTAGGTAGTAGTGACGATTTATTAAATCGCCAGAGAAAAAACCACCCTCGGAATGTAAATCAATTGACCAACCACCATGACCTACACAATCGTCAAAATCTGTTTGCAATGCTACATCTTGTTGTTTTAGTATATATTCACCGACCAAACGGCGAGATTCACGCTTGCCAAGCACAGGGCTTATGTATTCAAAATCAAAGTTTTGAGCATTAAAGTCACTTCTGTTCTTAATTTTTTCCCATATATTGGACACTAATTTTAAATGCTCTAGGCGTATTTTTTCATTATCTAATGTTTGGTGAAGCCCTGCTCCAACCTCGTAATACCATTGAAATCTATAGCCGTCATACCTAGCATCAAGTGGTATACGGTCTGGAATTTCACGTGTTGGCAAAGCATTTTCAAACTCTTGTGCAATATCTTTCGAGTATTCAGGCTGATTATACGGCATATCTCGGTGGAAATCTTTGGAGTAAAACGGCATTGAACTTAGCAACACACCCTTATCTTCCACCTCTGGTGCAATACTTTCGTCCCATTTTGCACGTTCTTCTCTACCATACATATACTCAGCACCAGACAAAAATCCTACTGTTCCATCTCCAGTATCGTCAATAAACAAACCGCCCTCAATAATATGACGTTTCTCAGAACCAGACTGTGTGCCCTCAACACTTATGATTGCATCGTCAGTTGAATTTAGGTTTACAGTGTCGATATAAGTGTTCAAAAACACTGTTAAATTCTCTTGTGATAGTACTTTATCTAGCAGAACATCATGCCACAAATATACATTACCTTGTGGATTTTTACGGCGATTTTCGGTGAGCAGTTCGCCTAGTATACCACCTTCGTCAGCATACATATTAAACTCTGACGTGCCATTTGCACCACAGATATGTATACGCACCTCTGGGCTTGCATTGCCACCTAGCACGCCTCTGTCATTTATAAGTGCAGTTTTAACTCCGTTTCTTGCCGATTGTAATGCTGCAACAATGCCAGACATTCCAGCTCCACACACTACCAATTCAAACTGCGATTTATATTGCTGTAGTTTCATATAACACCTCTTAATTAAGTTGATTATTTACATTTTACCATGCACCAAAGCCTACTGTATTGTTTGGTGCATATTTATGAGACACTGCATACGGGTGACGTTGATCTAAATCAAAGCGTACAATATAGTTCCACATAGAACCACGTTCATCATAATGACAAAGCCCCCACCTTATACCCTCTAGTGGGGAATCATCATGGTTTGCACATCTAAATGCGCCACCTGCTTGTGGAGTTTCTGTAACCCTAGACATCATCTCAAAATTAATGCCGTCTTGTGCATACTGTATCGTATCTTTTTCTGGTCCGTCACGATTAAGCAGAGCTGCGATGCCTCCGTTATAATGCCATAACATTGTTTCGTGCCCACTGTTTGTCACAGGATTAAATTCGCTATGTGTATATGGACCTGTTATATTGTCAGATACAGCAACACCCCACCTTGTGTCTTTACCATAACCTTTTAAAGAGTTTATATCATTTGCGCCACATTTATAGTATAGATAAAATTTATTGTTATAAAAATATAAACTTGGGTCATGTGTTACACCTTTAAATTCACCTTTATTATAATCCCCATTGTCATCGCCAAACCACTCACCGTCTTCCATAGGGTTTAGTATCTCTTTGTTTAGCTTTACAAAAGGCCCTCTAGGGTCTTCTGCTACTGCCATTGCTACATTTTCATTTCTACCAGTGTATTCCACATTTGCAATCGCTTGATACACTAGATAATATTTGCCCTCGTGTGCTAATACATCAGGTGTGCAAACTGTTCGTTCATCATACTCACCCTTGCCACCACGTGGCACTGCTATACCTTGCTCTTCCCACACCATGCCGTCACTGCTTGTAGCATACCATAAATCGGCACAATCCCAAGGGTAAATCTTGGAGTTTTGATTGCGTTTAGCCGACTTACCAAAGTGTGGGCCAACAGATTTAGTGTAGTACACATAGTAAACACCGTCTACCTCTATAACACTGCTTGGGTCACGACGATGTACACCCTCCTCATAACCCAAACCTTTTACCTCTGTGTACGCAAAACTTGCAAACCATTCTTGTCCATTGTCTGGGTAGCTCGCAGCACGTTGAGACGCTTTACTCATTTTCATATTGTTTTCCTCCTGTTATTTTTTGTTCTAGTATCATTATATAATCTCCTTTTCACTTATGTATTTTACTTATATCAAAAATTTCTTGATAAAAAAATGATTTAATGGTACAGTATAAACACATATACTTTTAAGGAGTTATTTTGTATGAAGCAAACTTTACATTCAATCTTTAATCTTCATTACAACCAAGGCGATGTACTGAAAGATTTTTCTTGTAAATACTATGAGTTAATCTATCTAATTAGTGGACATATCGAGATAGATATAAACGGTGTAAAACAGCATGGCACTGCCAACAGTGTCTGCTTTATTAAACCCAATACTAAACGTAGCCAAATTTGCCATGAAGACGCACGATATAGCTGTTTACGATTTTTCAGCAATAGCAATATTGATAGTTTAGATAATGGTATATATAATATAAAAGATGATGAGTTGTTTTTTATTTTCAAGCAAATATCTGCTGAATATAAGCAAAAAGAAGCGATGTATTTCGACATCTGCAACCTTAAAATAAGCGAAATTTTGCTTAAACTTACACGCACTATAAAAACATCGCATGATAGTACTAGTGATATGTTGGCGATTATAAAAGAAATTGACTCAACTTTATTTTTTGATAAAACAATTGGAGATATGGCGCAATCATTAAACTATAATTATGATTATTTTCGCCATAAATTTAAGTTAATAACAGGTAAATCACCTATTAATTATATTGTTGATAAACGCATAGAACACGCATGTGAACTACTGGAAAAAAACATGTATACATGCACTGAGATTGCACACCTTTGTGGGTTTGCTTCTTCATCACAGTTCAGTCAATTGTTTAAGCGACATATAGGCATATCCCCTAATGCATATCACAAGTCAAACAACAAACACTCAACAAAAAACCAAGAATAAAATATGCTGAAACATGCTCTTTCAGATATGATTTAATGATATTAGTCAATTTTTAGTATACTAAAACTAATAAAACCAATGCTAATAATGTTACTTTGTATTCTTTTAACACTCTTGATTTAATCATATTGTATACTAAAACAACTATAACAATGTAAATATCATATACTTTCGACAATGATTTGTCAATCTTATTGTATACTAAAAATAAATTTTAATCATTAAGCAATAGCATTTTGATAAAAAAAGCCGAAAACATATATTTTTGCTAGAAAATTAAATATACAATAAGAATATATTTGAATTTTAGAAGGAGCAAGCAACATGACACAATCAGAAAAAAGTTATCTACAAGATTTAGCACACAAATATAAAGAAGCGTGTATGACAGCTGAAAATGACGCAAAACGTAAACGTTGGTATGATATAAACGACCTAGTAACAGGTAGTAAACCTGTTTTCATAAATCATTACTGGCCATTGGCTATGTCAGAAATATTCCCAAACGATACATATTACTGCACCGATCCAATGGCACGTGAGTTCGAGATTTACTTTAAAACACGTTTATTCTACAACCAAGACCTAAAGGATGACAATGTTTTGGAGCCAGTTATCTATGCACCTATGAAATACAACTTACAAAGCTATGCAGGAATTGATGCCCAAATTTATCGCTCTGAGCATGACGGAGGTAGTGGCGCTTATGAAATTATCCCTGTTCTGCTAAAAGAAGAAGATTCTGAGAAAGTTAACCAACCATTGCTACACTATGACGAAGAAGCAAGCCGAGCTAATTTTGAGCTTACACAAGAGATATTTGAACCTATATTGACAGTTATTAAGGACCCGACTACCTTTGCAGCTAAAATATCAGATGAATATTCTTGGTTGCGTGGTTTGGAAGAAACTTATTTAGATTTATATGATGACCCAGACTGGACACATAAAGTGTTGGGACAAATAAAAGACAATTTTTTCAAGCGATTTAAGCTAATGGAGGAAGCTGGGCTATGGGGCACGCTTGACCTATCTTTCCCACTTGGCTCAGCAGGGTTAAGATACGCAACTGGTATGTACGATTTCCGTGACTACCAAGGCAAAGATTTATTTGCACACAAAGTACCACTGGATAACTCATGGGGCTTTAGTTGTTCTGAAGTATTTAATTGCGTGTCTGGTGATATGCACAAGGAATTTAGCTTTGATTATGATATACCTGCTATGGACGTATTCAAGTATTCTAATGTTGGTTGTTGTGAAGTGCTTGACAAAAAAGTGGATTTAATACGTGAATTTCACAATGCAAGGAAAATATCTGTAAGTGAATGGTGCGACTACGAAACTGCTGCAAAGGCTATCAAAAACGACTATGTTTATAGCTATCGTGCAGCTGGCACACATTTCTTAGGCAAACAAATGGATAGAGAAAATGCAGAAAAAGAAATTCGTGGTGTGCTAGAAGCAAGTAAACTACATGGTTGTAGTACTGAAATAGTGCTTAACATCGGTGGTACACTTGGGGTTAATCCACGTGACAAGGTTATAGAATGGTCAAAAATGACCCGTGAATTTATTAATGCTTATTAATTAAATAACCGTCATAATATTAAGTCTTAGATTTTGATTTCATTAATTAATTGTGGCAAATAATTTAAGTAAGAGCTCAAAAAAGTAAAGCAGTAACATTTGTACTGCTTTACTTTTTTAACACGGATTTAGCTTCAAAAGAACCACGATTAAATATACAGCACGTCATAAATTAATCGGAATACCCGCTCACTTATATTTCTTGTCGCTTTGTAATGCCCTTATATATTCGTTCATGCTCACTGTTAAAAAATTTATTATTACTAGAAAATTCGGATAGTAGTTTGAACTTTTAGTTTATTCATCATACTCACTGTGTGCTCAGCAATTATGTTTCTAAGAGACTTATAATAGCGTGTTTAAATATTGGTCGATATACTCACGTAAATAGTCCGCACCTTTATTCCCATAAAAGGCAAATGGGTAGCAACTTGTGAACCTCTTAAAAAAGGAGTAGCTACTCTAACTGCTGTGTTTGACTTATCTGTAATCATAATCGACACATCATCTGCTAACACAAGGATTTTTTTAGCTTTTAGAAGCTCAATTCTTTCTTTTTCAGATGTTATAGTTATAACTCCTTCTTCTATATTTTTCACAAATTTTAATGAGTGCTTACATATTTTGTGTGGTGTTTCTATGCTGAATTCTGCTAACATATTTACCAAACCTACTACTCTGTCATAGTCAGCATAAATATAAGCTTTAGGTTTGTTTTTAGTCAACATACCTTTATATCTAGCGTACATAATCATATCTTTACTTTTATCTTTTATATCTGTTAAAATTGCCTTTGTAACCATAAGGAGTACCATAAATATATGGTGTGCCGTATTTTTTCTTTAAATGCAATAATAGGTTAATTATTATCATTTACAAAAATCCGCTTAAAAAGCTAGATTAATCTAACTTTTAAGCGGACTTTTAATTCCTCATAATTCTTTTGTTATACATTCGAATTTCAGTTTTTCAGTTTATTCATATTTAATTTATTTCTCTACACTGTTTTAACAAGATAACAATTTGTGTAAGATTAGTTTTCATAATTCTTCTTATCTAACATGATAGTTTCAGCAATGTCTATATCAATCTAAATATGTTTTTTTAATTCTAAAATGTCTAATGTAATCCCATTTTCCAGTTCTTTCTTCAGGTGGGGTGTGCCATAATCCCCATCTTAAACCCTCTAATGGATTATCGTCAGTACTTTCTGTTCTATAAAGTCCTGCTGCTGCTGGGCTGTGGTTTATTCTTGACATAATGTGGAAGTTTATACCATCTTTAGCATATTGAATTGTACCTTTTTCTGGGCCATCTCGGTTTATCATTGCTGCCATACCTCCACGGTATTCCCACATAATAATCTCGTGTCCACTGTTAGAGATAGGATTATATTCGCTTGGTATATACGGGCCTTCTACTTTGTCAGCAATAGCTACGCCCCAACGAGTTGTAGTTCCAGCAAAGTCCTCGTTTTTTGTACCTCTATTCATTCTTAAACCACATTTATAGTATAGATAGAACTTGTCATTATAGAAAAACAATGTAGGGTCATGTACTGCACCCTCTAACTCAACATCATTATATGTCTCGTAATCGTCAAACCAATGCCCACTTTCAGGTCTTGTAAGAATAGGTTGCTCGCTTTTTGTCCAAGGTCCATCAGGGCTATCAGAACACGCAATAGCTACTGTTTCATAAGTGCCTCTATACACACCCTCTTGCACCATGCACTGGTACACCAAATAATACTTGTTATCGTGCACCATAATCTCTGGTGTGCAAACAGTTCTTTCATCATAAGCACCTTTTCCACCACGTGGAATTGCAATTCCTTTTTCCTCCCAGTTTATGCCGTCTTTTGATACAGCATAACATATATCAGCATAATCCCACGGCCATTGTTTGCTATGTGTGTCGCCATCTACTCTTTTTACCTCGCCAACACTTTTTGTGTACCAAACATAGTACAAATCATTTATCTTAACAACTGCACTAGGGTCACGTCTGTACACGCCTTCTTCTAGTCCTATCCCCTGTACATCACTGTAGTCGAACTGACAATACCACTCGCCTTGCCCTTTTGGGTAAGTAGCAGCACGTTTAGATGCTTCACTTAACTTCATAATAATCTCCAATCTTTAAGGTCGTGTTTATCTTTATCTCAATTACCCTTTAAGTGCTCCAACCATAATTCCTTTTACAAAATATTTTTGAATGAACGGATATAGCATTAGCATAGGTGCTGATGATGCTACGATAACAGAATATTGTAGCATTTGTTGCAGATTTTCTCTGTATGCTATTTCTTCTGCTGTATAACTGCCAGCGCCAGTTTCTAAGTCTTGTCCAAAAATTAATATATCTCTTAGAATTAATTGCAAAGGATAATATTCAGATGAATGTATGTATATCATTGCGTTAAAGAATGCGTTCCAGTGACCAACTGCATAGTATAGTGTAATAACTGCGATTATTGGTTTTGCTAAAGGTAGTGCAATCTTCATTAAATAACCAATATCAGAGCAACCGTCAAGTTTAGCTGCTTCTAGTAATTCAAGAGGTATAGATTTTTGGAAATATGTTCTTGTAATTACCATGTTCCAAACACCAATAGCTCCTGGTACTATCATTACTAGTGGATTATCGATAAAACCTATATCCCTGTACATTAAGTATGTAGGAATCATACCTCCACTGAACCACATTGTGAAAGCAAAAAATAATGTAATTTGATTTCTACCTACTAGCTCTTTTCTAGATAATGGATAAGCAGCAATAACTGTCATAAATACATTTAGTATTGTTCCTAATATCGTATATATTGCAGTGTTTCTATAGCCCAACAAAATACTTCCGTGGTCTATAATTGCTTTGTAGCCATCAAGTGTAAAATCTAGTGGGAGAAAAACTACCTCGCCAGCTGCTACTCTTGCACCTGAACTAAAAGAAGATATTAATATATACCAAAGAGGATACAGTATTATCAGTGCTGTTATCATTAAAATAACAAGTACTATTATGTAAAATGGTCTGTCGCCATCTTTTTTTCTAAGATTGTTTACCATAAACTCATCTCCCCGTATTTTCTAGCTACTTGATTAACTATAAATATAAGTATTAATGCAATTACAGATTGGAATAATCCTATAGCTGTTGTGTATGAAAAGTCTGGGAAAGACGCCGCAATACCCATTTTATACACATAAGTAGATATAACCTCAGACGCTGAAGCGTTTAATGTGTTTTGCATTAATAATGTTTTTTCAAAGCCAACATTTAAGATACCACCAAGGTTTAAGATTAACATAATTGTTACTTGTGGAATTAAAGCAGGAAGATCTATATGTATTATCCTTTTAACAACTGTCGCACCATCTACCATAGCAGCTTCGTGCAAGCTGGTGTCTACTCCTGCTAATATTGCAATGTATATAATAGCAGCAAATCCCATGTTTTGCCATATTCCAGACCATACATACACAGATGAGAACGCTTCTGGAATACCTAGTAAATCTATGTTATAATCAATACCAATTAATTCAAGCAAGTTTGCAATCATACCGTTTCTTGGGTTTAAAACTTGCATAATTATAGATACCATAACAACCACGGATATAAAGTGTGGAGCATAAGTAACTGATTGCACGAATTTACCAAAACGGTTCAACGGACAATATTTCAACAAAATTGCAAGAATAACAGGAAACGGCATACCTGCAATTAATTGATAAATACTAATGCTTAATGTGTTTGTAATAATATCCCAAAACTGATAATTTTCAAAAAATCTTGTAAAATGTTTAAAACCAACCCATTCACTACCCCAAATTCCACCTGTTATGGTGTAATCTCTGAAAGCTATTTGCGCGCCGTACATTGGATAATAATGAAAAATCAACATATACGCAATAGGTAATAATAACAACAAATATAGTTGCCAACATTTACCAAATGCAGACTTTAAAATAGTTGAACGACCTTTTGGTTCAGAATTTGCTTTTATCATAAGCTTTATTTACACCTTTCTAATAATATTAAACAATTTTTGCCGTGATAGAGAGCTATGCCTTATCACGGCAAAAATATGCAATTTAATTATTTTAGAGAATCGTATTCTGCTTGGAATATTTCAACATATCTAGCAACACCGATATTCTCCATCTCAGCTACATAAGCGTCCCACTCAGCATCTATATCAACATCTGTTGTAACAAATGTTGCAAAAGTTTGGTCGAAGTACGCATTTAACGCTGTTTCAGCATCAATTATCTCTCTTGACTCTTCTGTGTCAAATCCTAGTGTTGGAAGAATCATTGAGTCCTCTGGTAGATAAGGTGTGTAATAATCTAAAGTTGCTTGGTGAAGCATTGTTTCTGCATCGCCTTCGCCCTCTACAGTAAATCTAACTAAGTAATCTTCTGGTCTATAGTTTGGACCTAATTGGTTCCAATATCTGCCGTCTTTGTCAGCTTCTGCTGTAATTCTTGTGTAAGTTGCTGGTTCGCCTAAAGCATTTAAGTCGCCGTCACCTGCTAATGAATAGTCAGTTCCTTCTTCACCTAGCAAGCTGTGTGTATAGTAACTATCGATTTCATCAACAAAGAATAAATCCCATGCACGTACAATTGCCTCTGGGTATTCACAAGAATTTGTAACACTTAAAACAGCACTACCTTGTAATGGGTTAGATATCGAGTACCTCACGCCCTCTGGTCCTTCTAGTGGAGCCATTGCTGAGAACTCAGTCCATCTGTCGCTATCGCTGATATTTAAGAATGAACCTAAGAAACCACCAGCACAAGAGCCTAAAATATTTGTATCTGGGTTGTTACCAATTTGTTTTAACGCGTCTGCATCTTGTGTAAAGATTAGGTTATCCATTAAACCTTCTTGGTAAAGTGATTGCAGGTATTTCATACCTTCTTTTACTTCATCAGTTGTTCTTGTGTAAACAATTTTACCGCTTTCATCAATATACATATATTTAGCAAATTTACTGTAATATGTAAAGCTGTTCATCAAGAACTCCATTGTATTTGTGTTCCAGCCTTTAAATGAACCAGACATAGCGATTTCATCTGTTGTATCGCCATTACCATTAGCATCTCCGTCTTTAACTGCTTGTAAATATGCTGTGTATTCATCAAGAGTTGTAGGCATTTCTAATCCTAAATTATCTAGGTAAACTTGGTTTATCCACATTTTGTAGTTAGCTTCTGTTTGAGGAGCAGCGTCAACAGCAGGCATAGAATACATGTGACCGTCTTCGATAGTCATGTTTGTTTCTACAAGTGGGTATTCATCAAGCACTGCTTGTAAATTAGGAGCATGCTCTGCTACTAATTCTTCTATTGGCAGTAAAACACCTTGTGAACCGTACAGTAGTTGCTCTGATTTTGTCCAATAGTGATCTAAGATAACTTCTGGGTACTCACCACTTTGCATTAATGTGTTAAGTCTTGTAATTCTGTCGGCACTTGGTACTTCTTGCCATTTAATTGAAAGACCTGTTTCTTCTTCAAATCTTGCTGTTAAAGTGTTGTTTTCAGCAGCATAAGAAGTTACACCACTTCTTAATGGAGCAAATACTTCGATCTCGTAAGTTTCTCCCTCTTTGATAATAGGGTAGCCTGATTCTGTTAAAATTCCAGTGTCCTCAGATTCTGTACTTCCTTCTGTGCCGTTTCCGCCCTCAGCAGTAGAAGATTCGGTTCCACCAGTTGAACATGCAGTAAACAACATTGAAGCTGCCATTGCTAGTGCAATTAGTCTAATGATTGTTTTTTTCATAATTGTTTGTCCCTCTCTATTTTAATTTTATTTATTTTTAACGATGATTTTATATGCACCGTTTTCAACAATTTTATCTGTGTCTTCAATAAGCTCATCTTTATCCATATAAGTAGCTAGCAAGCAACCCTGTAGTTTATCCACAGCTCCACTAGCAATAAAAGTTACAAACTCAGCAGGTTTTTCAATGCTTGTGCAGGTGTCATTTCTGATAGCATCTATAATGCCTGGCATAAATTTAAGCGTTTCAGGTTTTTCAACAAGTTCTACTGTTCTCTCTGTTCTTATAAGCCCTGGGCCAAAAGCAAAAATTTTTAATGGAAGATTTTCTTTTTGTAGCTCTAGTGCAACACATTCTGTAAATCTAACTATTGCAGTTTTAGAACATGCATAAGCACTGTTATATGCCTCTGGTTTAACTACTCCACCACCAGACATATTTATAATTCGTCCGTCTTTTTGGTCTTTCATTACATTAATCGCACATTTTGTTCCTATGTAACATGTTCTTAAATTTCCGTCTAAATCGCTAAACCATTCATCAAAATCTAAATCCCATGTAATACCCATTGCTGTGTTAACGCCAATTCCATTCATCCAAAGATCTATTCTTTTGTATTTTTCTTTAACATAAGAAGCAAGCTTTTCTACTTCGCTTGGCACTTTAAAATCACAAGTGTATACTTCGGCTACACCACCACTTGAGTTTATTTGTTCTATAGTTTCTTTCAACATTTCAGTTCGTCTAGCTGCACATATTACAGTAGCTCCACATTTACTAAGTTCTAATGCTATTTGTCTTCCTATTCCGGAAGAAGCTCCTGCAACCACACATATTTGACTTTTTAAGTTATACATGTCTTGTCCCCCGTTAAATTCGATTTGTCTTTACAACGATTGTATATTAGATTAGTCATTTTGTAAATAGATGATTTTTTTACTATGTGCTATAATTAAATTTAACTGTATTTAGTTCATTTATCAACAAAAAACTATAATATATGCAATTTTTAATTATATGCTATTTTCAAATGATATTCAATAAAAAGTGATTATTCCTGTGTTTTTTGTTATTACTATATGCCTTTTTCACATGATTCTTGCTAAATATAACGTAAAATTCTTGCATATATCTCATGTTTATTGTATAATTTGATATGTAAACTAAATTAAGGACGGTATATGATGAACAAAAAGTTTTCTTCTATTTTTAGCAAATACTTAATTTCATACATAATAGTTTTGCTAATACCATTTTTCTTATTGTTTTTGTATATACAAATATTTTTGTTACCTACTTTCAGAGAGAGTGTAGAAAGTGAAAATGCAAAACAGTTAAAAGAAGTATCATATATTTTGGATAATTATTTTAACGAGTGCAGTAAAATTGTAGACTCAATCAACTTGGATAAAGACCTTACTCTGCTCAAAGATACCGATGATGTAATAACTACCTCTACTTTAATTGATGAGTTAAATAAATATACACTTACAAATACCTTTATTTCCTCAATAGTGTTTTATAATCAAAATGATGAATATATCTTCTCTAATACCTCTAGCCATAGAATTGCATCTTTTGTCGAAAATTACTTCCCGACAGAAACTATTGGAACCACAAAAATATATAATTTTATAGCTAGGTTTTCCAATAATGAAAGCACGATGAATTTTATGAAATTAGATGATGAAACCTTAGTTTTGTCTATTAAATTTAACACATATAACAGCGATGAAGATTCTAAGCTATTGTTCTTTTTGGATCTTTCATATATAAACAACATTTTAATCAAAGATGAAAATCTATCTGCAATTTCTGTTATTAATTCTAATAATGAAGCAGTATATTCTAGTTCTAACTTTGATAACGACTTGCTTAAGGTAATTCAAAACACTAATGAAAATAATTTTGCTCATGCTTCTAATATAATAAATATATATGATTCCGACAATTTTGCATTGAAATATATCAGTGTTTCATCGTTAAGTGATGTTTTAACTGATATTTCTGTTAGCAACATACTTTTGTATAGCATTATAGTGCTAACCTTTATTTTTGAATTTTTTGTTATAAAATACAGCTTAAAAACGAATTACTCACCAATAAAGCATATATTAGATAAAATATCTAATATTAATACCGATAAAAAACAGCTGAATTTTGAACTTATCCAAGGCTCTTTTGATTACCTAATTAGTCAAAATGAATATCTAATACATAGCTCTTCAATTTCTTCAAGAGCTCATCTTTTTCAACGTCTGTTAAGAGGATCGTTTGACAGCAGTGATAAATTTAATTCCGAGGCAGAGCCGTTTAACATTTATCTTAATTCAGATTACTATTGTGTTATATGTTTTACCTCTATCAAAAATCAAAATTCTACACCTATTAATTATATAGAAAAATGTTTCAACAAATATATAAAAGGTTATCTATGTACCGACACACAGAATAAATTTGTATTTATTGCTTCTTTAAATGAGCTAGATAAGTTAAGCTTGCCGTCAACTTTACAGACATTACAGCGTGAATTATCCCAAATTTTTGACACTGATACAGTGTCTTTTGGTGTCGGTGGAATATATTCTAGTTTGAGTTTAGTTACTACCTCATATAAAGAAGCCGTGATTGCATTTGACTATGTATTTATTAAAGGTCCAGACAGTATTGTATACCAAGATACCATTACATTTGACAATCAACATTCCGATTATCCGTATCTATTAATTGAAAAATTTCAAGCAGCCTTTAGCAATAACAACTTAAAAATGGCTCTTAGTGCGTTATCTCAGATTGAAGACTACATAAAAAATACAAATTGTCCTTTATTTTACGCAAGAAGCATTTGTTATGACTTGTTGAGCATTCTTTCTAATTTACTAAAAACTGCTAAAATGCCTAATATCGACAAAAACTTCTACAATACTTATGTTTCATTAATGGCTGACCTAAACAACTGTGATGATGTTATTAATTTGGTAAGGCTTTTATGCACTAGCGAACATAACTATATCAGTGAAAATCAGAGAAAAGACAAACTAGAGTTTATCGATAAAATCAATTCATATATAAACGAAAACTATCTTGTCATAGACTTTTCTATTGAGAATTTAGCTTCTCACTTTAATATGACTTTGGCTAATATTAGTAACTACTATAAATCTCAAACAGGTACTACACTTATATCTCATGTTACAAAGCTGAGGCTCGAAAAAGCAAAAGAGCTTCTGATAACCACAGATTATTCTATCAATAAGATTACCGAAGAAATCGGCTATCTAAGTTCCTCTAGTTTTATACGCAAGTTTAAAAATGTTTACGGAGTTACGCCAAAGCAGTTTGCTGATAGTCATAAAAATCGCGACAAATAAGTTTATCTATATTTTTTAACTAATTCAATGCGAAACTTTATACTCACACAGATTTTCTTTGTATTGATAGCTAATAACTTCCTTGTAGATGTAAATCTGCTAAAGAGATTGACGCTTGCACATAATCGTACATAATAATTACATGTAGATTTCAGTTATGAGAAAAACAGTAAAGAACGATGTGTAAATTTTAGTAATTCAGGCATAAAAACAACCGTATTATATCTTGTCCAATTAATTTGGTTCAGATTTAATACGGTTGATTACTTTGCGCAAAAAGTGCAAAGCCATTAATTATATGATATTCTATTTTTATTTGCTATTTGTACTTCTTTTTTTAAGTATAACAATCAGAGCTAATCCACATATAGCGATAATCATTAGTAATAATCCAATGTTAGAGCTATCTCCTGTATCAGGATTATCCGTATCGGTTCCTGTACCAGAGTCTGTTCCACCATTATTATCAGTAGATTTTGCCAGTACTGTAAATGTAGTAGTTGCTTCACCTGTGTTAAACACTAGGCTTACTGTATGCTCTCCTGGTGTTAAAGTATTTGTAAAATCACCACTTAATGTAACTATAGTACTTCCTGAATTCAACGTAATATAGTTTCCATCTACTGTTTTTCCATCTACTTTTGTCTCTAGGTAATCACTAAATAAACCACTAGAAGTAAATGTTATAGGCTCACCTTGGGTAATTGTTTGGTTTTCGCCCTCTGTAATTACAGGCACAACTGCATTGTATCCAACAGAGACTATGTAGCCGTCTATATTTGCACTTAGTATACCTGTAGCACCAAAGTCAGTAGTCAGTTTACCATTAGCAATACTTGCATTACCTTCTTTTGGAGTAACTGTCCAGTTAACTTCATTTGCAGTTACAATGCTGTCGTCATTTATTGTTATAACTTCGCCATTATCTGCTGTTAACACTAGCGAGAATACACCATAAGTGCTTTCGATTTCTGTGTTAGTAACATCTGTACCGTTTTGATATATTGAGTAATTCGCTGTCTCAGCAGAAAGCTTTGCATTAACCAGTGGAATTGATACCAATTTACTCTCATTGCCTGATTTATCTACTGCTTTTAATTGTACATTTTGGTAAGCTTTTGTTCTGTCAAGAGGTATATCAATTGTAAAGCTTCCGTCTGTACTGTTAACAGTTAATTCTGTTTTATTTTCGCCTTCTACCATCGCATAAAGTGTCGCATCTGTTTCACTTATTCCACTAATTGTAAGCTCAGTTCCTAAATCACTATTGTTAAAGAAACCGTTTATCTCTGAAGATATCAGTAGTTTAGGTGCAACTGTGTCAACATTAAATGCTATTGTAGAGAACACTGTGTCTCCTGTGTTGTTTTCTCCTGTGAAAGACAATGTATGCATACCAGATTGCAAGTCTCTTGCTGTAATTGTGTTACCTACATTCCAATCTTTCAGCTCGCCACCGTCAAGGCTGTATTGACCTTTAACAACAGTTCCGTTTGTTGCAGAAACTGTTACGCTTATGTCGTCACTGTTTACTGTTTGATAACTATGAGTCACTTCTCCATCACTAGGCATAACATCACTTGTAAGCAGTTTAGAATTAGCAAGCTCCAAACTTATCTCTGTCTTTTGTGGTGCTACCATTGTAAGCTCGTTTGACAAAACTTCCTCTGACAATATCGCTATGACATTTTCAGGGTCATCTATTACTTCTGCTTCGTTATATGATTGTATACCAACCACATATTTTTTGCCAGCTTCCAAACTGATAACTTCTGTCTCTGTAGAGCTTTCGTCATCACCTTTTATAACTGTGTAGCTACCACCAACAACAATCACATTATCTTCGCTGTTGTATTCTATATTTTGTCTTGGGAAATCTTGAACTGCCGTTTTTGAACCGTCTGCGTTAACTTCATATATAGTAGCTTGGTATCCGTCTATCTCACCTTTTGGTGTCACTGGTACATCAATTGTGAAGTCTCCACCTAATGTCGCTGCTTCTAGTGTTGGTGCATTCGGTTGGTGAGGGTTTGTGTGTACAAAATTTCCATCTGCTAATATTATTGGATTAGAAGTTTGCTCTATTGTCTCAGCCACAACTTCAACTTGATATGTGCCAGTCGGTAAAGTTTGAGACGGATTTAGTGTTAATGTTGTTGTGTTTCCACTAGGACTTTCTACTTCTGCTAAAGGATAAACCATATCATCTGTTTTTGCAAATACTTTTACAGTTTTCATTTCTGATAAATCACCTGTAATTTCTATGGAGTTATTTGTAACTGTAGCAGAGTCAATGCTTGGTAAGCGTTCTAATGTAATGTTTGATAGAGTTGAGTTTGCATCAATTCCTATCTCCCAAGTTTTATTAAAGTCGCCACTTTCTGAGAATGATAGTATTACTTTAGCATCCACAACACTACCGTTTTGAGTAGTAACAAGCATTGCGTTTGCATTTGGGGTTGTTCCATCGCCATCGTCCCAAACTAATGTTCTTTCATCTCCATCAGTTGAAACTACTGTTAAGTTTTCAGCAATTTTTTCAGCTTCTGCAACACTGTCTGCTACAAATGCTACCTCTGCCAATACATCATTATCATTCTCTACTGGAATTGGTAACTGATGTATATATCTATCTGTACTTTCATTAATTCTAGAGAAAGTAGCTAAAGGTGTACCAATGTTCATTACCCTAACAGTTGGTGTATTATTTCTAGTAGAAATCAGGTCATAGGTAGGTTCTGGAACATTATACTTTCCTGTAGAAAACTCTACTGAACCTGCGTACCAATCGTAGGTTAGCCCTAAATCTACATCTAGCACATTCATGCTTCCCCACGCTTTATCAACGTCCATTCCAAGTCCAATGTTACCGATTTCAATGTCACCAACAACTGGAACATAATCAGGAATTTTAACAGTTACTCTTGCAAAACCTTCCCAGAACCATTCGTTCTCTACTTGGTCTTCTTCAAGCACAAGATAACCTGAGCCTAAAATTGCATTAAGTATAGTTATGTCTATTCCTGCATATAGTCGTATCTCTGGATACCAGTTAACTGCTAATCCCATTTTGTCTATAACAGTAACTCCATTTACGCCTATCTCAGATAGCGTTGCATCTATTCCTCTTAACGATAAACCTAAGTCCGCTCTTGTGGTTAGTACTCCGAATAAACCGAACTGACCACTTATAAGCAAGGTTAGAGGAGGTATTTTTGATGTTGGGAAGATAGTTGAGTATAAATCAGAGAATCCTCCACCTGCGCCTTGAATCCAAAATACTCCAAATCCGTCTACGTTTATACCTGGGCTAAATCCACCCACAAAGAAGTAGACTGAGTCTGGTACAGGAATTCCGTTATAGCTTTTTAGCTTAAGGCTACCCTCCATTGACACAACAGCAAGGTCAGCAGCACCATTTACGCCAAATTCCCATTCATTGTTAATAACTTTAAGGTCTAATTGACCTTCTAGCGACGGCATACCGTCAACATACGCTGGTATTCCAACCTCAATGCTTGCGTTAAAGCCTACAAATCCACCACTAAAAAGTATATCGTGAACATATAGTCCTAATTTTGCGTTAGACCAGTTTTCGTGGTTTTCTTGTGCGCTTGCATATTTGTCTTGAATATCTCTTAATGCTTTTGCTTCGTAATATGGATTAGCTGAATCATTAACTAAATCCATTTGTCGTTGTTCCATTTGTGAAAGATTATTAGCTTCTGCACCACTTGACCAATAACTAGATGGCACTAATAAATCTGGTGATAATTGTGCACCGAATGCTAAAACTGGAACTTTTGGGGTACTTGATGTCACTGTTCCTCTTTCAGTTGCCATTTGCCCAAACTGTCCATAACGAAGCTCCATTAATACGCCGCCTATAGTTTGTGCTGTACTTGCAGCTCCTGGCCAAATTAAGGTAATTGCATTTGTATTAGCAACACTGTTTTCCATTTCACCAATATCACTACCAACTACTTTACCGTCGTAGTTATATTGTAGCAACTCCATTTGTTCGCCGTCTTCAAAACTTGAAATCGCACAAACACCATTCCAAACCACTGTTCTTGCACCTGTTGTATAAATTTTTGCATCCATGTCAACATTAATGGTGTCGTCTTCATTGGTAATTGTGATTATACCATCTTCAACATCTAAAGTATTACTAATAACCATTGTGTTTTGGACAGTTCCATCTGCTAAAACATCAGAAATTCCGATAAGTTCTTTAGGGTCGTCTTTTGTACCTTCTTTAACAGTAAATAGACCTCTGAATTCTAGCATTGTTAAATTGTTAGGATCTGTGTTTAATTTGCTATATTCTTCTTCGTCTTTGTATATTTTAATTGAATAATTATTTCTTTCGTCACCACTTGTAGAATCTCTCTCAATTGTCACCAATCCATAAGTATTAGGCTTAAATTTAGGGTCATCTGTTACAGAGAAAGTTAAGCTTCCACTTGTAACATCATCAGCAGTTTCGTCTTTAAAATCAAATAGCACACTCCAAGCTCCAGGAGTCATTTCGTGTTCTAAATGAATTTGCACAGAGTTATCTCCTGTAAACACTGTTATGTCACTCGGAGGAACAATGTATTCTTCTTTTGTGTTGGTGTTGATAAGTTTTAGGTCGTAATCACCTTTGTTTTTAACTGCACCAGTACCTGCCATTGATATAAAAATATCTCTTTCAAGCTCATTGTATATTATCTCAGGTGTTAAAGAGTTTACAACCACACCGTCTGTTCCAATACCTGGGCAGAACACGTAAATCTCTTGTGCTGATGAAATAGGTGTTGTTCCTTTATAGGCTTGAATAACAATACTTCTATAGTCAGAAATCTCGTTTTCTGCAGTTGCTACAAGGTTAAGGGAATAGTCTGCATTTCCTAATCTGTTGATTTTGCCAACTTCTATTCTTTCTGAATATTCCTCACCGTCTGCAATGCTTACGCCTGCTTGCAGTTTAACGTCTAGCCAAACATCTTCTATATCAGCTTCGCTTTGATTTTGCAATTGAAATGCAATTTCAAAAGCGCCACCATTTGTATATTGTGGTTCGCTACTGTTAGGGTCTAGTGCTAATGGAGCAGGAGTTTTAGAGAAATTAATAATAATATCGTTATTTCCTGTTTCATCACTATTAGAGAATATACCATAGTTAGTAGCAATTTTTGAAGATTGTCCTGATGCCACTGCGCCCATGTCAAAGTATAATGCATACGCACTGTCAGCAGTCATGTTCTCTATATTATATGGGTTTGTGAAAAACAAATCTTCTTGAGGTGTGAAATCGAAAACTTGATTAGAGAAATTTTGCCAGTGACCGAAAGCTATTTCAGTAGGTTCTATAGTCTCGTTACCTACATTAGCATTAACTGTATATGCTCTAACTTTTGGGTTAACCAAATCGTCATACACAAAAAACATACTGTCATAAGCTTTACCCCCAGCATTATCAAGCAACACCTCTGATTCTACTGTTGTGTATTTCTCGCCTGCACCGAATTCGCCTGTTGGCAGTTCGTAATATCCGTAATCTTGATACCCAAGGGCTGTATCCAAAAGGATACGAGCCTTGATATCAGAGTAATTTGTGTTTCCTGTGTTTTCTACTGTGTAGGATATTTCAACCATACCGTGCGACACATTTGCTTCGTTTAGAACAACCAATGTTTGTGTAAACACCAAGTCGTTTAGTTTCCATTTTGATACAACTGTGTTTCCGTTTTGTATTTCTGTTGAAATCATTTCGCTGGACATTCCCAAAAATCCATATTCTCTACCGAAAATATAATCTTTTGAAGAACCGTTTTCTTCTGTTATTTTAAAGGAGGTGTAAGAGGTGTCATAATATTCATCTGGGTACATCAAGAATTTATTATCATCCTCTGCTTCTAGCTTGTCACCCTCGCCAGTATCAATTAAAAATCCTCCGTTTTCTTTAGAAACAGAAAGTTTAATGTAATCATCAACATCTATCTCTATTTTCTCTGGCAAGTCATTTACTAATGTTTCAGCCGCAAAAACTGTACTGTTGTTAGAAAAAGGAATTGTTTGTACTGTTAAAGCCAAAACCATTAACCATGACATTGATTTTTTAAATATTTTATTCATAATTCTCCTCACTCTACATATACAATGAAACTATAGTAGTCTCTACCTTGTGTTTTAATGCAAACTGTGTAGTAACCAGTTTCTTCAAATTCAAGGTCTATCGGACTATTTGTGTTGTTATTTGCTTCTAATACAGTAGAACCTATTTTTAACTGTGCTACTGTTTTAATACCTTTTTCTAAAAGCACTGTATATTCTTCATACGCACCATTTAGTTTAGGTAAGTTAGCAATAAGTTCATGTTCACCGATAGTAACAGTCACCACACCATTTCTTTCAACAAATTCGTCGTTAACTGTTGGTTGTGGTTCATCATCGGAAACAAATCGTAACTTCATTGTTTCTGTTTTAGTGTTTCCGGCAGGGTCTGTTGCGATATAAGTTACATTTTCTGTTCCAGCTGTAGTTCTCATGTCAAAATCAAATGTTAAAACAACTTTCGAGCTATCTTCATTATCTACAACAATCGCATTACGTGTTAAATCGCTTTCTATTTCAGCTTTTGTATCGCTTAATCTTGCGAAAATTTCGTTTTCTCTAATGATAATTTTAGGAGCTATTACGTCTACTGTTTTTACATTTCTGAAAATAAAGTAATCTCTATTACCATAAGTATCTACTGCTGAGATAGACGGTGTATAGCCATCGTTTGGATCGCTAACCGTAAAGCTTGTAGCTGTATTTGCAACAACAGATTTTTCTTCACTATTTAATGTAACTGTGCTTGCTCTGTTAACTTTCACCCAAATTACATCGCCAACTGATAAATCAAAGCTATTCGCATCTTCTGTAAACTCGCCTGATTGTGATAATGCAAAAGTCATTTGTAAATCTTCTGATACAATACTATTTATAGTGATGTTTTCAGTAGCAGTGTTTCCAGCAGCATCTGTAAAGTTAAATTCATACTCACCATTCTCATAGATTTTCTTATTAAATGTTCTTCCACTAGCGCCACCTTCTTTAAAGTTGACATCTATAGTTGACGTGAATTTGATATTCATATAACTTCCGTCTTCAGCTAGGGTTTCTGTATGAGTAATTGTAGGTGCAGTCTTTGTTATATTCTCCACTGCCTCAGTGTTTATAATCAATGTTGTTCCGTCAGCTGCTGTCAGTTCTATTCTGTGAGGAGTTTTAACATTATTTTTATAAACCAAGGTGAATTTGTCGTCTCTTGCAGTAAATTCTAGGTTTCCACTTTCTACCTCTGTTTTAACAGCCTCAGTAGCATCAATAGCTACAATATCTTTATTTAATGTATAAATCGCTGTAACATCAGTGTTTGTAGAACCTTTACTGTTGCTAGACCATAATATATTTCCTACAATCGCAAGGGCAGTGTCGCCTATAATACCATTAGTCGTAATTTCTTTATAACCTGAGTACGCTAATCCGTTCATAATGTAGTTATACTGAATTAAATGTATTTCATTAGTAGTAAGGTCTATATACGCTTTACCTTTGTGTTCACCAGTTGCTGTTTCTACCTTTGCACTTAGGCTTACAATCCTTATGCTATCAACAGCTAGGTTGTCTTCGCTAACATAAACTCTAACGTAATCTCCGTTATCTACCTCTTCGATAATAGGATCAAAATCTGGTTTGTCTGTCATAGTTACGCTAATTGGAATTATAGAAGTATTACCGTTATCATCAGTTATAAAAATAGTGAACTCTGCTGACTTAGTAATTTCTATGTTGCTTCCTAGCAAGTTTAACTCCACTCCATCGATAGTATCAGATGTAGTGTCTGCTGGTACTGCATCTAATGTACCTTGTTTAATGTATATTTCTGTTTCAATTCTATCAGCTATTTCGTAGTTTAGAATAAAGGTAGGTGCATATCCTAAATCGCCAGTAAATTGTGCAATATCATCATATACTGTAGTTCCACTAGGAGCTTTAGGTAATTCAGGGTGAGAAGCTTCTGGGTTTTCAGGAACATAGCTATAAATTCTGTCAATTGTTGCAGTTTGCACTCCGTTTGATGCATCTACTGTAATTTGCACACTTGGCGCTGTAACGTCTGTAATTCTTAGCTTAATATTATAATCTCTGCTTAAATTAAAGCTAAAATCTTTACCAGTAGCGTTAAATGAGTCAAAATAAGTTCCACCTTTTATACTATAATCATAAGTGAAATTTGCATCTTTTGGGTCAAAAGTGTAGGTAATTTCATCACCATTGCTATCAACTAAGTATTCTTTAACAGAACCATTAGGATTTGCAATGTAAAGATTTGCTGTAACCTCGCCATCTATGATTTGCTCTTCGCCAATTTCAATAACTTTACCATTTTTATCAGTAAACTCTACAGAAGGTACAATTTCTTTTTCTTCTTCATACTTTATTTCATCCAAGTCAAAGTTTTTAACATCATAGAAATATGAGTTACCGCTTGAATCTTTTACTGTAATTTCAGTGTCATAGTTAAGAGTAACAGTTACTTTTTTAGTGCCGTTATTGTCTATTGAAATTTTTTCATCGTAATCTGGGTAATCATCATCGCCACCAGAAACAGTTAAATTGCTATCTCCTGTGAGCACTAGAGTTAAAGGTTCTTTTGTTATAGCACGGCTAACAGTGTTTTGTTGTGTTGAACCAACTATACTTGTTACTGTAGGCGCACCCTCGTTTTCATTTGTTTTCGCATCAAATACATGAGAATTGCCATAAGCATCAGTAGCTTTAATATCAACAAGATGTGCGTTCATATCTGTTGGCATTTGGTAGTAATCGAATGCGTCACCTTTATCGATATAAGCATAAGTGTTGAAATAAATTTTATTATCAGCGTCTGCCAATGCTAAGTTTTCGTCAGATGTATCTTGTGAATCATCTGTAAGTATGTGTGATTGATATGTAGGATATGAGTATCCTTCATTCACATAATCTTTGTAGGATATATAAAAATCTTCTTCTACCCCAATTTCACTTACAGCATTTAGTATTATGTTTTCTGCGTAAATTTCTCCAGCTTTATTCGGGTCTATAGGGTTTGCAAATTTAAAATTAATAGTGTTGCTATCAATCGCTGTACCTAATGGGTCGCTCCATTCTGCCCCTACATATCCAGTGTAATCATTAAACACAGGGTTATCTATAAACACATCAATTTTATCACTTAATGTACCATCTGAGTATTCTAGTTGAATAGTTGATCTATTAAAATCAATTACTGATATATCTGATACGCCTTGTGCAACACCCTCTCCGTCATGATCTATCGCAAGCTCAACAAATGAGTTTTCATAATTAGAGCCACTACTATACCATCTTCCATTTAAAGTAAATTCATTAAATAAATATGTTTTTGCAAGCATGTTATACTCTGTTGCTTGTACAATAGCTGATGATATTTCATTACCGAAAAACGGAGTGATTTCAGCAGAGTTTCCGAATTCATCGGTTAAAATAAAGTATTCTTTTGTATATGCGTAGTCATAATAAGGATCTTCTTTTCTTTCTTGTGTATCAATAAAGTTATATTCATGTTTTTCATAATTCAGGTTTATTTTTTCACCATTATAAGGTAGTTCAACAAATTCACCGGTTTTACTATAACTTTCACTAACTTCATCATATTCCCTAGACATTCTTGTAACAGTTACATCGCCACCAAAAATAGATTTTACATTACTAAGGCTAACATCAACTGATGCAATTAGTTTTTCACCATCAGTTGTAGTATAATAATCTTTTATATCATAATTAACATCTGCTGTAACTACTTCTGGGTCATTTACCATGTTTATTGTAAATGATTGCACTGGTGAAAGATTTCCGTTTGTAAGTTCTATTTGATAGTAAACAGTATTTTCACCTGTAGATTTAAAACCTAACTGATTGTATGAAGAACCAAAAGGATAAACTAAATTAGCTACATAACCATAATATCCTTCAAAGTTCTTTATACGATAATCATCCATCCTACTAGCATCTCGGTAACTAAATTTTTGAGCTTCTTCTACCCAAATAATTACGTCTTTAATTTCTCCAACGCTCTCACCATTTACAGTCACAGGGTGTTGTGTAGTTCCAAGAAAGAAGTCGGATGAAATGTCAGGGTTTGTTTCATAGTAGTACTTTACAGGTACAGTATCCTCTACAACACCCTCATAATATCCTGCCTGATATCTTTTGCCTTCTGAATCAAAGTAAAAAACACTATCAACAGAAATATCTCTATCTTGTTCATACTTAGTCACATAATCAATAGAACCACCTGTTGGCGATGTAATATAATCTGCATAATAATATAAACCAGTATGAGTAATTTTTGCGTTATCTACAAACAATCCCATCAAGTCAAATGTTTGTGAGATACCACTCTTTTGTGTTATCGTTACACTAGCTGTATACTCACCAGAAATATAATCTATATTTGGCAATGCCATAACTTGTGCAGAACTGTTAGCTAAAGCTTTTTTTGCTACAACATTTCCATTTGGGTCACTTATTGTTATAAAGCTATTGTCAATATCAATATCAGAAGTTCCATATTCACCGGCTAACTTGTTGCTGATATTAAACTCATACCTCATACCATACAATGTTTGATCATGTACCATAGTAGCTGTAGCTTGGGAATTATCATCTTCATATAAATATACTCTTTTGTTTGTCACTTCATACGCTTCAACCGCTGGTGCATAATATACACTACCAATTTCTGTTTTATTGTATCCAGTATCTATAGTTGTATCTGGTAATGTACCATTTAATTTTGGAGTTAAATCTTCATAGGAACTCTCTAAAGTAACATTCACAACTCCATAAAGCGAATTGGCTATAGTACTCATATCTACTACATTAACAGTTGTATAGTTTGCTACATCATCTGTTGTTTGATACCATGTACCTTGCGTAAAATCAAATATATTTCTATCTGTTACTTCTTCTGCACTTGAAATAACTTGTGTATATGTGTTGCCGTTTTTAGTGATAGTAACTTTAGTATATGCGTTACTGCCATCTTCTTTTGCAGTTGGTGAGCTAACAGTAATATCAGGGCTTGCATTTGGCACCAAAAGGTTAGCACCAATACTATATTTTGTGCTTACTAATTCTGTATTTACGCTAACAACGTGTGTTAAAGTTTCTGAATTACCTTTATTATCTGTTACTGTTACTGTCAAGTTTTCAGAATAATCGTCACCTGATTCTACATTTTTTATAACCGTTACAGTACCGTCAACTACTTCAACATCAACTTCATCTTCAAAATCAAATTGGTATTTAGCAGTAACTTCACTAGTATCTGCTACTCCGAATACTGTTGTAACTTTAGCTCCAGCATCTGAATATGTAATGTTAGATGACTGTAAAACTATCTCTGGTTTACTTCTGTCAATATTAATAGCAGTCAATGGTTCATCATGAATAGCGGTGTTTGACGCAATGTCTTCCACGCTTACTCTTGCCTTAACATCTTTTAAAACTAAATCGTCGGTGTCTGGTGTTTTTACATACACTTCAATTGTTTGACCAAATAACTCAGTTAATTCTACAGAGAATTTAGTTGATGTTTCTCCGTCTTGTGTTAGAAGTGCAGTGTGATATGTAGTACCGTCTAATGAGTATTCATACTCAATATTTTGTCTCTCATTTGCAATAAAGCTATTACCAAACAAGCTTATTGTAGCACTTTTGCCTTGCAAACCAGATACGAACGAACCACTATCGCCGTCCTTGATTTCAAATATTATCTTTTGTGCTTCTCCGTCAGCCACTACATCAGCAGAAACAGTAGGCGCTGATGCATCTACAAAAGCTTTTTGTTTTGGTACTATAGCCTCAACATTTTGTGTTGTTATCGGATTACCAAAAATATCATATATACCAGTAGAGCCATTTATGCTCTCTACAACTAAATTTAAAGGTGTAACATGTTCATTGTTTTCTAAATACATACCTTTTTCAATGACTAATGTTTCAAAAACAAGCACACCTGTAGATGGGTGATTTGCTTCTTGTATAGAATTTGTAACACTTTCAACAGGTAATTTTATGTTGTTGCCATTTTCGTCTTTTACGTTAAGTTCAAGAACTAAGCCAGATAAATTGTGACTATCTTTTGTCGCCACTTCCATTAATCTTGCAGTACCATCTTGTCCTTCTACTTCTGCTGTGATAGTAATAGTATCTCCCACACCTGCAAAGAAATCTTCACGGTTAATATCTGCGTCCCACTCATCAGGAGATTTTTCATTAACAACGCTTGACATGCTAGTCTTAATTTCTATATCAGATACAACAGGTGAAGTGTTAGTCATATCCAAGTTATATGCAGTTAAATCGTAAGTTTCAAGCATATTACCTGCATAGTCACAGAACGGATAAAATCCAGTAGTACTTAATCCTAGGGTATGCATAGTATTAGAATCTAACTTTATAAGACCATTATAACGAGAGTTTTTTTCAATATCACCCTCTGAGTTAAATGCGTATAAGTCTGGATAATATCTAGAATTAGAGCTAGAGTTTTTAAAGTCTATACTATTTAAAGTAACATCAACGTTATCATGGTATTTGCCATTCATCTCTACGTGCATAACAAGTGTTTTATCGTCGTCTTCAACTCCGACAAATTCAGCAGTAGTTGTTGTGCCATCACTTAAATTTACAGTAGCAGTATAGTTATCCATAAGCTCGTTGTAATCTTCTTGATTAGAAACACGCAATGGTTCATTAAATTCTATGAATAAATAGTTATTTCTTTTTTCAACACTATGTATTACAGGCACATATTGATCTATAGTGTTTACGTTGATATTTGAAACACTTTTATTAGGTTCCCAACTATTATTACTCATCTTAAATGACATATCGTAAGAAACAGGGGTTTCTAATTTTAATGAATGTCTGCCATCGCTTGGTGCTTTGACATATTCTGAGCCCGAAGTAATAGAAAATCCAACAAATTTTTTTCCCGTTTTCAGGTCAGATCTAACATCGGCTCTAATATTTAACTCAATCTGTTGGTTAGAAGCGTTAGAGGTAAGTGTATTCCATGCATTTACCACAGACTCATCTGTGCTACGATACGGATTTAATTCGTCTACTAAATCAAACCTAAATGAAACATAGGAGTAGCTACCTATTATAGTAGTAACTTCATCTAAATATTCAAAGGTACCCTCATAGCCACCAACAAAGTCGTCAGTTCTAAAATATCCATCTAAACTGTAATTTAAACTAGCTCTATCTTTTATTTTTGCAGGAGTTATCGGTATACCAACCTCATAACCCTTCAAAGTAAACTCTTTATCAAGATTTAGCGTTTCTTCATATTCTGATTGTGTCATAAGGTGCGTATCACCATAAGCACCTTCTTGAATTGTAAGCCCAGCTACAGGATTTGTGAAACTAGGTACATTTCTTGCAGACGAATTCACTTCAGGTAAGTCATTAGCATAAACGTTCACTGTTGAACCAAATGATATTTGCCCTAATAACATGCTGGTTGCCAAAAACAAGCTAGCGACTTTACGAATTCTGTTGTTTTTCTTCATTAAACTTCCTCCTATATTGCATTGCGTATCTATAACTATACGCTATAATTATGCTACTATTTTATACTAAAATAAATACTATCATTACACGTTATTCTATAATTCTACAAAAGCACAAATATATATTGAAGATAGAATTAAAAAATCATTATTATCACCAAAAACAAAAACTGATAACACAACTTTTTCTCAAATTAATGCGACAAATAACGTTGTTGGGACTTATGCAACTTACGGTCAGTCAAGCTTAGACTCTCATGGTAAAGTTTGGACAGGCGTAACATATTTACATGTAGACAGTGTCGAACCTCTAATATAAAGAAAAACCATCAAAAACAGCCTTTATAGGGTAGTTTTTTGATGGTTTTTCTTTATGACATCCAAATGCTTACATATCATAGAAGGTATCACAGGTTTGGATGTCGTTTGATTTAAAAATAGGGTTTGAGCTCGTAGTAGTTTAAATATTGTATACTACCCTCACCTTATCAGAAAAAGCTTCTTAAGCTATTCTGTTTGAATCCATATTATTATCTGCATTTTGTAGGAGTAATTCATATTTATTTAGATATGATTATTTTATTGATGTTTTTACTTGCAAAGTAATCTTTCCAACTATTTTTTTCTTCATCAGTTGGCACTCTGAATCGTATTTCTTCTTTACCAACATTGCACCCTTTAACCACACCGAAATTATGATAAGGTAAAATCTCAGCACCTAGCAAATTGTCGTATTTATCAAGTAATGCGATAATACTATCAAAATGCTCCTTGTTATCATTAATATCTGGGATAATCGGGCATCTTAGTAAAACATTTGCATTATTATTCATCAAAAATTCAAGTGAGCTTACTATTTTATCTGTCGACACTCCGATATTTGTGATAGCATTTTCTTCTGTTATTTTCCAATCAAAGTAAAAAATATCAGTGTATTCCAATACTAACTGCAATGTGTTCACTGGGTCATAGCCACTGGTTTCAACACATGTATGAATAATGTTTTCCTTACATTTTTTCAAAAGTTCAACTGAAAACTCTTTGTGAAGCAACATTTCTCCACCAGAAAGAGTCATTCCACCACCTGATTTATCATAAAAAGGTTTGTCTTTTAAAATAATGTCTACAACTTTGTCTACCGACATCTCTTTACCTAAAATAGAAAGTGCATCACCTAAACATTCGTCTGTGCACAATCCACACATAACGCATTTTTCTCTGCTTATTTGGTGTCCGTTAGAGAAATCATGCACACCGTTTGGGCAAACTTCTTCACACGCTCTACATTCAGTGCATTTTGTTTTTAGAAAAGAAAGTTCTTTACTAAACTTTTGTGACTCTGGGTTATGGCACCACAAACATCTTAACGGACACCCTTTTAGAAAAACACTTGTTCTAATTCCAGGGCCGTCATGAATACTGCCTCTTTGTATATCAAGCACTAAGCTTTGCATAAAAATCTCCTTAGTACGCTGTTCTTGCAAGCACATCTCTTTGAGTTGCCTTATCTATATACACAAATTTTGCAGTAAATCCACCTACTCTAACCATTAAGTTTTGGTGATTTTCTGGGTTTATCATTGCGTCTTCTAACTCTGCTTGATTAACTACAGACAAGTTGATTTGTTGCCCTCCACCGTCAAAAAATGTGTCTAATATCGCTCTCGTCACCTCTGGGTGAGTTTCAAATATTGACTTTGATAGTTTAACATTTTGGTTGCCACATGCGTGTATCGAGTTATCCATTTTGTTCATTGATTTAATCAGTGCCGTCACGCCCTCTTTGTCTCGACCAGTGTATGGACTGTTTCCGTTGGATAAATATTCCTCTGTTAGTCTGCCGTCAGCTGTAGCTGCTACATATTTGCCAAGGGATACATTCATGTTGTTATTGATGACTACAACCAAGAAAGAATCTAGCCTTGTTCTGCGATTTTGATTTCTAATTGAATGGCAAACATACTCGTGCATTTCAGTTGCAATTTCGTCTGCAAATTCATCATCGTTTCCAAACTTCGGTGCATTTATCAGCATTTTTCTTTCTTTTGCATAACCTTTAAAATTAGCATTTAGCATTTCCACTAACTGTGGCAATGTGAACATTTTGTCTTCAAAAACCACTTTTTTAATCGCTGTCATGCTGTCATAAGCTGTAACATTACCATAAGTTTCTACTGTTCCACCTAAATGATACATTCCACCGTCTAGTATCGCTTTTCCTCTTTCTAAACAGCAGTCGTACAAACAGCTAATTAACAAGAAAGAAGCGTTTTCGTTGCAAACATCGTATACTAATTCTTGGAACCCACCAGACATATCAGAGAAGAAATCTATGTTAGCTTTTACCTCTGTCATTAAATCATCAAAGCTTGTGTTCTCGTCAATAATCAAATTTCCTAGACCAACTTTTTCTCCAGTAGCTAAGTTTATTCCATTATTCAGCACGACCTCAACAACTTTAGCAATGTTATACGCTGTGTTTGGCGTACCAATGCTTTTTTGTGCAAGCATAAATTCGCCACAACCAAAAAAAGAATATTGCTCTGCTGCGCTTCTAGGTACGTCCATTGCACGCATTGTTGCTGGAATGTTCACATCATCGTTATACAGCATTGGAAAAGTGTTTCCCGTTGCTAGAATAGACAATGCTCTGTTATATAAACTCTCATCCATACCTTTGTAAAATCTCAAGCTAATTTGTGGGTAGAAGTGGTCTACTCTAATCTCTCCAACGTCCATAACAAGGTGAGCAAACATATTAGCAGCTTCCTCGTTAACTCTGCCTCTGCCACCTATAATAGCTCTGGTATCTCTGCCTCTTTCACATTCCATTATTGTGAATAGATTGTCAATTAATCGAACAGCTTCTTGCTTTGTTATAGTTCCGTTTTCTATATCGTTTTTATAGAATTCACCTAAATAATTATCTATTCTACCAAGCTCAACATTTCTGCCACAAAGCAGATACACTGTCATCAACTGCACTGCTTCATGCAACGTTTTTGGTGGGTTATCATATACATTATCAAGATTTTCACTCATTTTTATAAGCTCATTTTTTCTTGTGTTATCTTCTGTGTCACTGATTTCTACTTTGATATAATCACTATATCTTTTCAATACTTGTCTAACGCTTTCTAGTGTTTCTATAGTTCCTTCATAAAAAGCTATTTTCTTTTCGTCGTTTGTTTTGCTCATAAGAGACTTAATCTCATTTTGCAAACCACATAATCCAAACTTAAATAGTTTTCTAAAATCTAAATTAGCTCCAGCTAGACGATACAACGGGTGAATTACGCTGTTGTGTGCATAAAATTCATCTTTACCAAATGATACTCCCCATTCTTTTGGAAACCTGTTTCTAATCTTTGTGTTTGTGTTCTCTGTGTCCCAAAACTCTACCATATCATAACATTTTTGAATATATTCTTCGTCATAGCCCTCTGTTTTCATAAAATCAATTTCTTCTAAGCATATAATTTTATTAATTCCATAAGCTATTTTGTCGATATAATCGCCCTCTAAACAAGGTGAAAACGTTAAAAGTGGTCTGTCAATTCTACCTGCAATTATGTCACTATCTTGTGGTTTTACAAAATATGTTGATATTTGTGTTTTTAGACACGCCGCCTCTCTAATTGCTTTGTCTTTATTTATATTAGCCTTATATGTTTCTGTAAACGCTAATTCTCTTTCTAATCTCTTATTTTTTATATACATCATAGTCTCCTTAAAGTGTTGATAAAGTGTTTTAATTTATCTATATTTTATTATATAATCTCAACTTTTTCTAACACTCACTGTATAAAAACCTATACTATACTGATATTAAAAATATTTTTTCCGTTGTCTATATTCTTTAGGTGTCATGTTAAATTTACTTTTGAACTGCCTGTTAAAATAAGATATATTTTCAAAACCACACTCATAAATAATATCAATAATTTTCTTATCGCTACTATCAATCAGATCTGTACTATAATCTAACCTTAAATTGTTTATAAATTCGCTAACTGTCATGTTATAGTACTTTTTTAAACTTCTTGCAACATGTGCTTTGTCTTTCTCGCATAATTCAAACATTCTATCTTGACCTACAACAAAATTATCTTTCTCTTGCATTTTTTTACATGCATTAATCAACCATTTAGGTGCTCCAGATGATTTTTTCTTTATAAATCTGGTAGACAATAAGTCAGTTATAATAGAATACATGTAATACTCAAATTGTGTACCCTCTAATGTTTTTACATTGCTTGTTTTTCTTATAAACTCCTTGTATTCCTCCTCGCTTAACTCAGAGTAATGAGAAACATCATCACAAAATATATTTTCAGGATATGACTGTAAAATCTCCTCGAAGACACTTTCCTTTATCGCTATATTTCTAAGTACAGATTTCTCGTTATTTAATTCTGTTTTGTATCCATGATGAAAATCTTTGTGAATGAAATGGATTTCATTTTTCTTAATCTTTCTTTCTTCTCCATTTATACATTCGATAAATTCACCATCTAAAACCACAAAAACCTCATAAAAATCATGTGTGTGTATGTTTGGTGTCTTTAAAACAGACACGACTAAGTCATCAATATGAAATTTGTCTTTTTCTGTCTCTACGTAATTTCTAAATTTTAGTTTATTCATACTATCAATTCACTTTCGTATGCTTAAGGGATTGTCGCATTAACGAATTTTACCGTTAAGACGAACAAACCAGTGTAGGGACAGGCTTCCATGCCTGTCCGAAAATTATCAATTTTCCACCTGTTTAAGGGAGGGTATGGAAACCCTCCCCTACTTTTTGTTCATTTTACCTTAATGCGACAGCCTCTTGTTTTATACATAAGATATTAAAAGGCTACCACTGCCTGTAATTATACATGTTTCATTGCATGCATCTATATATGCGCTCTCACCTTTTTTTAAGGTAATTATCTCGTCTAAAAGTTTTATCTCAACTTCTCCGTCAGTACAAAGAGGTGAGTAAAATGTTTTGTCTGTCAATTGGAATTCAGCCCTATCGTCTATATCTAGCTTATCTACAGTAAAGTATTTGCAAGTTACCAAGTGGTCTCCAAAGCCATTCACAGTTCCAGCTTTAACTCTATTTGTAACAGCTACAGCTTTTTCAACATGCAACTCTCTACCGTTTCCGTTAGCATCTAATCTGCCGTAATCGAAAACTCTGTAAGTAACATTAGAGTTTTGTTGAATTTCTGCTATAACAATTCCTTTTCCAATCGCGTGTATAGTGCCTGACTCTATAAAGAAAACATCACCTTTTTTAACTTTAACTTGCTTTAATATATCACACACTGTTCCGTTTTCTATCGCTTCTCTAAACTCTGTCTCTGTCACTTCTTCTTTAAAACTATAGTAAATAAACGCATCTGGTTGACAGTCTAATATATACCAAACCTCTGTTTTGCCATATTGATTTTCATTTTTCAAAGCATATTCATCGCTCGGGTGAACTTGAATTGACAAATCATTTTTGGCATCAATCAGTTTAATCAGTATTGGGAAGTACTCAAATTCCTTAGCATTTTCGCCAATTACACCATGTTTTTCGATATACTCTGCAAGTGCCATTCCTTTATACTTGCCAGAATTTATAACACTCATTCCGTCTTGATGACAAGATAGTTCCCAAGATTCAGCTACTATTTCTAGTTCGCTCTCTTTGCCGTATTCTTTTTTTAGTGTTTCTCCACCCCAGATATAGTCTTTAAATGTTGGTTTTAGTTTAAAAATAGCCATTGTTTTCTCCTTGATATTGTTTTTTACTATACTAAATTTGCAGCTCCAATAATTCCTGCATCATTTCCAAGCTGTGATGTAACTATTCTTGCTATTTGACTATCTCTTTTGCCAAACACAAGGTTTGCAACTTTCGCCTCTACTTTGTCGGTAAGTTTTTCTTTTTGTGCTGCTACTCCACCACCTAAAATGATGATTTCAGGACGAAATGCATTAATCACGTTTGCAACGCCCATAGAGATATAGCCTACATACTCATCTACTACTTCCATAGCTGAACTATCTCCATTTTCTGCTTCATCAAAAATAATTTTACCGTTAATGTCATCTATCTTTCCATTACAAGCTTTTAACATGCTTGTATCTGGGTTTGATTTCGCAGCCTCTCTACCCATTCGCATTAAAGCAGTCGCAGATGCATACGCCTCTAGGCAACCAATATTTCCACAAGTGCATGGTCTCCCCTTGTAATCTACCACAATATGCCCTAGTTCACAACCTCCGTTTAAAGGACCTTGGAAAACCTTCTTATTCATAATCACGCCAGAACCCACTCCTGTTCCAAGTGTTAACAGAACTGCATTTTCATAACCTTTTGCAGCACCTGCACAAACCTCGCCTAGTGCTGCTGTGTCTGCATCATTAGATATTTCTATATTTGTATCGAGCGTTTTTTTAAGCTGTGACACAACCTTTACATTAGACCAAGCTAAGTTATTAGAATACACTATAATTCCGTTTTTCACATCAATCATTCCAGGAATACCTATGCCTATTCCGTCAATATCCTTTAATGTAAGCTTAGTTTTTTCCAGCAAGTGATAAACAGCTTCTCCTACTTCATCAATAAATTCTTCGGCTGGTATATCCGTGTTTGTTATAATTGTGTGGTAATCTGATATTGTGTTGTTCTCGTCCACCAATCCTAATTTAACACTCATTCCACCTATGTCTATTCCTATTTTCATATATTACCTCTGTTGTATTTTTATTTATCACTTCTGATATTGATTAATATTCTAGCTTAAATGTTTTAATTTGATACGCACCAAATTCGGTATCATTGTCTGTGTTTACTTCACTTATTTCATTCTCTAGCATGTCAGTCTCTGTAACTTTTTTTACTTTGCTGTTAAAGTTCAATTTGGCTCTAGTATATGAACCCTCGCTCTCATATAAACGAACAATAATCGCTTTACCATTATCTTCGCAAGGTTTTACACACTCTACAATAATGTTAGCACTGTCAACGTTCATAATCTCTGGCAAGTCAACTTCTCCGTTAATTACTTGAACTGGATAGTTGAATAAGTAACCCTCTGTCACAACTGTATCTGCTTTAAATCCACCCTCATGTGGGAAGAACGCATACTTAAATTCATGCACACCTCTGTCACCTCTTGGGTCTGGTTTGCAGCCACCTTTATGCAAAGTTAATGCAAGTGCTGAGTTTTCTGCTGATATTCCGTATTTGCAATCATTTAAGATAGAAATACCAAAAGCTGGCTCGGACATATCTGTGTATTTATGGTTGCAAACTTCAAATTGAGCTTGCTCAATGCTATTGTTACGTGTTGTAGTTCTTCTAACATTACCATATTGAATTTCTTGAGTAACGTAATCTGAATGAACGCTTATGTCAAACTCAGTTTTTAGCAATCTGTGTTTGTCATTCCAGTCAATCACTGTCTCAAAATCTACTCTTGCGTTATCGCTATAGAAAATCATGTCTTGCTTCATAGTAGTCTTGTCAGATACTTCATATTCTGAACGTATTCTGAACTCTACTGCACCGTCTGCTACTACTTCTCTTGATACAAGCTTAACTGTATCTTCAAGTTTCATTTCTGCGTCAGCGTCAATGTCCCAGTTATCCCATAAAAGAGACAAGTCTTCTCCAAACAGGAAGGTGTTAAGGTTTCTTCCTTTGCCTTTTAGTTCTCTTGATACTCTTGTGTCAATAAATGAAGATATAGTTCCATTTTCAGCAAAACTTACATTAGCAAATGGTGTTTTCAACGTTTTTTCATCGTACACAAATTCAGATTTACCATTTAGCACTTTATCTGTTTTTGCAACTATTTTAGAGCCAAAACCACTGAACTCAACACCTGATACTC
Organism: uncultured Eubacteriales bacterium; assembly: GCA_964370775.1. Lineage (GTDB taxonomy): Bacteria > Bacillota > Clostridia > Oscillospirales > Acutalibacteraceae > SIG603. The sequence goes on along the minus strand of CAYJKT010000002.1, from coordinate 82,046 downwards.
TAAGAACTTTTTCGCCATTTAATTTCTCAACAATTTGTTGTTTGCAGTCCACGTCAATGTATGTGTCGATAGGTAACTCTATAACATCATTTCTATTAGATGAAATTGTGTTGATTAATGTGTATATATCTGTGTTGTTAGAAGCAAACGTATTTTGTACTATCTCACGTGATTTCTCAATTATATCGGTAGTTTCTTTTATGCTTCTGTCATGCACTTCTGGAAGTGAAGTACCAGGTAAAATGTCGTGGAATTGGTTGATTAATAGAGTTTCTACCAGTGGAGAAATTTCGTCAGATTTTGCAGGTTCACCATTAACTAACCCTTTTAAAGAAGCCATGTATTCTGCATTATGAATAGCAATCTCAGCTAATCTGTTGTTTCTTTTAATTGTGTGTTGATTTGTCAATGTTCCTCTGTGTAATTCAAGATATAATTCGCCACTATGTACATTAGGGTACGCAGTATTTTTCTCTAGATTAACCATGAACTCGCCAAGAGTAGTGTCATATAACTTAGGGCAACCCTCTACATCACTCAATCTTAAAGCTATCTCAGCAGATGAGTCTTCAGGTCCTCCTCCACCGTCTCCAAAACCATAAGTTAGTAGTCTTTCATTGCTAACAGATTTTTGAGGAATATTCTCTATCATCTCTACAACTTTTTTAGGAGTTGGATAGTTATGTGTGATATTATGATGTGCAAAAACTTGAGTTCCGTCTAAACCTTGCCATTTATATGTAACATAAGGGAAAGTGTTTGTGTCGTTCCAACCCATTTTGGTTGTTAAGAAGTAGTCAATTCCAACACCTTTTAAAATCTGAGGAATTGCAGCGCTATATCCGAATGTATCTGGTAAAAAGAATGAATTAGATAGATAGTTAAATTTCTCTTTAGTGTATCTTTGACCCCACAAGAAATGTCTTATCAAATACTCTCCACCTGTGATATTGCAATCACACTCAATGAAAACTCCACCATTTGGCTCATATTGTCCAGCTGCTACTTTTTCTTTAATTTTCTCAAACAAGTTAGGATAGTATGTCTCTATGAATTTTAAATGTGCAGCAGAACTTTGCATAAAATGATAGTCAGGGAATTGATCCATCATGTTAATTTGGTTAGCAAATGTTCTTGCGCATTTTTTAATAGTTTCGTCTATCTCCCAAAGCCATGCAGTGTCCATGTGTGAATGACCTAGAATACCTAGGCTTGCAACTGTTTCGCTATTTTTTTTACTTAAAACAGGTTTCATCATCTCAATAGCTTTAACCATCGCTTCTCTTTGCAAATTATCAGATGTTTCCTCGTTAGAGAAATAAACAACTTTGTTCAAGTCGATTAGAAGTCTTTCAATCTCTGCTCTTTTTGCAGTGTGTTCTCCTGATGCTTCATAAATCTCAATTATAATTTTATAGCTATAGAAAAAGTCTTTGATAAGCTCATCTTGCACCATAACTCTAAATTCATCGAACTTGTGATTATAATCTCTGTTTGTGGGTGCTTCATACGGCATACAACCTTGATAATCATGCCCTGCGTACGCTTCTAATACTAGGTCGTAAGTCTCACCTTCTACAGCGTTTTGAACAAAAACTTTGCAGTAATGATTTCCGTGACCTGTGTTAGTTGTGAATTTAGAAGAGAAATTAGCATAAGGTAGTTCGTTTACAAACAACAAACCTTCATATAATGAGCATTCAGGCATTAGATACAGTTTTTTTCCGTCTAATTCTTTAGGCACAGTATATGAACCCTTGAACCAGCAGTACACTTTTTCTGTTCCCCAAAGGTCGCCTTTGCTAAAGTTTTTGAACTCTACATTTTGAGGTAGACTATGTAGTTTGTCCATAGTTATATATCCTGAAACATCTACTTTTCCAACTTGTGTAAAAATATATTGTTCCATTCTGTCAACATAAGCCTTTTGTTTTTCGTACATTCTTAGAATTTGAACTTTATTTAACATAGTATTCTCCTTTATCTATCAACTTTCATATCACAGTAATCTAGCAACAATTCACAGAACATTGCATTTGCCCAAGAGAACCACTCTCTTGTGTATTTATCTGGATTATCAACATTAAAACCCTCGTGCATCATGTTTGTGCCAGCCTCTGTGTTTTGCATCATCTTAATAATTTCTAGCTTCTCTTCTCGGCTTCCTGTTAAACCTTGAATAGCTAATGATATATGCCAAATATAGTTAACTGGAGTATGAGGACTTCCAATACCTTTTGCAGATTTTCCTTTGTAATAATATGGGTTTCCGTCACTTAAAATAAATTTTCTTGTGTTGATATATCTTTCACTATCAGCACTTGTATAGCCAAGATACGCAGCAGATAATAAGCTAGGCACATTAGCGTCGTCCATCAAGTTATACTTGCCAAAACCATCTGCTTCATACGCATAAATCTCACCATATTGCTCATTGTTAACAACACCATGTTTTTCAATAGCTTCACGAATTTCAATAGAAAAATCAGTAGCCATTTTAGATAATTTTTTGTCATTCCAAATAACATTTGCAATCTCAGATATGTATTCTAACACAACAACTGCAAACATATTAGACGGTATCAAGTAACCATATTCACACGCATCATCGCTAGGCCTAAAACCTGACCAAGTTAAACCGATATTAGATTTAACTAAAGCACCTTTCCCGTCACGTGATAATGTATCTGTAAAGTAACAATTTGGACGAACAAAGCTGTATTTTGAGTTATTTTCGTGGTCTTGTTCTGTTCTCCAAACCTCCAAAATTTTAAGCACTGCTTTTTTGAATGTTTCATCAAACTGAGTGGTTACCCCAGTATTTTTCCACAACAAGTAAGCTAATTGAATAGGGAAGCAAAGTGAATCTATCTCGTATTTTCTTTCCCATACCCAGTCGCAAGTATCTGTTATATCTTTTTCCCAACAGCTTCCGTCTGGTTTCTCGTTGAACGCATTAGCATAAGGGTCAATCAAAATCATTTGCATTTGTCTGCGAACCAACTGCTCTATCGTGTTTGCAACTTCTTCGTTTTCTTTTGCCACTATAAGGTATGGTCTAAGCTGGCAAGTAGAGTCACGCAACCACATCGCTGGAATGTCGCCTGTTATTACATGAGTAGTTTTATCTTCTAATCTTTTAACTGTTGTGTCCAATGTGTTTGTAAAACATTTTTCAAACATCGCTGTAAGCTTGTCATGGTACTCTGCTAGCTCTGGTTTTGCTTTAATTGCATCGCTAACTCGTTTAATCATTAACTGTAATGAGTCTTTTTGGTTCATTTTTATCTCCTATTTAGCACTAATATATTTTGTAAAATGCCAAAAGCAACCTCGACTTTCGTAATAAAATATATACGTTGTCGAAGCTGCTATTTGTATTATAATTTCGAATTGTTCTTAATGAACTCTATTAATTCATCAACTTGTGCGAATGCTAAACCAGTTACTGTATCTGCGCATCCGTAATAAACTGCAATTCTTCCAGTCTCTTTGTCATGAAGTGCCGCACAAGGGAATGTTACGTTTGGAACATCTCCTACACACTCATAAATTTCTTGAGGAGAAAGTAGGTATGGCTCTAATCTGTATTTCACTTTCCAAGGCTCGTCTATATCTAAGATAGCTGCACCAAAACTGTATACAAATCCGTTACAAGAATTCAACACACCGTGGTATATCATCAGCCAGCCCTCTTTAGTCTCGATTGGAATAGGGCCTGCGCCAATTTTCTTAGATTGCCACCAACCTCTTGGTGCCATAACATGTCTATGTTTTCCCCAAAATTCTAAATCAGGGCTTTCACTGTAAAATATATCCCCAAAAGCTGTGTGTCCAGTATCACTTGGTCTGCTTAACATTGCAAAGTTACCGTTGATTTTTCTCGGGAACATAACACCATTTCTGTTATAAGGCAAAAATGCGTTCTCTACTTGATGAAAAGTTTTGAAGTCATAAGTATAAGCTACTCCAATTGTTGGGCCATGATATCCATTACACCATGTAACATAGTATCTGTCCTCTATAAAGCATACACGAGGATCATAACCATATTCAAAATCTGCAATTTCTGAAATATCACAGTCAAATTTCAATGGTTCTTCATCTATATCCCAATTAATTCCATCTTTACTAAATCCAGCATGAAGCCACATTTCTCTTCTTTTGTCATCACAACGAAAAACTCCTGCAAAGCCATCTCCAAACGGCACAACTGCGCTGTTAAAAATACTATTACTTCTTTTAATTTCGTTTCTTTTGATAATAGGATTTTGGCTATAACGCCACATCACATCATCGCAACCGTCAGGTCTTTCTTCCCAAGGGATATTTTTCAAATCGCCCTCAATTATCATTTTAGTTACCTCTCTAAATTACTCTGCTACTGGTAGTCCGTTTGCTTCTCTATGAGCATTAACTTGGTTTTGAACTTCTTCAACGATTTTATCAATGCCAGCTGCTTCTCTTCTTGTGATCATGTCTTGCATTGTAGCTTCAACGTCTTCAATCATACCAAAAGCTAGATTATCTCTGTACTCTAGGTAGATAGCTTCGCAAGCTGCGATTTCGTTTTGAATGCTTGATGTGTCTATGATAAGACCCATGTGGTCGCCTGTTGCTGCGCTTTCGTTTGCTGCCATAATATCTTCAAACAATGTATCTGTTTGCTCTGCTGGTAAGTTCATAGCGAAGATATTACCAAATTGCCAGCCGTACCATTGGTAGTATGTTCTAGCTGCTGGGTCAGCATTAAGTGTGCCTGTGAAGTCGATTCTATCATCTTCTGTTAATGTGAAGTATTCGCCCTCTGTACCAAAACGTATTGTGTTAGCTACAAATGCGTCTGTGTTGATAGAGTTCAAGAAAGCAACTGCTGCTTCTGGGTTCTCTGAGTTAGCGCCAACTAGGTTAACACCTGCTGTTGCACTACCTGTTGTCATAAATACGTCTGTTGTAGGGATTAATTGTGTCTCATAGTTATCTGACCAACCATTAACTGGGAAATCAACATAACCGATTACAAGTTCGCTGAATAATTTACCGTCATTTTTTAGAGGATCTTTTTCAACATTTTTGCCGTCAAATGGAATTATTCCGTCTTCTACCCATGTTCTAACTGTTTGGTAGTATTCTGTTGTTTCTGGGTGAGTTACAACGTCAAATACAACGCCTGGTGCTACGTCTTGATACATGTTCATGCCTTCAATAGAAGTAACAGCTGCTCTTGTAGCTAGTTGCTCGATTGGATCCATAAATTCCATACCAGTTGAGATAGTGATACCATGATCTTCGCCATAAGTCGCAACTAATTTATCATTAGCTTCACGGTAGAATGTATCCATCCACTCTACATCTAGTGGAAATGATTCAGGGATTTCTAAACCGATTTCATCAGCTATTGTTTTGTTAACAATGATACCGAAAACTGTTGCGTTATCTTTGTATGTAGGAACGCCGTAAATGCTTCCTTCGATTGTTGATGCAGCCCATAAAGATTCAGGTAAAGCTGCTTTAACGTCAGCACCTACTGTGTCTAGGTATTGGTCGATTGGTTGTGCAACGCCTTGGCTAACTGCAAGTGAATAAGTTCCGTTTTGGAACATTATATCAAAATCTTGACCAGAAGATTTGATTGTGTTTGTTTTTGTCTCGTACTCACCCCAAGAAATAGGATTGTAGTCAACTGTAACATTGATTGTTTCTTCTAGGTGAGCATTAACTGCTTCCCAAGCTACATCATGATGAGAAGATGCATCTATTGGATAGTACCAGTCAATTGTTGTTGTTTCTGTAGTTTCTGAGCCTTCTTCGCCCTCTGTTGTTTCGCTTGATGTTCCCTCTGTTGATGCTGAAGATGTGTCCTCTGCCTCTGAGCATGCTGCAAATGATGCTAAAATTAGTGCTGATGCAAGTAGCATTGCAGTGATTTTTTTAAGTTTCATTGTTGTCCTCCTGAAAATATTGTTTGTTTTATTAAATCAATGTCTAAGACATTTTGATTTCCGATTAACCTTTTACACTACCAACTGTAATACCTTGCACAAAATATCTTTGGAAGAAAGGATATGCAAATACTATAGGTAATGTTGATACAACTACTATCGCCATTCTTGTGCTTTCGCTTGGAATACTTGCAAGAATTGCCGCACCGTCTGGGCTTGATGCAAGGGCTGAGTTATTTGTGATAAAATCTATGTTACTTTGTATTCTGTAAAGCATAGTTTGCAGTGGAATTAATTGTGGATTGTCGATATAAAGCACACCTGTGAACCAGTCGTTCCATCTAGCAACTAAAGCCCACAAACCTGTAACTGCTAGACCTGCTTTTGAAAGTGGCATAACTATTTTTGCATAGATAATAAAATGGTTTGCGCCATCTATTTTTGCTGCTTCAAACATTTGGTCAGGTATTGTTGATGTCATAAATGTTCTTAGAATAATAACACTGTATGCTGAAACCAAACCTGGGAAAATAAACACCCAGAAGCTGTCATATAAATTTAAGTATTGAGTGTTAACAATATATGACGGAACTAAACCGCCACTGAACAGCATTGTGATGAACAAAAACATTGTGTATATTTTTTTAAATTTGAAATACTTTTGTGCCAAAACATACGCTATTAAAGACATTACAAACAAGCTTAAAACAGTGCCTAGTAAAGCTTGTGCGATTGTTACTGCATAGGATTGAAGAATTTGTGTTCCTAAATCTCCAACAAACAAGTACTCATACGCTGTTAAAGAAAACTCTAGTGGAGCAAATGAGTATCCTATTCGTTCTATACTGTCTTCGCTAGAAAGTGAGATTATAACTACCAACAAAATTGGTACTATAACAATAACTGTAACTACTAATAAAAATGCTAATAAAATCATGTTCCATGTAGGAGATATTCTTGTTAATTTATTAAAGTCATTAACTGACTTTGTAGCTTTTAATTTACCCATAATACCCTCCCCTTAGAATAATGCGCTTTCGCTGTCGAATTTTTTTACAACAACGTTAGCAAATAGAATACAGAAAAATCCTACTACTGATTGATACAGTCCAGCAGCTGTTGCCATACCGGTGTTATTTAAAGCAATAAGTGATCTATAAACATAAGTATCGATAATATCTGTTACTGGGTATAGTGCGCCATTGTTTTGAGTAACATTATAGAACAGACCCATATCGCCTCTAAACATACCACCAATTGCTAAAATCAATTGAATTGTAATAACAAAACGTAGGCATGGAATTGTGATAAATCTGATTTGTTGCCATTTTGTCGCACCGTCAATCATCGCTGCTTCGTAATATTCGCTAGATATACCAGAAATAGCTGCTAGATATACTATCGCTGCATATCCTGTGCCTTTCCAAATATGAACAAATACTAAGATAAAAGGCCATACTTCTGGTGTTGTGTACCAGCTTACAGGCATTTTGTCAGCCTCAACTAATAAGCTGTTGATAAAGCCGTTGTTTACTGCTAAAAACGCATAAACTATCAATGCGATAACTGATATTGATAAAAAGTTTGGCATAATAAATATTGTTTGTAAAACTTTACCTAACTTTTTGAAGTACATTTCATTTAATATAATCGCTAAACCTACGGCACATAAAGTTCCAAGAGATATAAACACTACATTATAAAGTACTGTGTTTCTTGTAATTCTCCATGCATCTGGTCCTGAGAATAAGAATTCAAAGTTTGCAAATCCAACAAACTCGCTGCCAAAAATTCCATCACTAACTCTAAAGTTTTGGAACGCCATTACCAGTCCACCCATTGGAATATAAGCAAAGATAATTACTAGAACAACTGCTGGAAGTGCCATCAAGTGCAACATCCAATGTTCTTTCATGTGTTTTACAAATCTACTTCCTCTAGTTGAAGGAGTTAAGTTTGTAGGGTTTGCCGTGTTTACTGATTTCGCCATATTTCCCTCCGTCAATTTTTTGGTACAGCTTGACTATTGCTTTAATCAAGCTGTATCAATATTTTTATACTAAATCCTAAGAAGTATAGTTTTAATCTCATAAGCATGAAGTTTAAGATTAATTTCGTTATTTGTGAACTCAGAAATTGCTCTTTCTCTCAAATCTCCCTCTGCCCATGATAGATAATTAAACTCAGGTTTAATTACAACATTTTGTTCAGATCCTGCATAGTCGTGGATACGAATTACAACATACTCGCCACATTCAGATTTCTTAACTGCATCTATTTCCACTTGGTCGTTGTTAACTGTAACAAAACTGCCAGTTTTCACATTTTCTGAACCTTCTACTACTCTAATGCTATCATTTAAGAAAGTAGCTTGTTTAACTACATCGCCCTCTACAAAATCACCTGTGTGTGGTAGTAATGAGTACGTAAACTCGTGCATACCTTGGTCTTGCAAGTGGTCTGGGTGTGTTGCAGTTTTTATCAATGATAAACGCATTTGGTTGTCTTTAATGTCATAACCATATTTGCAATCATTCATCAGTGCTACACCGTAATTTCTGTCAGATAAATCTGCAAATCTTTGTGCTACTGTCTCGAATTTAGCTTGTTCCCAACTTGTGTTCCAGTTGTTAGGACGTCTAACATTACCATATTGAACGTCATAAGTAGCATAAGTGCTTCTAACATTTACTGGGAATAACACTTTAAGTAGTTGGTGTGTTTCGTGCATGTCCACTATTGTTTTAAAGTCTATTCTTGGGTTCTCTTTATAAAAAATAATCTCTTGAGATATTTTTGAATCCATGTAGTCATAGGCTAGAGCTATAATCAATCTTAAATTGCTATTTTCTGTTACTTCAAACTTAGTTAAGTCGTTTACTATACGCATTTTTTCTTGATAGAAAATATCAATATCCCATGCGTCATGTGCAAGAGGTTTGTCCTCAAACATTTGAAGAACATTACCAGCTTTTCCAGCTTCTAATATTTCACGATTAACACGTTTGTCTATCATAGAAGCAATTTGACCTAAATCATTGAACACTATTTTATAGAAAGGAGTTTCGATATTTTTGTCACTTACGATAAACTCTGTAGCTTCTTGTTTTTGCTCAGTTTTTTCTGTAGTAATAACTGTAGCACCCATTTGTGGAACTTGTTTTACTGCAACATAGTTAATTCCATTAGCCCAGTTGCTATCAAGAACTGTTCCGTTTTCGTCTTTACAAAGTAACGGAGTATCGCTCTTAATCTCAGCTATATCGTCTCTATCAAAACCTGTTACATTATATAATGTATAAGTATTTGAGTTTTCTTTAGCTTTTCTGTTAATATAATCATCTATAACATTTACAGCTATTTTTTCAGCTTTGTCATAATCCACATGGCAGTCTTGATATACTTCGTGAATTGAAGAACCAGGAATAATATCGTGGAATTGGTTTGTTAAAATAATTTTCCAACCCTCAGAGATAGCGTTTTGGTCAGCTTTAGATAAGTCACCGTTTTCTATAGCATTCATAACAGCAAATAACTCTGCTTGTTTATATAGTAGTTCAAGCTTTCTGTTCATTTTCTTGTTATACGCTTGGCTTGTATATGTTCCTCTATGGTACTCTAAGTATAACTCGCCGTCCCATGTGTGAACGTATTTATCAGTGTCTTCTATTGTTTTAACTAAGTTCCTGAAATACTCACCTGCTGTGCTTGTTTTTAAATTAGGAAGACCTGGCATTTTATCAATTCTTCTTCTAATTTCTAGCAAATCACGGTTAACACCGCCACCACCGTCTCCAAAACCATAAGAGATAAGCAGTTCTTTGTTTGTTTCTTTCTCGCTGTATGCGTCCCATGTACCTTTAACAGTTTTTGGAGAAAGACGTCCATTATATGTATAGAACCAAGAACCAGGTTCGCTCCAAGGTTCTGGCATTGTGATGAAATGAGTTAGAATTTCAGTTCCGTCGATACCCTTCCATTTAAAAGTATCATGTGGCATTCTATTGTATTGGTTCCAGCTAATTTTTGTTGTCATAAAAACTTCAATGCCAGATTTTTTCAATATTTGAGGCAACGCCCAAGAATAACCAAAAACATCAGGCAACCATAAATATTCAACATCTTTGTCAAATTCGTCTTTGATAAACTTGCTACCAATCAGTATTTGACGAGTTAAAGATTCACCACTGATTAAGTTACAATCAGCTTCAACCCACATTCCACCGTCAACTTCCCATTTTCCATCTTTAACTTTTTCTTTAATAGAAGCATATAGCTCTGGGAAATCACTTTTTATATATTCATAAAGTTGAGGTTGTGTTTGTAGGAAAACGTATTCTGGGAACATTTCCATCATACGAAGCACTGTAGAGAACGAACGAGAAGCTTTTTCTCTTGTGTGTTTTAGCCTCCAAAGCCACGCTACATCAATGTGTGTGTGACCAACGCATTTTATATTAATGTTGCTATTTTTGCCAATCTTATCAATAGCTTCGTTCAAAAAGTCGTCTGCATTATGCACGCTCTCTCTAAACTCATAGCTGTTAGGCTTGCTCCAGTCAATCAATAAAAGCGCTTTATCTAAAGCATTTCTTAAATCATATTTTGCAACATTGCCTTCTTCTAATTGAGCAATTGTCTCTACAATTAAAGAACCTAAATAATAGAGATCATCTATCTTTTCATCTAAACAAACTAATTCAGCTCTAGCAATTTTATGTTCTTGTTCAGTCGGTACGCCACCACCCTCAAGACCAGACCATAATCTGAAAGTTAAAGTAAATGTTTTTCCGATTAACTCTTCTGGGAAAAATACTTCTTGATGATTTAAGTCTACACCTTGGTATGGTTTACCGTTGATATAACACATAGCCTCAAAGCCTGAATTACTTCCAGCGCCTGTGTTACCCATATCAAAAACACCTGCTACTCTTTTTCCATCCCATTCTTTAGGAATAGAAATCTCTTTTTGTAGCCAAAGATATTTATCTCTACCTTTCCACATATCGCCAACTTTAATTATATTGTCGCTGTTTAATAGATTTGGAACTTCTGGGTTTGTAAGCTTCTCTGTATCTTCTTGTACATAGAACTCATTTAGTGGAGACACATTATCATATCTATAGCCACATATCTCATGCATTCTGCTTTCAAACTTACGATCAGTTAAGAACATTTGCTTCATCTGTTTTCTCCTTTTAGTTAACTTTTGATTAATTTAAGTTAACATTAATTAACATGTTTGTTATTATAGCATATCAAAACAGTTTTGTAAACCGATTTTTAACTAAAAATTAATTTCAACTTAATAAACAGAAAGCTAGTTATGTTTTTTGTCAAAATTACTAAATTGTATGTTATTTATAATTTCATTTTGTAAAATAGCTTATATTTTGTCACTTTATTCCACTGATTTAATAAATACTCTCCCTTATTTAGTTAACAAAATAACGACTGTTAATACAAACAGTCGTTATCTAAAATTTTTATTTAATTATGTTTACTTAACCGCTTTACAAAACGACTCTCTTTCTATAAGATTGCCAGATATAGTCACTTTCGTTAAGCTAGAAGAACCATTATTCTCAATATTTCTACAAATCATATTAGTAGCTTTTAGTATCATACCTCTAATTTCAACTGCTAATACAGTTATCTTTGGGTTAGAAAATCTACTATATACATCGTCATCAAATCCTAATACCGACACTTCTTCAGGTACTTTGATACCTCTTTGTTTTAATTTTTCAACAACCTTATAAGCAGATTCACCACAATTACACACAAATGTCTCAGGTAAATTTTCAGGTAATTCAAAATCAATGCCCTCGCCAATGTCATTTCTATCACTTATTATCCATTCAGGGTCAATATCAAGATTTTTTTCAATCATCGCACAGCAATATCCTAAATATCTGTCTAGAATATTTCTTGTAGCCTTGTAGTTCCCCACAAACCCAATTCTATTTCTATTGTTATCTATAGAATACTTTGTTAAGTCATATCCACCACTATAATTATCAATTATTAAACCGTCACCAATACTACTATTAGCATTGCTATCTAGGAATAAAACTGTTTTCTTAAGTTTTTTAATAACCTCAATATATGTCGGTTTTATAGGGCCCAACACAATTATACCGTCTGGGTTAAGCTGAGTGAACATATCTGACATAATTTGTCTATTATCAACACTATGCCTAACAGTTACAAGGTTGCAAATATATCCCTTCATCGCAAATTCTCTTGCAAGATTATGATATATATCCACATAATAACTTGGTTGATTACTATCCCACTGCATATAACGTTCTCTTACAACTACACAAATTGAATGTATTTTATGTTCATCTATCTTAGTTTTATTATACCCTAACTCTTTCGCAACTTCTGCTATTTTTTCACGCATTTCAGGGCTAACTCCACCCTTGTTGTTCAAAGCTTTAGAAACAGTAACCTTACTCACATTCAGTTTATTACCTATATCTTCCATAGTTACTTTACTATTTCCCACTCAATTCACCTAACTTTCTAAGTTTTGTTACTTAAAATTACCCTCTATGATTATTGATTATACATATTATTTTATAAGATGTCAAGACAAAAGGATAATAAAATACAACTTTTTATTGTAATTAAGGTTATATTTTTTCATTCATTTCAATACTAAACTTATTTATCTGCTTCTACTATATGTCGACGTTTATACTCCCAGTAGTTTTGCCTACGCTATAGTTTTCATATTCGATACAAAGTTTGTCTTTTCATAATAAGCATAAATATTCAACTATACTATTGACTTATATTTGTATAAGTGTTAAAATTCTTTTTACCTTAGGGTAAAATTTATAGCTAGAGATAATCAAGAGGAATTGTATAATGACAAGCAGAGAAAAAGTACTTAGAGTAATTAACAAACAATCAGATGAAAACGTGATGTGGACTGGTCACCCAAACCATGAAACTGTACCTATATATGCAAAGGAATGGAATATTGAAGAAAATCATGAAGCTATTTACCAGTATCTAAACGACGACTGCCGTTGGATAAACGCTGACGCTGGTTATAAGCACCCAAATGGTGAACCAATGTTTAATACAGCATGGAACACTACACGAAATACCCTTAGCGCAGAAGGTGCATTTGCCAACTTTGAGACAGCAGAAGAATTAGATGCTTATCCTTGGCCTAAAGCTGAATATTTAGATTTTACTGATGTGTATAACGAGATAGATAAATATCAAGACAAAATGGTTTTTACTGGGCTATGGAGTTGTTTTTTTCATCTTGTAGCCGACTTCTTCGGTATGGAAAACTACTTTATCAACATGTATGAAAACCCAGAATTAGTACATGCTGCAACAAATAGAATAGTAGATTTTTACGTTGAAGCTAACGATAAATTCTTTGAGGGTCTAGGCGACAGAGCTGATGTAATGTTCTTTGGTAATGACTTTGGAACTCAACTAGATTTATTTGTCTCCCCTGAATTATTTGACGAATTTATTATGCCGTCTTTTAGACGATTAATTGAAGTAGGCAAAAAACACAACAAAAAAATCATGTTACATTCTTGTGGTTCAATATACAGGATTATTCCCACATTAATTGAGGCTGGCGTTGATATTATTCACCCAATACAAGCAGGAGCTACTGGTATGTCTGCAATCGAGTTAGAGCAATATAAAGATAAACTTACTTTTGTTGGTGGAATTGATGCTCAAACATTTTTTGTTAATGCCACACCAGAAGAAATTGCAACAGAAGTTAAAAGAGTTAAAAGCATCTTAGGTCCATCTATCGTGATTTCTCCGAGCCATGAAGAGATTTTACCGAATGTTCCTGCTGCTAATGTTTTAGCAATGGCAAAAACTGCACATGGTGAATAATTAATTTTTCAATTACTATATACAATTAGAGAGCTGTCGCAAATGTTAAAATTCGTTTGTTGCAGCTCTCTTGTATATACTACATAATCTTACTTTTATCTACAACTTCTATCATATTATGGCGTTCTATTATCTTTTTTGTTTCTAATAAAATATAAAGCCATCAAAAACAGCCTTTAAGGGTAGTTTTTGATGGTTTTTATGTATGGCATTATTATAGAAGGTATCACAGATTTATATATATCGGTCGCGAGCTATGATTTAAAGCATAACGAAAGCCCCAAAACGCGTATTTACGTCTTGAGGCACTCGAGTGGAGCTACTAACCGGATTCGAACCGGTGACCTCATCCTTACCAAGGATGTGCTCTGCCGCCTGAGCCATAGTAGCATTTGTCAACTAGAATATTATACCGAATTATGCTTATTTTGTCAACAATAAAATATACATTTCATTGTCCGTTTTATTGTACAGCTCAGATGTTATTATAAGTACATAAAATAAATCAAAGGAGAAAACTTATGAAAAATTTTGACATCATCTACATTAAAGGACACATCGAAGTATTCGACAAAATGGGGAACTTTGTTTTCTCTGCCGATAACTACAAAGAAGCTTGCGAAAACCTAATCCTTATAGATTTTAACTAAAAAGAAAGGAATGTTATTATGTTAGAAGTTATATCAATTTTACTATTATTCATTTATCCACCTATTGGATTTACAATGTTACTTTTCACTGTTACATATAAAAACTTCATTAAAAAATTGCTTTCTGCACGCAAAAAAAGAAAGAGAAACAACATAATCTACTTGCCTGTTAGAACGGCTCTAAGTAACAAGCATTTAATATAGCTTCAAATTTACTGTCGCCTATTCCCTCTATCTCTAACAATTGTTCAAACAGTAAAAATCCACCAATGCTATCCCTATATTCCACAATTCGTGTAGCAAGCACTTCGCCAATACCCTCAATCTGCGTTAGGTCTTCTACCGTAGCAGTGTTTAGATTAATAGTTCTATTACTCGCTGTGACTTCCTCTGTGTCTAGTGTGATATTGTTAACCTCGGTTAAATTTATGTTTTCGTATACTGCAATTAAACAGACAGTAACAATAGCTATGAGTATAAGCAAATAGGTTTGTAGCCTATCTTTTTTCACAAGACTACCTCTTTCTAAGTTTATCTAAATACACTTTAAAGTACGTCGGTAATTCGCTCACAAATTCCATATATTCATTAGACGTTGGGTGAATAAACCCTAAAACAGCAGCGTGTAGACATTGACCTTTAAGCTCAGTTACCACGTTTTTAGGTCCATATATAGGGTCGCCCACCACTGGCTTTCCTAAGTACGCTGTGTGCACCCTTATTTGGTGAGTTCTACCTGTCTCTAATGTCACTTTAATATATGAGAAATCTCTCATCACTTCAATTGTTTGGTAGTGTGTTATTGCCTCTTTTGATGACGGTGAGTTCAGCACTACAGCCATTTTTTTACGGTCTTTAGGGTGGCGAGCAAGTGGAGCATTTATCGTGCCACTCTCGTCTTTAAATTTACCATAAACTATAGTTCTGTACTCTCTTTTAAAGCTATGTTCTTTAATTTGCTTAGCCAAGCAGTTGTGTGAAATATCATTTTTTGCCACAACAAGCAAACCACTAGTGTCTTTGTCTATCCTGTGCACTATACCGGGTCTGATTTTTCCGTTTATTCCAGACAAGCTATCTTTGCAATGATGTAGCAACGCATTAACCATTGTACCTGTATAATTTCCAGGTGCTGGATGAACCACCATGCCCTTAGGTTTGTTTATAACAAGTAAATCATTATCTTCATACACAATGTCTAACGGAATATCCTCTGCGACAATTTCAGTCTCCTCTGCGTCTTTCATGTTCACTGTAATTTCGTCGCCAACTTTAACTTTGTAGCTTTTTAGAACTACTTCTCCATTAGCTAGAATATTTCCACTGTTAATTAAATGCTGAACTTGTGATCGACTAATATCAGCGATATTTTCGACCACAAGTTTATCTAATCTAGTATTTTCTAATGCTGTAAATTCATGTTTTTGAGCCATAATTTTGTCCTCTAATTATTCTTTTACCTCAGATTTTTCGCTAATAGTTTTATTCTCTGAGTCCTTATCGTCATCTGTTATTTTCTTCTTATCATAATAGAACAAAATATATATCACAAAAGATATTGTGCCAAGAACAACCATGCAGTCAGCAAAGTTAAAAATGTAAGGGAAGAACATAACCTCAATATAATCCATAACATAGCCAAAGAAAACTCTATCTAAAAAGTTGCCTAAACCACCTGCTACTATGCATATCCCTGCAAAGTAAGAGAAAAAGTTATGGTCTTTGTGCCTTACAAACACAATGATTATAATTATGGATAAAATAAGGGACGAGGCTGCAAAGAGCATGGAATTTCCCTCAAACAAACCAAAGCTTACTCCTGTGTTTTCTATATATCTCAACTGTAAAAGCCCAGGGATAACCTCGATTTTTTCTATAGGTTTAAGGTGTACTGTCACTTGCATATTGATAAGTTGGTCAATTGCCGTGAGCACACCCATTAATATTAATGATATGATTATCAAATTATCACTCCTGTATTATTTAGACCTTCTAATATCAATGCTATCACCGAATTCTAGCGTGTTGAAAGTCTCTGATTTTTGTCTGTTTAGTGCATCTGGAATATCTGAGTATGCGTTAAAATCGATAGTATCGAAAGATTCGCTTGTGATGTCTGCATTTTCCTCTGGTTCAAGCTCACCAATTTCAAAATCTGCAAACATATCTTCATCTACTTCACCCATAAGCTCTGTTTCGTCACTGTATGAAGATGAACTAATGTCTTCTTCTTCGATTTCCTCGGCAAACTCTACTTCTTCTGTAACAATAACATCTTCTACTACTGTAGGCTTTTGTACAGGAGCTTCTTTTTTCTTTTTCTCTAATTCTTCTGAAAAATCAGGAATAGTCTCAAGATTTGTGATGTGTGTTCTGTACATGCCAAATAAGCTAGAACGGAAATTTGTTACTTCCTCTTTAATTACATCAAACTCTTTTTGTTTTGCAGCAATTTTATCGTCAAAACTTGCAATAACATCAACAGTTTTCTTCTTAGCTTCCTCAATCATGTCGTCAGCTTTTTTATTAGCATCAGATATAATCTCATCTGCTTTAATTTTAGCATCTTTTAAAGAAGCATTTCCCATTTTTTGTGCACTTAGCAAAGCACTTTTAATGCCTTCTTCGTCTTCTCTATATCCTTCTATTTTTCTAGCTAGAACTTGAAGTTTCTCTCTTAGTTCGCCGTTTTTACCACTGATTTCAGATAACTTAGCTTTATATGCTTGGTTTTCTTTTGTTAGAGCCTGAACTGTTTCTAGCACTTCATCAATAAATTCATTAACATCCTCAGGTTTGTAGCCTGAAAAATTGGTTTTTCTAAAAGTAATCTCGTTTATTTGTTTAGTTGTTAGCATATTCTCTCTCCCTTATACATATTTTTTACAATTTATCGGCAATCTGCCTTTTTTGGTAGGAGTATTAATCGTTTCTATCATAAACTTACCCTTACCTCTTATTGATATTTTATCTTTTTCATTCACCTTGTATGAGTTTGATGTAACTTCTACATAGTTCACATTTACCAAACCACTACTTATTAACGTACACGCTTTTTCTCTACTTGTTTTAGCAAGTAAAGCAATAACACAATCTAGTCTTGTGCTTGCAACTACTCCGTTTAAGTCTACAGTTCTGTGCATTTGTGGCAAAGGATATTCTGGATTTTCACTACATTTAATGCCTACTTTACCAATTTTGGTAATGCTATTTACAAAATACTGAGCTAAATCGCTTTTAACAAAAACTACTGCTCTGCCGTCTTCTACCAAAATATCACCAATACTACTTCTAGTTACTCCAGAACCCATAAACGAGCCTAAAAAATCTCTGTGAGATAGCTTGTCTTCTTCCCTAAACTTGATATTTATAGCTGTTATAGGAAAATACTCGTTAATCTCTGATAAATCACCTATAGACAGAAAAACTCTTTCAGCTTCACTATGTCCACCCCAAAAGTTAAAATCTATATCTTTTCTGTTTTTTATCATATTAGAAATATATATGTATTCTGCTGGGTCTAAAAAACCCAAATATTTTGTAGTTTTGCCTGACGCTCTAATAATATCATCAAGCCTTGCTTTAAGCAGATATTCGTCCATTATTAAAAGTATACTCCGCTATTTTCAAATTCGTCAATTAAATCATCACCAGATAAATCAATATGCTCTGGTGTAATCATGAATGTTGAAGATGAAATTTTGCTGATTTTCCCATTTTTTGCCAAAGCAACTCCACTTAAAAAGTCCAAAATTCTCTTTGTCTCGTCGATATGTGTGTGCTCAAAATTTAGAACTACTGCATTGCCCTCCATAAGAGATTGTGCCATAATTCTTGTATCTTGACCATAAGAAATTGGTCTGTAAACTATTACTTTTAATTGGCTTTTGCCACTCATATTCAAAACTTTGTTGTTTCTTTTAAATAAAGACGGGCCAGAGTTTTCTTCTCTATAAGATTTTGTGTCCTCTTGATAGTCACCCTCATCTTCCATATATTCATCTTCATCATAATAATCATCGAACTCTTCGTCCGTTGGATTCCACATTTTTTGAAATTTCTCTACTATACTAGCCATACTGCCTCCTATTTATATATAAATTCTTTCCCCAAACAACGCAGAGCCTATCCTCACCATGTTAGCGCCGCACTCTATCGCCTCGGAAAAATCATCAGACATACCCATTGAAAGTACATTCATTCTTATATTATCGTTGTTTTTCGCTCCAATGTCAACAAAATATTTGTACATTTCCAAAAAAAAGCAATTATTTTTGTTTTTTTCTTCCAAAATTGGTGGAATTGTCATTAAACCGTTAACAAAAACTCCTTTATATTCACTAGCTTCATCAATAAATTCATATAATGCATCTTTATGAACGCCACCTTTTGAACTCTCGTTACCGATATTTACTTCTATCAAAATGTTCATAGTTTTGTTTAACTTTTGCATTTGTTTGGATAATTCTTTAACTTGTGACATACTGTGAACCGACTGAATTTGACTTACTTTGTCTGCGATATACTTTATCTTATTGCTCTGCAAGTTGCCAATAAATTGCAAATCACAGTCTATTAAGTTGTAATCATCATACTTAGATAACAGTTCTTGAACTTTGTTTTCTCCAATGTTTTTTAATCCTAAAGATATAGCATGATTAATACATTCAGCACTCACTGTTTTTGTAGCCGCTAGAAAAGTAATGTCATTTCTGCTTATCCCTTTCTTTACGCAAACTTCGCCTATTTTATTTTCGATTATTTTATAGTTCTCGCTTATAATATCAAAATTATGGGTCAACATTATTCACTTCCTCAGTTACTATATTATCATACATTCTTATTGTTCTATCTGTCACAAGCAATGCTTGTTCTTCTTCTGATAAAACAGTTTTGCACACTAAATAACCATCAATAGTAATGTCTGAAAAAATTTGTAAAAACACAAGGCTACCACCATAGTTTATATAAACTCCTTTAACGTCTTCGTGTACTATCTCTGTTATATTGCCCTCTTCGTCTCTCACTTCTTCGGTTATATCTTTAAAATACACTGACTCTTGGCTAACTAACACACCCTCGTATATTCCAGTGGAAATCGAAACCTCTCCACTTCTAAAAGATAAAAGCTCTGCACTTGCATCAATCAGTCTCAAAACCAGTGCGTAAGTATCTGTTGCTGGGTCGTGGTTAATGCTCTCTATCGTAGCAGATATTTGACTATTTCCAGAAACTGGTACATCAACATAAACTTTTTCTATACCATCAAACTTATATTTTTCTAATTCGTCAATAACGGCTACCAAATACCAGTCGAAATCCTTTGTGATTTTACCTATCGCATTGTTTTCGACCTCGCCTATTTTCACATTTTGAATTTCTGATACCGTAATATCTTCTATATTATCATAATCAAAAGAATTCTCGTATCCGTCAACCATAGATGTAAAATATCCATGCTCAGGTGCAACGACATAGTCTGTTCTTGCTATATAAGAATTATTTAGCGAATTTTTTTCGCTCTCTAGTTCACTAATTTGTGTGTTAAACACCTCTAAATCTTGTGAACCATTTGCTATATCTTTTTGACTTAATGAATATTGCAAATTAGATTTATACACAGATATATTAGAGTAGTCTTGGTCTATATTTTGTAGCATTAAATCTGATAAAGTTGCAGTAATTTCACCTTGAATTTCTGCGTTATCCTTGTCGCTTGCAGTGTTGCTGTTAACTAATTTATACAGATTTTCAAGCTCTGTGTCTATTTGTTCAATTCTGTTTAATGAGTCAACTGATTGCTGTGTGTTGTAAATATTTGCAATAGTAGAGTACCTGTGAACTTTCTCTCCGTCCTCTACATTAAAATTTATAACTCCGTCATAATTTTTTGTTACAACCACTTCGTTTCTAACAGCATAAGCCTGCACTTTTGTGGAATCGCTTATCTCTGTAAACATAGCAGTTTCTGTCATTATATTACCATCACCCATAGCAATTATTTGATACGCAATATATATCAAAATCAAAATACTAAATGCTGTTGGGATTATTTTTTTAACAAGTGTATTACTTTTATCCATTTGCACCTTCCATATATTTATCTGTTAATGTGTACACTGCATTAAGCAATGCATTCACGTCAGAATAATTGTCTATATAAATCGTATTTACGTTTTGTTCTTTCCTAAACCATGTTAACTGCCTTTTTGCATAGTTTCTAGTTTTTGTCTTGATGTTCTCCACTGCTTTTTCAAGGCTTATTTCACCTTTAAAATATGGGTAAAGTTCTTTGTATCCTATGGTTTGATTAGCAGTGAGGCTAAGTCCTTTTTCATACATCTCACGGGCTTCACTGATAAGCCCCATGTCTATCATTATGTCTACTCGCCTGTTAATTCTGTCGTATAAATACTCTCTGTTTTTTGCGTCTAAAACTATCAAAAGATAATCATATTTAGCTTCATTCATAATGCTTTGTTCAGAGAATTTCTCCCCTGTCACCAAGCAGTACTCAACTGCTCTGATTACCCTTTTTTGGTTGTTTATGTGAATTTTTTCACTCGCTTTTGGGTCGAGTTTTTTTAGAGTATCATATATCTGCTCGATTTCGCCATTCATCGCTCTTTGTTCTAATTCAGCTCTAATTTTATCGTCGTTAGAATTTTCTGTAAAAGCTACACCAAAAAGCAGTGACCTTAAATACATGCCTGTTCCACCGCAAATTATTGGAGTTATGTTATCAGCATGTAGCTTGTTTATCACTTTGTCAGCCTCATTAACATAATCAGATACTGAAAAGTTCGTGTTAATCGGCAAAAAATCAACCAAATGATGTTTTATACCACACATTTCTTCTTCTGTAACTTTCGCAGTCGCAATGTCCATGTCTTTGTATATTTGCATGGAGTCGCACGATATAACTTCGCTGTTATATCTCTTTGCTAAATTCACAGACAATGCTGTTTTGCCAGAGGCAGTAGGGCCTGCGATAGCAATTATTTTCTTGTTAAGTGTCACCACAGGTCACCTCCTTTTATATTCTGCCAAATTGTTTTTCTATCTCTCTTTTTGAAATCACCGAGTAAATCGGTCTACCATGAGGACAATATTTAAGCTCTGGGTTTTCATCAAGCATTTTCACAAGATGAATAAGCTCTGCATTGTCCGATTTTATACCACCTTTAACAGCTGCCCTACACGCAACATTGTGGTATATCCAGTCAGTGTGCTCAGTGGTTAAGTTCTTAATATTTTTTAGTAAATATCCAGAAATCTCAGTTATAGCAGACTCAATATCTTGTCCATCCAAACTGAGTGGCGCTGACCTTACAATTACTGTACCCATACCAAAATCATCTATGCTAAAGCCTATATCACTCAATTTCTCTATGTTTTCTATAAGTGCCGAATAGCTAGGTTTATCAAGCAAAAGTGTAACAGGCTGTAGCAAAGTTTGCTCGTAATTATCTGTCATATTGCTCTTAAGTTTTTCGTATAACAATCTTTCATGTGCTGCGTGTTTGTCTATCATCATCATAGAATTTTTGTACTCTATTATGATGTATGTATTAAAAACTTCGCCAATCAATTTATGTTCAGCAAGCTCTGTTTTCATTTCTTCTAAAGCTTCGTCAATATCTTTAACTAGTGGCATTTCTGCTATCGCTTTATCCACACTATATTTTACAAAGCCTTTTATCTCACCACTTGCACGCTCGTTCTCTAATTTTACAGGAGCACTGTGAACTTCATGTGAACTATTTTCACTTTTTTGCTGTATTTCTACCTCGTCACGCACTATATCTATGTTAGGTTTAGGAAGCATTATCTGCACTTTTTCTTCTTTTATCGGCACAGGGGCTATATCTATTTTTTTGTCATAAGTGATTATAATCGGTTTTATATCTATAGTTCTTTGTGGTTCGTTAAAAGATAAGTTTTTTCTATCTTCGCTCAACTTTATTTGCTCTGGTTTTTCGACTGGTGCAAATGGATTTATCGGTGCTTTTTTTGCTTGGTTTATGATATGCTGTTTCGGTTTATCTTCTTTTAACAAAGTAGACTTTACTGCGTGATACACAGCATCAAACACTGGGCGTTCGTTGATAAATCTAACGTCTAATTTAGCTGGGTGAACATTTACATCATAATGTGAGTAATCCATATCCAAATGCAACACACATGCTGGGTATTTTCCTACCATTATGCTGTGTTTCATGCCTTCTTCTAAAGCTACCATAGCAGTTTTTGTCTTAATATATCTTCCGTTTATAAAAAAGTTTTGCATTGCTCTGCTTGCTCTTGAATGTCCAGGCTTTGTGATAAAACCATACACTTTCACTCCTTGGTATTCATAATTCACAGGTATTAAACCACTAGTGAACTCTTTGCCAAAAACGCCATAAATCGCCGATAGCATTTTGTTGTCCCCTGAGGTGAAAAAAACTTCTTTATGCTCCCTAATAAACCTAAAACTTATCTCTGGGTGAGATAGCGCAAGTTTATCTAAAACTGCTGCAACAGCGTTGCCCTCGCTAACATCTTTTTTAAGAAACTTCATTCTTGCAGGGATGTTATAGAAAATGTCTTTAATGATTATCGTAGTACCTTTAGGCGCGCCAGTCTCGATAATCTCGTCAATCTCTCCACCGTGGAGAACAATTTTTGTTGCGTTGTCGCTGTTTGCTGTTTTGGTTGTAAGTTCTACGTGAGACACTGCTGATATTGATGCCAGAGCCTCTCCCCTAAAACCTAGCGAACTTATAGCGTCTAAATCTGTCGCATTTTTAACTTTGCTTGTTGCATGACGAAGAAAAGCAGTAGGAACATCTTCTCTGTCTATTCCAATGCCGTTGTCGGTTATTCTAATGTAAGTTGTGCCACCTTGCCTAATCTCAACGCTTATACTGGTAGCTTTTGCATCAATTGAATTTTCAACTAATTCTTTTACCACAGAAGCTGGTCTTTCAACCACTTCACCAGCTGCAATAAGTTCAGCAACATGTTTATCTAGCACAAATATCTTAGACATACAAACCTCCTCAAAGTTAATCCATCATAGCTGTTATCTCAAACAAAACATTCATACATTCTATCGGTGTCAATGTGTTCACATCAATTTTTTTAAGCTTCGCAATTACTGCGTTGTTAGGTGTATCCAGTGTAAATTGCACTGGTTCGTCAGAGTTTACGCTCTCGTTTTTAACCCTAATCTCTTTGCCCTCTTCGATAGACACTAAAATCTCTTTTGCACGGTTAACAACTTTGTCTGGTACTCCGGCAAGTTTTGCCACTTGAATACCATAGCTATCGTCGCAACCACCTCTAACAATTCTACGTAAAAAAGTGATGTCATCTCCCCTTTTTTTAACTGCAATGTTAAAGTTTTTCACTCCACTTAGCAGCTCTTCCATATCTGTTAATTCGTGGTAATGAGTTGCAAAAAGTGTTTTTGCTCCTATATATTTTTTGTCTTGAATATACTCAAGAACAGACCTCGCAATGCTCATTCCGTCAAAGGTAGATGTACCTCTGCCAATTTCATCTAAAATAACAAGGCTGTTTTTTGTTGCGTGTTTCAGCACATCTGCAACTTCTGACATCTCTGTCATAAAAGTCGACTGCCCAGCTGCTAAGTCGTCAGAAGCTCCAACCCTTGTAAAAATTCTGTCTACAATTCCGATTTCTGCAATAGAAGCTGGCACGAAAGAACCTGTTTGAGCCATTAGAACTATTATAGCAATTTGTCTCATAAAAGTAGATTTACCAGCCATGTTAGGACCTGTGATAACAGAAATTCTGTTGTCGTTCATGTCCATATCTGTGTCGTTTGGCACAAATGATGAATCTTTCAAAATCATCTCTACTACTGGGTGTCTGCCGTCTTTTATGTAGATTTTACCACTCATATTCACGGTAGGTCTTGTGTATTCATTTTTATACGCAACACCCGCAAGCGAGTTCAAAACATCTAGCTTTGCAACAGCTTTTGCAGTTGTTTGAATTCTAATTTGTCTATCAGATACTTTTGCTCTAATATCCTCAAATATTTTACCCTCTAGCGCAACTGCTCTTTCAGATGCTCCTAAAATTCTATTTTCTATAACCTTTAGTTCATCTGTTATGTATCTTTCACAGTTTGCAAGAGTTTGCTTTCTAATGTAATTTTCAGGTACTTTATCTTTAAATGAGTTCGATACCTCAATGTAGTATCCGAAAACTCTGTTATAGCTAATTTTCAGCTTAGTTATGCCAGTTTTCTCTTTTTCATCTGCTTCAATTTTGGCAAGAATTCCTGTTCCACCTTTCATATCAGCACGAATTTCGTCAAGCTCTGTGTCATAACCGTCTCTAATCATTCCACCCTCTCTAATTGAGAATGGAGGTTCGTCTACAATCGAACTATCTATCAGTTCGTTTATGTCGTCTAGCGTGTCAATTTGCTCGTTAATTTTGTTTAACAAGTCAGAATTTACTTCGCTTAATTTATTTTTAATATCAGGTAATTTGCAAAGTGCCGTGTGTAAAGACCTTAACTCTCTTGCATTAGCACTGCCATAAACTACCCTTGTGATAATTCTTTCTAAATCAAATATTCCACTCAGCAAATCGCTCAATTCGTCTGATACCATTGGGTTATCTACCAACTGCTCTATCGCGTCTTGTCTTTGTGTGATTTTTGCTGGGTTTATAAGTGGTTTTTCTATCCAGTTTCTGATAAGCCTTTTGCCCATAGCTGTTTTGGTGTTGTCCAAAACCCAAAGTAAAGAGCCTTTTTTGCTCTTGTTACGCATAGTTTCGCAAATCTCTAGGTTGCGTCTTGCGTTGATGTCTAACATCATGTGTCTGTCATCGATATAAATGTCTATCTCATTTAATCTTTGCACATCATTTTTTTGTGTATCTTTTAGATATGTAAGTAGTGCAGATAATGATAGTTTTATGTGAGAGTATTCATCTAAACCCACTCTGTCTATTATCTCGCTATCAAACTGTTTTCTTATCAGTTCATTTGCTGTAACTTCGTTATATACGTCGTCTGTCATACACTCTAAGTTGCACTCAAACTTATCTTTTATAAAGTTTGGTAACTCTTTAAAATCTAATACTTCTGGTGAAATCAAAATCTCTCTTGGCATAAATCGAGACAATTCACTTATTATTAGATTATATAAATCTGTTATTTTTTTAGCCTTAAACTCAGTAGCTTTTAATTCACCTGTAGAAATATCAGCAAATACTATTCCTGCTACATTTTCGTTATAGTATAACGAGCAAATATAGTTATTTTTAGTTTCATCAAGCATACTGTTCTCTAAAACAGTACCAGGTGTAATTACTCTAACTACTTCTCTTTTTACAATTCCTTTAGAAGCCGACGGGCTTTCTACTTGTTCGCAAATAGCCACTTTATAGCCTTTTTCTATAAGTCTTGCTATATAGTTTTCAGCACTGTGAAAGGGCACTCCACACATGGGTGCCCTCTCTGTTTGACCACATTCTCTGCCTGTAAGCGTAAGTTCAAGCTCCCTAGATGCTGTTTTTGCGTCTTCAAAAAACATCTCATAAAAGTCGCCTAGCCTAAAAAAGACAAGACAATTAGGGTATTCTTCTTTAATTTGAAAATACTGTTTCATCATTGGGGAAAAATCTGCCATATTTACGCTCCGTTCCGTTAAAAAAGGTCAATTAATTTTGTGCTAATTAGTGGCAACCGCCGCCGCAAGAGCTACAGTCTCCGCCGCCACAACCGCCGCCCATGTTAGGCTCGCAAGTTGCTGGGTCTTCGCCTTCAGCTGACATAGTAATGATAGCTGTAGCCATTTGTACAATACCGTCTAACTCGCCTTTAGCTTCGTTATAAGCTGACATGTTCTCATTACCCATGATTTCAGCATATACTTTTCTTAGCTCCATGTTGATATTTTGAAGAACTTCTTCGTTTCTATCATCTTTTTGAGCTTCTTGGTTGATTTCCATTCTTTTAATATTAAAGTCACCGATTAATTTTTGTAATTCAGTATCTTTATCGCTATTATCTCTAGCTGTAATGTAGTTTTTGTATTCGTCTGATGTTTGAATTAGTTTGCCTAATTCTCTAGCTTGTAGTATGATATCCATCATTGTCTCCATTCTGCCTTTTGGCAATTTAATTATATATCTATTTTCTTAAAGAAAAATAGTTAACTTAGTTCTCCTCTTAACACGTAATTTCTAGCTTCTGTTACCTTAACATCAACAAAACTACCTATCAAGTTTTCGTCACCCTCAAACTCTACAATTAAGTTAGAAAGTGTTCTTCCCTCTAATCTAGAATTCTTGCTATTTTTGCCCTCTACTAAAACTCTTTGTGTGCTTCCTATATATTCTGCACATTTACTAGCAGATTCATTCTCTTGCACTTTTAATAGTTCTCTAAACCAAATTGATTTTTGCTCATACGGAATAGGGTCTGGCATTTTCATAGCCGGAGTTCCCTCTCTTGCAGAAAAAATAAATGTGAATAGTGAATTAAACTTCACTTCTCTAATAACATCTAGTGTCTCTAAAAACTCGTCATAAGTCTCACCTGGGAAACCTACTATAATGTCTGATGTAAATGTTATATCAGGCATAATCTCTTTTGCTTTTCTCACAAGATTTAAGTATCCGTCTTTTGTGTACCTTCTGTTCATCTCTTTCAGAACTCTATCATTACCACATTGGAAAGGCAAGTGAACATGATGAGGAATATGCTTGCTGTTTGCCATAACATGGAAAAGCTCTTCTGATGCATCTTTTGGGTGAGAAGTCATAAAACGAATTCTATAATCGCCCTCTACTTCATCAAGCATAGTCAAAAGCTTTGCAAAGTTAATATCAGTGTCTAAGCCTTTGCCATAAGAGTTAACATTCTGCCCAAGCAGTGTAATCTCCTTATAACCCTCAGCAACAATTTGCTTAAATTCTTCAAGAATTCTCTCAGGTCTTCTACTTTTTTCTCTACCTCTAACATAAGGTACAACGCAGTAGGTACAGAAGTTATCGCAACCATTCATGATAGTTAGCCATGCTTTGTATTTACCGTCTCTTTTAATCGGCAATCCCTCAACAATATCGGTAATCTCGCCGCCTCTAACAAAAACTCTTTTTTCTTCTGTTAAAGAATTATATACTATCTCTGGGAATTTGTGAATAACATGAGTGCCGAAAACTATGCTTACAAAAGGATAGCTTTTTTTGATTTTATTCGCAATATGCTCTTGTTCCATCATACAACCACAAAGGGCAATTATAAGTGATGGTTTTTTTCTTTTTAGATTTTTAAGTGCGCCAACATTGCCAAAAATTCTATCCTCAGCGTGTTCTCTAATCGCACAAGTGTTAAACAAAATAAAATCAGCATCGTCAACAGTCTCGCAAAAACCGAAACCCATTTCAGAAAGCATGCCTTTTATTTTCTCGCCATCAGCAATATTTTGCTGACATCCGTACGTTCTAACATAAGCCATAGGAGTATCTCCCACAGCTCTGTTTTTTACTATATCTTTAAGTTTATTTATATATTGTTCCAAGTTTATTCTCCTAAATTAACATATCTTATCAAATTATATCACAGAAAAATAAATTAATCAAGATGAGAGCGTATCTTTTATTATCTATCTTTGTTATGATACAATAGATAGATAATAAAAAAGAAATAGCTCAAAATATGATATAATGTTAATCACGACAAAAACATGTATCAAAAAAAGGAGCTATTTCCAATGAGTATTATAACATCAGAAACAAGGTTTCATCAACGAGTAATACGATATGCAGAAAAACACATAGAATAGCAATAACTACTACATAAACATAAATCGGTGCTTATTAACACAGCTAGTTTAGCTCGCAAAAAATCTATAGCGAAGTATCATAGCGTGCATTTTACTGTCGGCTATTCTTGTAGCAATCTTTGTGTAAAATTTCAATTTTTTACGAAGTTCATTTGAAACACCACCGTAAAAGCCACTTGCAGATATTAGCCTAACATTTGATTTTTCCCCAAACTCTTTTGGGTCGTTTATGTAAAAATACATCATTGCGTTTTTGTTGCCTGTCTTTTTAACATATTTATTTACATAATTTATTCCATATTCATCAGTTGCATCAAAAAGTATTTCAGCGTTTTTAAACTGACTTTGAAGCTTTGATATAAGCGCTAAAACTTCATGCTCCTTAAAATATTGAAACACTCCTGCTACTACAAATATTGTAGGTACAGTGCAGTCCATGTACTGTGAAAAATCTAGCTCATTCGCATTGCCTTTGACTAAAGTTTCGTTCGCTAGTTCACCCAAAACTTCTTTTCTGTTGTCAATAACAGACGAGAAATCAACTTCGTAAAAATGCACTTTATCTGCTAGTTCACTTAACCTAAAAGCCATAGTTTCCAGTCCACAACCTATGCAAACTACATTTGATTTACTGCTTTTATTGGCAAATTCAACCACGATTTTATCCATGTTAACAGCTCTTGAAGCAGAACCCATCATAGCGTATTCACTGCTTTTTTCTGTAATGATATTTTGAGGTATAAGTTTTTCAAGGCTTAGTGCCTTTTCATCATAAAAGTATTCTGGAAACCTTTTTGAAATATAAATTCTTGCCATTAGAGGAATAAATAAAGTATCTGGAACACCACTTAAATTTTTGTTGTTCATGTAAAACTCCTTTTATATAATATTAACTATACCGATAACTCCAAACATTCCAAGCCCTAAGCTTGGCATACAGATTGACGGCAGTTCATAAAACCACTCTCTTTTTATTTTTTTAAGTGTTAAGCCAACTAACAAAAACACTAAAGGATTTAGGAATACAAAGCAAGTTGGCACGTTGAATAAAGCATTTAAAATACAATAAATAGTTAGAATTGTGGGTGCAAGAATAATAAAAGCATATAAGACTACAAAAGGAATTTTAACAGATGATAACAGTTCATTTAGGGTATACTCTGCTAAATTTTCATCTTTGCCTTTTAGTACTGCTTTATAAATTATTGGTGTAATACAGATAAAGCTATGTATAAAAAATCCTGCCATTGCAGTTACTACCGAAAATATAATCATTGTTTCTGATAGACTTTCATTCACATTTATAAGTTGCCTACCTAAAGAGTAAATTCCAAGGCTATACATAAAAACACCGAATAATCCGAAAATTATCGACAAATTAAATCGCCAGTTTGCCATATTCACCCAGTTGGATTCTATAAGTAAAGATTTTCCAACTTTTACATTGTCTTTGCCTTTTAAATCTAGCAAAACATCCCCAATAGCACATATTATTCCCCCCAATAAACCCATTACTGAGTAAATCAAGTTCAGTTCCATACCGTCACCTCATTAATCAAATTTTTCTTGCACAAAAATAAATTAGAGAGCCGTTACTATCAAAAAATTCAAGTTTAAAATCTTTTGATAATCTTCTTTTAATAGAGTCTTCACTATCAAATGGAAGTGTGAAAAAACCTTTTTTAGCAAGTATTTTTTTCACAACAAAATCGGCTATATTACCTTTACCCTCCACATAAAAGCTTGATAGAAGTACTCCGTCTTTTTTAAGAACCCTTGTCACTTCAGCAAAAGCCTTGTCTTTATCTGGGAACACATGAAAACCATTCATGCTTAAAACTATGTCAAAGCTTTCATCTTTGAACTTTAGGTTTCCCACATCACCTTGTACAAAATTATGAATGTAATCATTTTATTTCACCACGGTTAATTTAAAATCGCAGACAGTATCGCCATCACCTATCGTTTTAGTTCTACCCCAAATAAGCTTTGGGTGCATATCGCCATACACTATGTCATCACCTCTACAAAACGCTTTTGTTATTTCAGGATAACCGTATTTTGCACATAGTTCTGAGTATGGGCATTTCGTCATGTCAAAACGCATTTCTTTAGGCGATATTTCGTGAAACACGGCGTCAAAATTTTGCTTAACACCAAATTTTTTCTTTGTCATATTTCCGAACATAACAGGCATTTTTTTATATACACCAGGTATTTTCATGATTTTTTTAACGATTCCAGCCATTGTTTCACTGCGATGTTTTATAAACTTAAAGTTAAAGTCAAGCGCATCTTCTCTTGATATTCCGTGCTTTATCTGGGAATCAAGCAGAGCGATACAAGGGTAAATCTTTACCCTTGTATGACTGTGCATAGCTTTTGGTTCATCAGAGTTTTCTTTGCAAATTTCTTCAAACCTATTAAATGCTAAATTTGCAATTTGCAAGCCTTTTTGCTCACCATATATTTCTGTCAAAAATCCTTTTGCTTGCGTTAAAAATTGATTTTTTGGCATATTATATCTCCTTTATGACAGCGACCAATTCATGCTCTCTGTTTGTAATCTTATCATATTCTCATAATCGTGAGATTCTTTTAGCAGTTCACTGTGAGTTCCCTCAGCACTAACTTTGCCATCTTTAAGTAGCACAATTTTGTTAGCGCCTGCAATAGTTCTCATTCTGTGAGCTATAACAATAACTGTTTTGTTTTTTGTAAGTCGTGAAATCGCCTTTTGAACAGCACTTTCGTTTTGAATGTCAAGTGATGATGTCGCTTCATCTAGTAGAACTATCGGTGCATCTTTTAGCAAAGCCCTTGCTATAGACAACCTTTGTCTTTCGCCACCTGAAAGTTTAGAACCGTTTTCGCCTATCATAGTGTTATATGCATCAGGCATAGACATAATAAAATCGTGGCACTGTGCATTTTTTGCAGCTTCTATAACTTCATCATCAGTCGCACCTTTTTTGCCTATTCTGATATTTTCCAAAACTGTATTATTGAACAGCGTAACATCTTGGAAAACTATAGATATTTCTTTCAGCAGTGTTTCAGGCTCAATACTATTTACATCTTCGCTACCTATTGTGATTTTACCACTGCTTACGTCCCAAAATCTTGCAGCTAGTTTCATCGCAGTCGATTTACCGCCACCAGACGGCCCAACAAGTGCTGTAACTTCACCTTGTTTTGCAGTAAAGGACATACCATTTAAAACGGTTTCACTTGTATCATAGCTAAATTTCACATTCTCGAAGTTAATATCATAGCCATTGGGTGACATATTCACTTTACCTGTTTGAATTTTTGTGTTTTCAAATTCTTTCATTCGCTCAACACTTTTTAGAGATATAAAAATACCTGCTAGATTTATAAGCGCACCTGCAAGTGGGTCGTAAATTCTTGATGCTATCATCAAAAACACAAGGAAAGTGAGAAGTGTTACTTCACCAGTTGCAAGAAGTGTAACACCAACTATCATAGTAGTTGCAATACCGACTTTTAGTATCATTTGTGATAAGTTTACAAAAGCACCTGTAATAAATTCGGCTTTAATACTTGCTTTTTCGTGATTATCAAAATGCTTATCCATTATGTTAAGATGTGCATTTTCTCTGTTATTAGCTTTAATATCTTTCACGTTTTCAAGGCACTCTTGAATTTTATCAAGATATGTAAGCGTGATTGCCTTAGTCTTTAAAAGGAAATGGTCTTGTATTTTTTTGCTTGCAACGCACATTAAAAACGACACTGGAATTACCCAAGTCAAAGAAAGAGCTAGTCGCCAGTCAAAAATAAACATACCAAATCCCATAACAATTGTAGAGATAATAGAGCCTATAAACCCTGGGATAAAATGCGAAAATGCATTTTCCATCATTGCAACATCACCCATCATGGTTGATGTTAAGTCGGATAAATCTTTTTTACCAAAGAATGATAGTGGCAGTTTACGAAGTGTTTCTGCTAGAGAAAGTCGCAAATTTGCACTTTCTTCATAGGCTGAAATATAGCAAAAGTTATATTGAAAATAGTAAAGTATGGTTAGTAAAATCAAAATTAAAACAGTGTACGCCACATATACCAAAACAGTGTACACAGATGATGATCCCTCTAAAATCGGCATAAGCGTATCTTTTATGAAATAATATGATATACCACTTACAGCCATAATTACAATGTTTACAAATACTGTTATGATACTTGCTTTTAAGAGCTCACTTGCTCCTATATCAGTTAGTGCAAAAGTTTTTTGTAAGAATTTTTTCATTATTATCTCCCCTCACTCTCATTCCAAATAAATGCGTTATTGTACTCTGTCCACATTTCGTTATATAGTCCATTTTTTGTTACAAGTTCCTCGTGTGTGCCTTGCTCTGTTACTTTTCCGTTTGCAATTACATAAATTAGGTCAGCATTTTTTATTGTTGATAACCTATGTGCTATCATAAGAACTGTTTTACCTTTAGTAAGTTCGTTAAATGCAAGCTGAATTTGGTGTTCATTTTCTGGGTCAGCAAACGCTGTAGCTTCATCAAGCAAAATAATTGGTGCGTCACGCAAAATAGCTCTAGCAAGTGCAATTCTTTGAGCCTCACCACCTGAAAGATACACGCCTTTTGTGCCGTAAATAGTATCCAATCCGTTTGGTAATTTTGCAATAATGTCTTCACATCTTGCTGTTTTTAGTGCTTTGTTCACCTCGTCTATGCTCGCATTAGATTTACCTTCACGAAGATTATCTAAAATGCTCGCTTTGTATAAGTTAGTGTTTTGAAAAACAAAAGATATATTTTTCATAAGCTCTGTGTTATCAATATCTTTTACGTCAATATCGCCGATTTTAACAGTACCACTGTCAACGTCCCAAAAACGGGGAATAAGTGTCGCTAGAGTGGTTTTACCGCCACCAGACGGACCAACAAAGGCTACTGTTTGCCCCTGCTTAATGCTGATATTTACATTATCTACTGCTTTTATATCTGCATTCGGATATGTAAAAGAGATGTTTTCCATTACTATATCAGCTGTTTTAGGTTCTTTTGGATTACTAGGTTTTGCTAGTGGTTTTTCAGCAAGTAAACTCTCTATACGATTAAGTGCATCACTTGCAAGCATTGAGTGTTGCATAACCCACATGATTTTCATAAGCATAAGTGAGGCAATGGGTGTGAAAATAAGATAGAAGAAAAAGCTTAGGAAAAATTCTGTCATATCACTCTGTCCTGTGATGATAAATATAGAGGACAACACCAAAAATATCGGTGTACTTGCTAAAAAAACTTGAAACATGGTCATTGGCATTCTCATACGGTATGAATACTGCGAAACATAATTTTTATAAGTTGAGATTATATTATGAAAACGCTCGAAAGAAAAAACTGATTGATTAAATGTTTTTACAACAGGAATACCACGCACATACTCAGTTGCTTCATTATTCATATTTTCAAGTGCTGTTTGATACTGTTTTATCCTTTCTGTTTGGTTTTTTCCCATGCCAGACATCATAGCAACTGCTGCCAAAACAAGAGGTGCAAGGCTAATTAAGCCAAGTCGCCAGTCGAAAACAAACAAGATTATTAGAACAACCAAAGGAGTTGTATATGCACCAACTAAGTCAGGTAATTGGTGTGCAAGATACGTTTCGGTTGCTCCTGCACTATCATTAATAATTCTGCGAAGTTTACCACTGCCCATGCTACTAAAAAAACCGAGCGGTAAAGTCATAATGTGATTTAGTGCAGTCTTTCTCATATTTTTTGCTATTCTGTATGCCGAAATATGAGTGAACATTAATGCTATTAGATATACTATCATTGCACCAATTGCAGAACCAACAGTAAGCCATGCATTTGTAACAATGCTGTCTGTGAGGGTGATATTCGGATAAGCTCCAATAATCTCGCTCACACCTCTATAAATGAAAATAATTGGTAGCAGTGTCATAACGGCACTTACTCCTGATAAAATCATGCCCCAATTAGTGAGGTGTTTGTAGCTTCCCGCAAAGACATACAGTCTTTTAAGCAGTGGTTTTTGCTTTTCCATAAAATTCTCCTTATAATATTAAATTTAAGTTAGTTTCAGCTAACTATATTTCTAAAAAATATTGGGGTCAATGCCCCAGTATTTCTTTAGTACCAGCGTAATAGAATTTCTGAATTTTACTTATATACTCATAAGCTTCTTCTTTTGTCAAGTCGTGATGAACAGCTTCTAACATATTATTAAGCCCAGATGTTGAAATGACATGCACAAAAAACATATTTATTTTTGTTGGCTTAAAATTATCACTTTCCATAAAGGCGATAGACGATTTTTCTTCCACTTCGATAAGTTCGTCAACAAACTTCTCGTATTTAGTACCTACTGAACAGCAAAACAGAAGTTTTGATAGCTCAAAATCAGAATATAGATACTCTAAGATTAAATATGTACCTTTACCCATGTTTTCGGTAATATCAGCACTGTCAAAATCGTATTGTCCCTCGACTTCTTCGTGCGCTTTTTTATATAACGCCATTAAATTATCGGCAAATTCGCCAACAATCGCCTCAAATAAGCCGTCTTTCCCTTTAAAGTGATTATATATAGCACCAGTTGTCGCTTTTGCATTAGTTGAAATCTCTCTCAAATTCGCATTTAAAAAACCTTTTTTAAGGAATTCTTCTTTAGCACAGGATATAATTCGCTCTTTTGTTAGCTCTGACGAGTAGCTCAATAATATCACCTCACATAACACGAATATCTTTAGTAACAATGTTATCATATAGTTTATAATTTGTCAATATAATTATTTTTATCATTTAAAAATGTAAATAATATAAATTTAACTATTGACAAATTCAAAAAAATCATGTATATTGTAGTCAAGTTAGACTAAGCTAACTTATTGTAATTCAATCATCGCTATTAGTAGCGATTTATTTAAAAAAAAAATAGTTAGTTATTACTAACTTATGTGATTATGAAATGAGGTAAATTATGAGCGTTGTTATAGTTGGTGGAAACGAATGTATGGAAAGAAGATATATTGATACGTGCAAGGAATACGGCTGTAAAGCGAAAGTTTTTACAAAAATGAAGGGTGATGTAAGAGGAAAGTTCGGCTCACCTGACATGATAATTCTTTTTACTAATACAGTTTCACATAAACTAGTTGCATGTGCAAACTGCGAGGCAAAACGATGTAAAGCAAGAGTAGAGCGCTCACACTCAAGCTCACTTTCTGCACTTAAAAACATATTAGAGGCAATGTAATATGATAACTGAATGCATGCTTATAGAGCATTGTTCACTGACGCTGTCATCCCTAAAAACTGCAAGTTTATTTACTATTAAGTTTAAAAACGAACTAGTATTAAGGGCTGATATATCATCTTGGAACGAGAAGTTTTCGGAGGCTGATGTAAAACTAAGACTGCTAAAAGTCGGTGAAAACTCTGCTCTTGTATATATGTATAGGAAAGATATGCTTATTAGCGATATGAATAATTCTAAGGCGAGTGATATACTTTTGCAGTACGGATACAACAATTTAAGTATTGATAAAGCTATAAAGCGATTATCACATAGGCTTTCTACTTATGAGGAATTTCCACACGAAATCGGATTATTCTTAGGCTACCCCCCAGAAGACGTTGAGGGTTTTATCTGTAACAAAGGTAAAAATTGTAATCTTTGTAAATATTGGAAAGTATACGGAAACGAAGATGAAGCTATGCAAATATTTGCGAAATATGATAAATGCAAAGCTGTATATAAAAAACTATGGCAAAATGGTAGAGATATTATAGAGCTTACTGTTAAAAAAAGAACAGTAGCTTAAATATATAAAAAAGAAAATATTAAAGGAGATCTATTATGAGTAAAGTAGCAGTAGTTTATTGGAGTGGTACAGGAAACACAGAGGCTATGGCAAATTTTATAGCTGAGGGTGCAAAAAGCAAAGGTGCAGAGGTTGATGTAATGACTTCTGACAAATTCACAGCTGATATGGTGGCAAATTACACCTCTATCGCATTCGGTTGTCCGTCTATGGGTGCTGAGGTTTTAGAAGAAACTGAGTTCCAACCAATGTGGGATAGTGTAAAAGGTAGTCTTGCTGATGTTAACGTTCTTCTTTTTGGCTCTTATGGATGGGGAGACGGTGAATGGATGAGAAATTGGGAAGAAGAAACAACTGCTAAATCTGTTGAAACATATATGTGCAACGAAGCTCCGGACGCAGAGGCAGAAGCTGCTTGTAAGGCAAATGGCGAAAAGTTAGCATAAAAATTTATTAATTAAAAAAAGCAGAAACCTGAGAATATAAATTCTTGGGTTTCTGCATTTGGAGAATGTATGCACATAGATACAAAAATCATATTAAATGTGTCTAGAAGATTATTACTTGACACGGTTAAAACTGAAAAACAAATTGCTAAAATGTTGTATATATCTGAAACATCACTTCGTGTCCTTTACATACAAAACTTTGGTATGCCTCCAAAGCGATATATTCGCCGCGTGAAATTATACAAAGCAAGAACCATGCTACGGACAACTGATAAATCAATTAGCGAAATTGCACATAGTATTGGATACATAAACACAAGCAAATTTGCAGAAGCATTTCGCAACATATTTGGAGAAAGTCCGTCGAATTTTCGCAAAAATTGCGGTTTAGGAGTTGAAAAAAGTAGTAATATGTGATATAATATTCAAAAATAACTGGAGGAAAATGTATATGCTTAAATGGATAACTAAAGAGAGAAAATGGATTTTTGCTGCTGGAGCTGCGACAGGTGTTGCTGTTTTTGGACTTCTAAAAACTAAAAAAGTAAGAGACCTTACAGTAAAAGGTGTAGCTGGCGGTATAATGATTAAAGATAAAATTTTAGAAACTACTGCTAACATCAAAGAAGAAGCTGACGATATTTGTGCAGAAGCTAAAATGGTAGCTAAAAACGAATGTTCTTGTGGTGATAACTGCGACTGCTCAGAGGAATAAGATTTAGGAGGAGCTTATGAAATATCATATTATTTATGATAAGCCCTACCGCC
The DNA here is from genome assembly GCA_964370775.1 of uncultured Eubacteriales bacterium. Lineage (GTDB taxonomy): Bacteria > Bacillota > Clostridia > Oscillospirales > Acutalibacteraceae > SIG603. The sequence goes on along the minus strand of CAYJKT010000002.1, from coordinate 44,690 downwards.
TCAGAGTTCGATTTGGTAAATACATACTAACAAAGGAGCAGTGTTACGGACTTTCCGAACTGCTCCTTTCTGTTAATGGTGTAGAAAATGTTTCGGCAAATGAGATTAACGGATCGGTGCTTATTGAGTACAAAAAAAGCAGTGCAAGAGATTTAGTTTTAAGTAAACTATCCTCTTTATCATTATCTGAAATAAAAGAAGGTTCTCCAACAGAAGAACAGTGTGCAGTAATTTTAGAGAATAACGTGAAAAAGCGTATAGTAAAACATGTTGTATGTCACTTTGCAAGGCACTTTTTCATGCCTACATATCCACACAGAATTTACACATTAGTACGCTCTGTACCATATATCATAAACGGACTTCACGCACTGGCAAATAAAAAAATTAATGTAGAAGTTTTGGACGCCACTGCAATATCAGCTTCACTTCTATCGAAAAACTACAAAACTGCATCATCTACAATGTTTTTACTCGGTCTTTCCGATTTACTGCTTGAATACTCAAATCTTCGTGCAAAACATGCCTTGGCACAGAGCCTGACAATAAATGTAGATAAGGTTTGGCTTGTTAAAGATGATATAGAAGTAGAAGTACATCATAGCGATGTGGTGGTCGGCGATGTCATTCGTATAAGAAAAGGTAGCCTAATACCTATGGACGGTACTGTTGTTAGTGGCGATGCTCTTATCAATGAGGCTACTATGACAGGCGAGCCTATTTCTGTTCATAAGTCGACTGACAGTACAGTTTTTGCCGGCACAGTTATCGAAGACGGCGAAATTGATATTGAAGTGTTAAGTCTGCAAAATGACTCACGCATTGCAAAAATCATTGATTTAATCGATACTGGTGAGAAAGAGAAAGCGCTTGTGCAAGGCAGAGCAGAGCGACTGGCTGACGATATAGTTCCTGTAAGTTTTGGGCTTTTCTTTGCTACTTTAGCTCTTACAAGGAGTATTACAAGAGCATTGTCCGTGCTTATGGTTGACTTCTCTTGTGCTATCAAGCTTACAACTCCAATCACAATTATCTCTGCACTTAAAGAGAGCGTTAATCACGAAGTTCTTGTTAAAGGTGGCAAATATCTTGAGGTTTTGTCTAAGGTGGATACTGTCATTTTTGATAAAACAGGCACGCTTACAAATGCTGTTCCGAAAGTGTCGAATATTATCCCTATTGCAGAGGGTTACTCAGAAGACGATGTTCTTAAAATAGCAGCTTGCCTTGAGGAGCATTTTCCTCATAGCGTTGCTTCTTCCATTGTGCGAGAAGCTAAGGAAAGAGATATTCACCACCCAGAAGAACATGGTAAGGTTAAATATATCGTAGCTCACGGAATTGCGAGTATCTATAATGGAAAGCATTCGGTTATAGGAAGCAGACATTTTGTTTTTGAAGATGAAAAGGTTCCATACCCTACAGATAAAGAAGATTTTATAAAAGAGCAAATCGGAAGCGATAGTGCAGTTTATCTAGCTGTTGATAGCAAACTTATCGGAATTATTTGTGTAAATGACCCACCGAGGATAGACGCTAAATATACGATAGATATGCTTAGAAACGAGGGTATAAAAGATATTTATATGATTACAGGTGACGGCGAAAGCAGTGCTAAACACACTTGTTCACTTCTTGGAATTGATAAATATTACGCCTCTGTTTTACCTGACGGCAAAGCTGAAATAGTAGAAAAATTAAAAGCTGAGGGCATAATTATACTTATGGTTGGCGACGGAATAAACGATACTCCTGCACTGAGCGTAGCTGATGTATCGCTCACATTAAATGGTTCGTCCGACATTGCACGAGAAGTTGCAGATATTTCTGTGTTATCACATGAACTCACAAAAATTGTTGAAATACGCAGACTTGCAACAAAGTTAATGCAAAAAATATATAGACAATATGGCATTATAGTTACGTTTAATACAGCCTTAATTGTGCTTGGTATTTTTGGTATTCTTACAGCAAATACTTCTGCATGGCTACACAACGCTTCTACTATCGCACTTACTTTGACTTCTGCAAAACAGGTTATGAAAAAAGATGATTTAATCTTGATGGAGGGAAACGAAAATGAAACAGCATAAATTTTGGTCGTATCTTGCAGTTTTTGCAATGATAATGTGTATTTACACAGGTTATAAACATAAATAAATTAACAGTAGCTACTTAATAGACTATTTCCAGTAAGGAAACAAACAACCAATATCAAATCGATATTGGTTGTTTTATTTTTTGGAGATTGTGCTTATTTTGTGTGATAGCAATCTAATTCCCATTTTTGTGGGTTTGTGTCTATGTACTCCCATATTTTTTGATAGTCTTTTTCGTTTCTTATGATGTGGTCGTGGTATAGTTTTTGCCATATAGATAAACCAATTTGTTTTGTTACCGACCCTTTGAATTGCTTTATAATCCGAGAAATCGTAGGGGCGACCTGTGGTCGTCCGTCTATATTATTTTGCAAAACAATAATAAAATGAATGTGGTTTGGCATAATTACGTATTTATCTATTATCACTGATTTATTGTATATTGCATCAATTTTATTAATTTCATTATCAATTATTAAACCATAATCAGATAGGTGGTTATTGGTGAACGGACGACCACAGGTCACCCCTACGTTCCACAATAGATTTTGTTTGTTTTTAACGCATATCGTCACAAAATACGCACCGTTTCTAGAATAATCATAATTTTTTAATCGAACTAATTTTCTTTTGGGTAAATTCATTTAATCACCAAGTCAAATGCTCATAATATACTATTTATCTATTCTCTTTTTAAATATTTTTGAAGCTAAAAACATAAGTAAGCTTGGAATAAGGTATGTAATTATTCTTGCAATTATAAAAACGTAAAAAGGTGCTGAGTTTAGAGTTGTGTTATATTTGTAAAAATCAATACCTAAACCAATAACAAAAGCAACAGCAAAAAGCATAGCTACTATGTTTAGAGCTTTTATAATATATTTCACATTAATTTTGCAAGTAGAATAGGTGTGTATACACGCCTACAAATCCTAATAATGTCAAAATATTTCTTTTTGAGCAGTAATCTATAGGTGGCTACTTTTTTTATAAACACTTGACTTTTTATATAAAACCTACTATACTATACCTATACCCCCTATAGGTATAATAATTGGAGGATTTTATATGAAACAATGTATGGATGTAGATGCAATAAATAAGCGTCTTAGAAAAATTGAAGGTCAAGTTCGTGGAGTTCAAAAAATGGTTGAAGAAGACAAGCCTTGTGAAGCAATTTTAATACAAATAGGTGCAATTAAATCTGCACTGCATAAAACTGGGCAAGTTATTCTTGAAGGACACATGCATCACTGTGTGCTAGATGGCATTAGCAGTGGTAAGGAAGAAGAAACTATCGATAAATTAATCTCAGCACTTAATCAGTTTTCAAAAACAATTTAAAGGAGTTTTATGATGAAAAAGCAAATAATGAAACTTAACTCTATTCCAATGCTTTGGATTTCAGGCATATTTTTGATTGCAAGCTTTATCACAGAGTACATACTTCCATTAATGAACATAGCTTTTGAATTCCCGATAAACCCTGCGTGGGTATCACTTATAATCTCTGGTATCCCCCTTGCGTACCTAGCAGTTGTAAACACTTTAGACAAACGAATTACCTCTCCCCTTTTAATCACTATCGCAATGATAGCAGCTGTATATATTGGTGATATTTTCGCAGCTGGTGAGGTTGCTTTTATCATGGCGATAGGCGAACTTTTAGAGGATAGAACAGTTGAAAAAGCTAAAAAAGGTATTGAAATGCTTTTAAATCTTGTTCCGTCACAAGGGCGAGTAATCACCAAAAGAGGTGAAACTATGGTAGATGCTAAGGACATTAAACAAAATGATGTACTTAGAGTTTTTCCTGGTGAAAGCTTCCCAGCCGACGGCGTGATAACCCACGGCGATACTACTGTCGACCAAAGTATTATGACTGGCGAGAGCTTGCCTGTTGATAAAACTATAGGCGATGAAGTATTTACAGGAACTATAAACCGTTTTGGTTCGGTTGATGTAAAAGTCACAAAATCTTTTGCAAATTCTTCACTGCAAAAAATGATTAAACTGGTTGAAGACGCAGAGGGTCAAAAAGCCCCAACACAAAAAATCGTAGACAAATGGGCTGGCTACCTTGTTCCTTTAGCCTGTATTATCGCAATAGCTACTTATTTAATTTTCACTTTTGCTTTAGGCAGAGCAGATGATGCACTTATTCGTGCTGTAACTATTTTAGTTGTTTTCTGCCCTTGTGCCTTGGCACTTGCTACTCCAACTTCTATTATGGCAGCTATCGGTCAAGCAACAAAAAACGGTGTTTTAATTAAATCTGGTGAAGCTTTGGAACGAATGGGTACAGTTAGCACAATTTGTTTTGACAAAACAGGTACTATCACACACGGCAAACTGGCAGTAAGTGATATAAAAACCTTTGACTTTGACAAAAATGAGCTTTTAAGCCTTGTAAGCACAGTTGAAAGTCGTTCTGAACATCCTATCGGCAAAGCTGTTGTATCGTATGCAAAAGCCAACAATCTAAACTTATTAGACATAAACCACTTCTCTATGGCAGTTGGAAAAGGTGTTGTTGCAACTGTAAACGGAACGCAAATTTTCTGTGGAAACGAAAAACTTGTTGAAGATAACGCAAAGTTGCCTATCGAAAGCGAAGTTGTGAATACTGTTTCAGCTTTAAGAGAGCAAGGAAAAGCTGTAATTATTGTCGCAAACACAGAAAAAGTTATCGGAGTTATAGGACTTTCTGACGAGATAAAACTTACATCAAAAATAGCTATTTCAAACCTTAACTCAGCAGGAATAAGCAAAACAGTACTCCTTACTGGTGACAACGAAAAAAGTGCCAATTTTATTGCAAATAAAGTTGGAATAACCGAGGTTAAATCTTCACTTCTTCCAGAGGGAAAAGTTGCGGCAGTAAGCGAACTTATGAGAACTGGAAACGATGTGTGTATGGTTGGTGACGGCGTGAACGACGCACCGGCACTCAAGACTGCAAATGTTGGAATAGCTATGGGTACAATGGGTAGTGATATAGCGATTGATGCAGCAGATATTGCAATTATGGGCGATGATATAACTAAGATTTCGTACATCAAAAAACTATCTAATGCTACTATTTTTTCAATTAAATTTAACATCACAATGTCGATGATAATTAATTTTACAGCAATTATTTTATCTGTTATGGGTTTACTAAATCCAGCGACTGGAGCATTGGTGCATAATGCCGGCTCTGTGCTTGTTGTGCTGAATGCAGCAAGGCTTTATGATAAGAAAATTGTTTAAAATATAAAGATACACACATTCTCAAAAGATGAAAGCCATAAGAGTTTTACTCAATTTTTTTCAAAAAATTGCGGTTATTAGTCAGAGCCTAAGACGTTTTTCGCAAAAAACGGAACGCTCTTTCCTAAGAAGCGTATTTTTGAAAGTGAATTTAGGCACATTTGTTCCTAAAGAGAAAACTCTTTACAAGTGAAAAAGTTTTCTGAAGTAATACCTTCTCTTTATCCGATTTCACAACAGCCTAAGGGACGCTTGAACTAACAAGCGTCCCTTAGATTATGCTATATTTTTTTACCCATTAATTCCATGCACATCTCTGTAGGAGCAATGCTACCACACTCAATAGTTGGAGTATCGCCTAAAAAACCACCTTTATCTTTGGCTTCATTTACTGTTTCTTTAAAATAAGCATAAATATCTGAACCATAAAATTCTGAATATGCATAATCCTTGATAGCTATGTCGTAATCTATTGTAATTAAACCCAGATTTTCCAAGTTGTTAAGCTTTGTAGCTACGTTTTTCACTTCTTCCATACTGTCCGTAACATCAATAATAAATACAGGTGAAAGTGCAATATTCTCAAAGCTGTGTTCTTTGCTACTTTTTACGATAAATCTTGCCACTGGTAAAAACTTATACTCCAAAAGATGCGTTAAAAAGTGACGTTCTGTATCACTTATGATGTTTAAATTTGCTTTTTGGTGTTTTCCACAGCAATTACCGTGTGAACCACATCCGTGGTGGTGAGTGTGTGAATGTGAGCCACAGCCACAGCCGTGTGAGTGATTATGTTCTGACATATTTTTTCCAACTTTCTAATTTTTTATTGTTTTTACTATAAATGTGAAATACACTATATGAAATACCCAAACAAAGAATAAAACTATTTGTCCTACTGGCACTGCATTCATCATTATAAAACCTATTGTCATTAAAAGTGTTACCATTATCATAATTTTAACCTTTGTTTTAATTGTCATTCCTTGCCCTTTAACATAGCTTTCTAAATTGTTTTTGTATAGCTTTGTGTTTTTAAACCACTTATCTAATTTCTCACTGCTTTTGCCAAACCCAAATGCTGCAAGAAGAAGAAATGGAAACGCTGGTAAAAGTGGAACTACTGCACCGACAGCACCGAGCGCAAGACCTATAAAACCTATGCACAAATATACAATTTTCTTAACACTCATTCTTTTTTTGACCTCTCTTTTCTTGTGGAAACTATGTGGTTTATAGCTATTATTGGGTGATAAAATATCATCACAGGTCCCGAAAACCTCATAACATTACGGATTTTCTCTCTCATTTCATTTTTGTAACAGTGCACCTTGCAGTTAGAGCAAAAAGACTTACTTTCTTTAAAAGGGCACTTCTCAATTCGTTTGTACGCATACTGTAAAAGCTCTGTACAATTATTACAAAGCTGTTTTTCCTTATGATGTCTTTTACAATATATTTCTATCATCAATTTAACGATACGCTTTTCATTTTGAACTTTATACATTAACTTTGCCTCGCTGTTTCCATGTTCAAGACATCATCTGCTATTTTTACAGTAGATTTCCTGTGCGAGACCAAAACCACCGTCTTATCTGTACATTCTTTAAGAGACTTTAATATAACAACCTCGTTTAAGCTATCAAGATTACTTGTAGGTTCGTCTAGTAAAATCAAGTTAGCATCATGCAAAAATGCCCTTGCTACGCCTATTCGCTGTTTCTCTCCACCTGAAATAGTATCGCCAAGTTCACCAACTTCGGTGTCGTATCCGTTTGGTAGACTCTCTATAAATTCATGGAGTGACGCACTTTTTGAAGCTTTTATTACTTCCTCACGGCTTGCATTTATCTTAGCAATTTTTATGTTGTTTTCAATAGTATCATGGAAAATATGCGTTTCTTGTGTCACAAAACTCTCGTTATCTCTAAGACTTTTTGTGTTGATGTTTTTTACATCTTCGCCTGATATTAAGACCTTGCCACTTTTAACGTCGTAAAATCTCATCAAAAGTTTAAGTGTTGTAGATTTACCACAGCCACTTTTTCCACTTATCGCTAGAATTTTGTTTTTGTTTATATTCAAAGAAAAATCTTTTAAAATATTCTCTCCACCATAAGAAAAATCAACATTTTCAAGCTGTGCATTTTCAAAAATAATCTGTTTTCCGTTTTCTACTTCTTTCACAGTCGGTATATCGTCTAAAATGTCTAAAACTCTGTTTCCACTGGCAATTGTTTGGGTAAGTCCTGCGCCTAAATTTGCAACAGAAGTCACAGCTCCAAAAGAGGAAAACAGCATAAGTGTAGGAACTATAACAGCAGTTAAATCAGTAATATTTTGCATGTATAAATACGCTGATACAAACAACATAATCACCGAAAAAGTAAGTATAGCAAGATTAGTAATCGAATATGTTTTGCCTATGTATTTCTTTATATTTTCGTTAGATTTCTCCATTTTTTCAGATAATTCGGTAATTTTTACTTTGCGTTCGGCAGTATAGCCATACTGCAATATTTCTTTTAAACCACGAAGGCTATCAAGAAAATATGTGTTAAGTTCTCCCACCTGTTCCCTATGGCTTTCACCACTTTTTTTGCTCTTTTTTGACACAACAACTGGGATAATCACACCCACGCATACATGCGCAAGTAAAGCGATAATTCCAAGCAAGATGTTGAAACTGCCTATAAAACATATCACGACCGTCGATGTGATAAAAGCTATACAAATCGGTGAAACTGTGTGAGCATAAAACACCTCTAAAAGCTCTATATCTGATGTGATAATCGAAACCAGATTACCTTTGTCTTTACCGTCTAGCTTTGCAGGTGCAAGCTTTCTAAGAGCTGTGAAAACTTTGTCTCTTATCAAGGCAAGCAGTTTAAATGCGATAAAATGATTACAGTACTGCTCTATATAGTGTAAAATTCCACGAGAAACTGCGATTATTGCAATTATGGCAATGAATAAGTTTAAATTTGCACTGCTATTTTCTATGATATCAACCACTGCAAAACCTGCGAAAACTGTAATGAAACTAGCACAAAAATAACCAATAGTGCCCATGATAATTGCTATTATAATAACAGGTGCAAGAGGTTTTACAAGACCTATAAGCCTAGCCATAACATTAAATGAGGAGCGTTTTTTCATAAACTTTGCACCTCCATATTTTCAAGATTTTGTTGTGTTTCCCAAAGTTTATAGTAATGACTTTTCTTCAACAATAATTCAGCATGAGTTCCACTCTCTGCCAAATTGCCGCCTTGTAGCATATAAATCATGTCAGAACTCACCACGTTTAACAGCCTGTGCGATATGAGAATAACTGTTTTTGTGCTTGTAAGCTCTTTTATCACATTCATTATCTCATTTTCGCTGTCTGCATCAATATTGCTTGTTGCTTCATCAAAAATATAAATTTCACTATCGTGTAAAATCGCCCTAGCTAGTGCAAGCCTTTGACATTGCCCACCTGAAAAGTTACTACCTTTTTCAAGCAAAGTAGTATCAAGTCCGTTTTCGCTATGCAAAAACTTAGCTAAATTCACTTTGCTTAGTACTTCCCACAATTCGTTATCCGTAGCATTTTTTTTAGCCATTAATAGATTTTCACGTACAGTTCCTTTAAAAATGTACGAATTTGCTGAAACTAATGTGATATTTTTAGATAGACTATCCCGTGAAAGCTCGGACAGTTCCACGCCACCGATAGTTATACTGCCACCATAATTTTCGTTAATCTGCGTCAAAATTCCTGCTATCGTAGATTTTCCACAACCACTTTTTCCTACTATTGAAACAAAGCTTTTTGGTGGTATATCCATATTAATATCGTGCAAAATTTGCTTGCTATCATACGCAAAGTTTAGGCTTCCAATTTTAATGTCAATTTCGCCAACTTCCTTAGTTTTAGCTACTTCTTCTTTAATATCAAGCAATGTGAATATCTTTTTGCTAGCTGCAATTCCATTCATTGCAATATGAAAAAAACTTCCCAACATTCTAAGAGGCAAGAAGAAATCAGCAGATAACAGCATTATTACAAACATGCCAAAGACTGAAATGTTTCCAGAGTTAAATTCAAGCAACGCAAAAATAATGCCAAGCGCTGCCCCACCATAAGCTACAATGTCCATAATAATTATAGAGTTAAGTTGCATAGAAAGCACTTTCATTGTGACAACTCTAAATCGCTCTGCTTGTTTGTTCATCTGTTTGTGCTTATATTCATCTGAGCTATAAACTTTCAGTGTGTTAAGCCCTTGTAGATTTTCTAAAAAATTATCGCCAAGTCCCAAATATTCGCCCCAATATTTTGCAAGAAGTTTCTTTGCAAATTTTTGAACTAGCACAATTGAAATTGGAATTAATGGCACACATAAAAACAAAATTACAGCCACTTTTAAGCTTATAAAGGAAACTACCGAAAACAAAATTATCGGTGATATCATTGAATAAAAAAACTGTGGTAAAAAGCTACCAAAATATGTTTCTAGTTGCTCAACACCCTCAACAGACATTTGTAAAAGCTCTGCTGATGAAAGTTTTTTGTTGTACTTACTGCCTAGTTTTATTACCTTGTCATAAATTTTTCCACGCAATATATTTTTCACCGATTTTGACGCAAGGTAGCTTTGAATACTTGCAAAATATATTGTACCAACCTTTACAGCAATATAAAACACAATTATCACAACATAGCTCAAAAAGTCTTCTGATATTATTGTTTGTGATATTAACTCGCTTAAAAATAAGCTAATCGTCATCATTAACACTATATTTGCAATAAGTCCTAATATTTGTAAAAATACATTTTTGGCAATATGTGAAGTTGCATCTGGCACTGCCTTAATTAATCTTTTATTTATCATTTATAAACCTACTTTTAATTTGTAAGTTAGAAACAGCTAACTCATTTGTAATTTTAATATATAATTGCAAAAAAGTCAATAGAATATACTAACTAAAACAGTATAAGGGTATTGACACCGTTCGATTTTCGTGTTATATTGGTATCAATACAATGATACGGAGGGTGTTATGGATACAAAAATAGAACTTTTAATGAAATTGACAGAATTATCTGAACAGATACGTCACAGCAAAAAACATCGACGCAAACATGACCACTGCGATTTAAGCAGTGACAAAAATGGCAGAGATAAAAAAGTTAAACACAAGTTATCTTTTACTGCTAAAAGGACAATTTGCATTTTGCTTGAACAAGAGAGCATTAATCAAAGAAGTATTTCTAAAATGTTAGGCGTTAGCGCACAAACTGTTTCAGAGATGATAAAAAATCTTGAAGCTAAAGAGATAATTGTAAAATCTCAAGGTGAGGTTAATAATGAAAATATCATCACTTTAAGCGAAAAAGGTAAAGCACTTGCGGTAGAGTCTAGCAAAAGAATGACAGAAAGAGCTGGCAGAATTTTTAATGGACTTAGTGATGAAGAAGTAATGTATCTAAAAGATATTCTTGTTAAAATCAGCGAAAACAACTTGAATGACGTAGATTAACGGAGGGTTTATGGGTATATTAAAAAAGTATTGCAAGCCACATTTATTTAGAATTGTACTAGCGTTAATACTAAAAGCTTTTTCAACAGGTTTTACACTATTTTTGCCGTGGGCATTCACATATCTTGTGAACGAAATTGTCCCACTAAACTCAAACAACATGTTAATCACTTGGGGTGCTGTTATGATATTAGCAGCCTTAGCTACTATGTTGCTCAGTTTATTAGCAGCTCATTTAAGCGTTAAATTCGGTGTGGATATTTCAAAAGATATAAGAGAAGACGTTTTTGTTAAATCGTGTGATATGGACTGCGAAAAAATCGACAAATTCGGAATATCTTCTGTTGTGTCAAGACTGACTACTGACATATCAAGTGTTCAAGTTTTTATTTCAAAAGTAATGACAAAGGGAACTGCAACAATACTTACTTTTGTTGGAAGCCTATTATCTGTAACTATTTTAGACCTTAAACTTGCAGTAATCATGTTTGCAATTGTACCTTTAATTGCAGTAACTGTTTACTTCACAACAAAAATTGGTTTTAAGCGATTTAGAGAAACAAAAAAGGTGAACGACAGCTTGGTAAAAGTTATAAGAGAGAATGTAATAGGTATCAGAGTTATTCGTGCATTATCTACCTTTGAGAGAGAAAACAACAATTTTGACGAAGTTAACGATTTGCTTAGAACAAAAAATATTAGAGCTTCTATTGTAGATGCAATCGGCACTCCGTCTATGAGACTATGGGTAAATCTTGGAATGGTAGCTACGCTTATGGCTGGCGCATATTTTGTTAAGGACACTCAAAGCGATGTAGCTTCACTTATAGCATTTATGAGCTACTTTACCATGGTGCTTACATCACTAATAGGTATAGGTCAGTTATTTACAATGTATGCAAAATGTGCCGCTGCTGCAAGCAGAATTTCTGAGGTTTTAGACACTGAGAACAGAGCTTACGAAGATAAACATAGCTTAAATAAACATAATAAATTTATAGAATTTAAAAATGTAAGTTTTTCTTATGGTGATGATGTAGATGTTCTTAACAATATAAGCTTTTCACTTGAAAAAGGTGAAACATTGGGAATTATCGGTTCAACTGGTTCTGGCAAATCTACAATAATAAGCCTTATGTTAAGACTTTATGAGCCTGATAGTGGAGAGATTTTTCTTGACGGCAAGCCGATAAATTCATATTCAAAAGAAAAGCTTTATCAAAAGTTTGGCGTTGTGTTTCAGTCGGATATTATTTTTGCAGAGAGCGTGAGCGAAAACATTGCTTTTGGTAGGGATATATCAGATGACCAAATTATGTTTGCAAGTGAAAGTGCTCAGGCAAAAGTGTATGTAGATAAACTAAAAGATAAATACAACACGCTCATAAATATTAGAGGACAAAATATGAGTGGAGGCGAAAAACAGAGAATGTTAATCTCTAGAGCATTAGCTGGCAAGCCTGAGGTGTTGGTTTTAGATGATGCTACAAATGCACTAGATTATAGAACTGATGCTAATTTGCGTATGGCACTTTCAAAAGATTATGAGGGAACAACAAAGATTTTTGTGTCTCAAAGAGTTGCTACGATAATCAATGCAAACAAAATAATTGTGCTTGATAAAGGCGAGATTATTGCAGAAGGTAATCACAGCATACTAAACAAAACTTGTGATATTTATGGCAGAATAAGCAAAGCTCAACTTGGCGATTCTGCATTATATGCGTAAAGGGGGATAAATATGAGACCTGTAGGAAAACAAAACATAGAAATACATAACAGAACAAGAAAGCAGAATTATTCTACACTGGTTAGATTGTCAAAATATGTTGCTAAATACAAATTTGCAATAGTCGGCGCATTCGCTTTAACTTTGCTATCTAATGCATTTTCTTTATATGCTCCTCAGCTTACAGAGCAAGTAATTTCCATGATAGAAATGCCTATAGCTCAGATAAATCTAAACAATGTTTTCTCTTTTGGTGGTGTTATGGTAGCGTTTTATATAGCTACATTTTTACTTAGCATTTTGTTATCTTATGTAATGCTAAGACTAAGCCAAAATATTGGACACAGTTTAAGAAGAGATACATTCAAGAAGTTTGACAAACTGCCTGTGTCATATTTCGACACACATCAAACAGGTGATACAATAAGCAAATTCACTTATGATATAGACATAGTTTCTGCTTCGCTTGGCAATAACTTTATTAGCATTTGCACAAGCATTATAACCTTAGTTGGCTCTCTTGTTATGATGATTATTTCTAATTTTACTTTGATGACTAGCGTGTTTATAGCAATTCCAATCTCTATAGCTATTGGAGCATTTTGGACAATAAAAGTGCGTGGATTTCACAGAGAAAAATCCAAAAAATTTGGTGAGTTAAATGGTTTTGTTGAGGATAAAGTAACAGGGCACAAAACCATTAAAATATACGGTCAACTTGACAATATTTTACGCAAATTCAAAATAAAAAATGATGACTGGGGAAAAGCTCATTACAAGTCAGAGTTTGCTGGTGGTGGTTCACTTCGTGCAGGATTAATGTTTGTATCAAACATTACAACAGCTACAATTTATGTGCATGGCTGTTTTATGTTGTTATCTGGTAGCATAACTTTGGCAGAGATTTCTGCATTTATTCTTTATGCAAAAATGTTTACAGGTGTGTTAAACGAGATTAATTTTATCCTAGCAGATATTCAATCATCCCTAGCTGCATCTGACAGAGTTTTCGCATTTTTAGATGAAAAAGAGGAAAAGCAAGACAATGAAAGAGCTACTAATTTAGAGAATATAAAAGGAAAAGTTCAGTTCACTGGTGCAAACTTTAGCTATAATGCAGATAGAAAAATTCTGAAAGATATTAACATTAATGTTAAAGAAGATGAAGTAATTGCTATAGTCGGAAGCACAGGTGCTGGCAAAACAACGCTAATTAATTTGCTTATGAGATTTTATCATGCAAACTCTGGTGGAATTTATATTGACGGAGTAAGTATTGAGAATATGAATATTAGAAACATGAGAAAATCAGTAGCAATGGTATTGCAAGAAGCTTGGTTGTTTGGTGGAACTATCTTTGATAATATAACTTATTCAAAACCTAATGCAACTAAAGAAGAAGTTATAGAAATTACAAAATCCATATCATTACATGACACAATAATGGCTTTGCCAAAAGGGTATGACACTGTGATAAACGAAAGCAGTGTAAATATATCAGCAGGGCAAAAACAGCTTATAACAATTGCGAGAGTTATGCTTTTAAATGCTAAAATTTTATTATTAGATGAAGCTACTTCTAATGTGGATTCATTAACTGAACTAGATATTCAAACATCAATGAAAAAATTAATGAAAGGTAAAACTACCTTTGTTATTGCGCACAGGCTTTCTACTGTTAGAAATGCAGACAGGATAGTTGTGCTTGAAAATGGTGAAATTATTGAGATAGGAACACATGAGGAACTATTAGATAACGGAAAAAATTATGCAAAGCTATATAATTCCCAATTTGAAAATATAACTGTAGCATAATTATAGTCAAAAAAGTAAAGGAGAATTTTATGAATAGACTAGAGCTATTAAATTCTGAACTGGATAAATTAAAGAGATTTCAAAAAATAGAAAAACATATAGCTACAAGAGACGAAAACTATCTACATTCAGGTGAATTATCTGTTGTAAATTTTATAGACATTTACATCAAAGAAAAAAACGATAATCCAACACTGGTAATGATAAGTAAAGGCCTATGTTTGTCACAGGCGACAGTTACAGTGCTTGTTAACAGATTAATCGATAAAGGGTTAATAATTAAAACACCGTCAGAGGCAAATAAAAGTCGCAAGTTGGTATCATTAACAGAAAAAGGAATGTATCAACTTGATAGGCGAAGAAACGAACAAAAAGAGCGATTAATCGAACTAGAAGCAATTTTAGGCGAAAAAGATATGGATAATTTGACTAATATTGTTACAAAAATAAATCAATTATATGAAAATAAATTAAATTTAGACAAATAATGAAAAAAAGATTGACAACGCTAACTTTCTGTGATATTCTCTGTTAGGTAAAGCTAACTTAGTAGTGCTAACACACAAAAGTTCATGTAGGAGGAAAATTATATGAGCCCAAAAGATGCAATGAAAAATAGAAAACCAGCATGTGAAATGAAAGAAGATATACTAAGCTTTTGCGAAAATCAACCTAATATTGAGGTAGCTGTGAGCAATGGAACTGAGTTTCCAATTATCGAAAAATCTAATTATAAATACATAGACGGAAAACACGTTTTACTTTTGGTAGGTGTTTCTGCACTGCTAAATGTTGTGAAAGACGGAGACAAAATATCTGGTCTTATCTTTGACAAAGACGGCATGGGTCTTAAAATGTCAAAAAGACTTTATGGTAAGTTTACTGTTAAAGCACTTGATACTTCTTGCGAGCTGCTTCAAAAAGCAGCAGAAGTAGATGCAATGTACAAAAAAATGTTAAGTCATGGCGCAAAGTTCTTTGAGCTAGAGCTAATTGAAGCTACTGTTTACTTTAGTGGTAGCGAGATATACGCACTAGACAAAGACTGGAACCCTAGCTTTTCAAAATATACTCTTTCAGGTAAAGAGAGATTTGAAAACAGTCGTCATATCTTGATGACTTATGGTGATAGAGAAGTTGTTTTCAACACTGTTATTGAAGACGGCGTTTACTACACACTTACAAAAGCAGAGTCCAACAAAGTAGCTTATATAAAAGATGGTGGAGTTTGCAAAATTTATGACGGTAAAGATAATCATTTTGAGACTAAAATCGAAATATTATCAGAAGATAAAGTAGCAGAAATTGACACTAAACTAAAAGCGACTAACAATAGTTTCTTTAAATCTACTGATGGTTTACTGGCTTTATCTTTTAAAAAATAAAATATACAAGAACCACAGTATGCTAAATTTCAACTGTGGTTCTAAAAAAGCGTAAGAGTTAGTTGTCTCTAACTAAAATAAGGAGAGAATATGGGAATTATAAAGGTCAATTCGATAACCGCTGGATATGATGATAAAATTATTATCGATGATTTATCTTTAAAAATCAAAAAGGGAGCTATTACCACCATAATTGGTGAAAACGGTTCTGGTAAGTCCACTCTTTTAAAAACCATTGGTAGAATACTAAAACCAAAGCATGGTGAAGTTACAGTTAATGACTTAAACATACATAAAACAAGCACTAAAGAAATAGCAAAAATCATAGGGCTTTTACCACAGTCACCAAAAGCGCCAAGTGGTTTAAGTGTTAGTGAGATTGTTGAATATGGTAGGTTTCCACACAAAAAAGGTAGAGGAAAGCTTACAGCCGAAGACCACGAGGTAATTGACTGGGCGTTGAAAAATACAAATTTGCTAGAGTTTAAAGACAGAAACATAAATGCTTTATCTGGTGGGCAAAGACAAAGAGTTTGGATTGCTATGGTTTTAGCACAGCAAACTGATGTTATTTTGCTTGACGAACCTACTACTTACTTAGATATGGCGTATCAGCTTGAAGTATTACAGCTTGTGCAAAGGTTAAATCAAGAAAAAGGCATGACAGTTGTTATGGTTTTGCACGATATTAACCAAGCTAGTAGATTTTCTGATGAGCTTGTCATGCTTAGAAGTGGTAAAATTGTAGCACAAGGCGAACCTAAAACTACAATGACATCAGACGTTTTGAGAATAGTATTTGACATTGAAGCAATGCTTGTAAACATACCTGGAACAGATAATCCAGTATGTATTTCTTATGAACTTTTAAGAGGTGAACATGGAAAAAACACTGGTAAATCCTAATAAAGTTGGATTTAGGAGATTTATCACACTTAAATCAGTTGCTTTACTGCTTACGCCTTTATTCATAATCTCAATCTGCATGACAATATTTTATTTTACTCCTGCTACTACTCCTCAAGATGTATGGAGTGCAATTACAAATTACAATTATGATGATATAAAGCACTATGTGTTATGGGAGATTAAAGTTCCACGAATTTTAGGCGCAATAATTGTAGGTGCATTACTTCCTATAGGTGGTGCTATCATGCAAGGTATTACAAAAAACTATCTTGCAAGCCCTGACGTTGTAGGTGTTGATAACGGTGCTGGTTTAGGACTTAGCATTGCAATGGCTGTAACAGGTGGCGCAACGTCTTATGTGAGCAATATATTTTTCTCAATGCTTGGTGCGCTTGTTTCAACATTAATAATATTCTATATTTCATCAAGAATTAAAGGTAGAGAATCTGGCGTTAAATTACTACTTGCTGGTACAGCAATAGGCATGTTGTTCTCTGGAATTTCAACAAGTGTTAATATATGGTCAGGGTTTGGTCAAAACATTAATATTTGGAACAACTCAGGACTTTTAGGTATTAAATGGATAGCAATAGGAATATTGATGATAGGTGTTTTAGGCGCTGTTATCGGAATATTTATCTCTCCTCAAATTACAGTTTTGGGAATGGGCGATGAAACAGCTGTTAGTTTAGGGCAAAATGTTAAACTGACAAAAACATTAGGTGTTATATCTGTTGTTTTTATATCTTCTGCAACTGTATGTACTGTTGGTGGCATAGGTTTTGTAGGACTTGTAATTCCTAACATGGTAAAAATGGCAGTAGGTGAAGATTATAGAAAAGTTCTTCCTATATCAGCATTTTTCGGAAGTTTATTATTATGCGTAGCTGATGTTATAAGCAGACTAATAAATATGCCAGCTGAAACTCCAATTGGAACTATAACCTCAGTTATAGGCATACCGATTTTCCTTTATTTAATCAATTCTAGAAAAAGTAAGGGAGCGCTATAATGAACAAATTAACAAACAAGCAAAGGTTTAATTTTTTATTACCTTTTTTGATAATAGCAATGATAATTCTATCTTATCTAAGCATGAACATAGGCTATATAGCAATTCCTGTTGATAGAATTTTGCAAACCTTGTTTCTTCAAGGAACAGAGCAAGAAGCAACAGTTTTATTTCAATTTAGACTGCCTAAAACAGCTGTAGCAATTGTTGTTGGAATGTGCCTTGCAATAGCTGGTGCAGTTATGCAAGGTGTAACACGAAATCCACTGGCAACACCTAGCATGATAGGTGTAACATCTGGTTCTAGCCTTGCAACTTTAATAGTTATTTATTTAAGCGATAAAGGTTTGGGCATGGTTTTACCATTACCGATAGCAGCAGTGCTTGGAGGCTTGGCAGCATTCACAATCGTATATGCACTTGCACTTAGGTTTAATCTATCTCCTGTTAAATTGATACTCAACGGTATAGCTATTAACTCATGTATAGGCGCTGTTTCATTGATTTTGTCAATGCGATTAAGCTCAGAAGCATACACTTACCGTAGTCTTGTAATGGCTGGTAGCCTTAGCTATGCAACATGGGATATGATACTTATAGCATTTGCAGTAACAATACCACTACTTATATATGTAGTTTATAAAGCTTTTCATTTAAACATACTTAACTTAAATGAAGAAATGGCAATAGGTTTAGGTTTAGACCTTGCAAAAGAACGCAGAAAATTATTATATGTAACTGTATTGTTATCATCAATTTCTGCTTACGTTGCAGGTGGTATAGGATTTATTGGAATGATAGCACCTCATATTGCAAAAAGAATTGTAGGCTCTAACTACAAACTGTTTTTACCACTAGCAGTAATGCTCGGCATTGTGATAGTTTTGCTTGCAGACGTATTTGTAAGAGTACTTTCTATCTATGATGCAAACGTACCTATCGGTACACTTATTTCGCTTTTAGGCGCACCATATTTGTTATATTTGCTGTTCGCAGAGGACAGATAATATATATTTAAACAACACATATTTTAAAGGAGATTTAAAAATGAAAAGATTTATTTCACTAGCACTAGCGTCAATGCTTATGTTAAGTGCATTTGCAGCTTGCACACAACCAGCTGAGACAGAAAGTTCTGCAACTGAGTCATCAGCTACTACTTCTTCTGAGACAGACGTATCAGAGGAGAGTGCAGGAGAAAGTACTGAAGAAAGCAGTGGAGAAGCTACAAGTGCAAATACAATGACTTTCTATAACGGAGAGATGGAACTTCCAACAGAGTTTGATAACTTTGTTGTTATGGATTTCTCATTAGTAGATAGCTTTACAGCACTAGGTTATGCACCAACTTATGGTAGCACAGCTGAGGTTGCTGACTCAAGATACTATCATTATTTCCAACGTGCTTTCGGAGATTTTGACCTAAATCAAATAACTCATGTAAGCTCAAAAAACGACACTTTTATGGAAGAGCTTATCTCTTACGCACCTGATTTTATCATAGTTACTGAGAGTGCGGAAAAAGAGCTAGGTAAATATGAAGCTATTGCTCCTACTTATGTTTTCCCAACAATAACAGACGTACCTGAGGATTCTGCTACTTGGAAAGAAGAATTTAAGTTCATAGGAGAGTTTGTTGGTGAAACCGAAAAAGCAGAGCAAATGCTAGCAGATTACGATACATTGGTTGAAACAAGCCGTGCTACAGTAGCTGATGAAATCGAAGGTAAAACTGCATTAGTAGTTCAACTAAACGAAAAAGGTTTTAAAATCAGAATGCCAGAAGACCAAGCAAGTGTTTATGCAGATATCGGATTTTTAGTACCAGAGGGTCTTGATAGTAGCTTTGCTTCAACCAGCGTATCAAACGAAGACGGTTCTTTCCCTGTTGAGACAATCGTTGAATTTAACCCAGATTATATTTTAATTCACAACCAAAGTGTTGAGAACTATAATGCCTTAGTCGGCACTCCTATTTGGGAAAATATTAGTGCAGTTCAAAACGGAAGAATTTATGAGACTACTCAATCTGCATGGAACCACTTAAATGGTTACCTAGCTAATACTTGTAGATTAAATGACCTTGTATACTTCATAACAGAAGATAAACAAGTTCTACCAGAATCTGTTACTATCGAGTAATATAATAATCAATTTATATATGTACACACATAAAACCTCTATACTACAACAAAATTGTTATGGTATAGAGGTTTTAAATATTATTAATTCTATCTACTATGCGCCAATTTCTTTAACAAAAAAATCCATTAACTCTTCTGTTTTTTTCATCACATATTCTTTGTTGATTTTCTCGTGTTCTGCTTCTTCTTGATTATTACCCCAGCAAGCAGATAAACAAACTGAACCAGCTTTGTTAGCAGAATCAACATCAGAAAGTGCATCGCCCACATAGATAAATTCATCTGAATTCACTTTATATTTTGCCATTAATTCAAGCATGATCTCTGTTTTAAAAGGCTTGTCTGGTCTGCCAGTTTCAATATCGCAGAACAGTTTTTTGATGTTAAGTTCATCTAAAATCATCATACACGCTGGTGTGCCTCTACCTGTTAACAACGCTACTTTGATGTCATTGTCATTTAAAAAGTTAATTACATCAATAATTCCGTCATAAGTTTTTAGGCTACCACTTATGTATTCATCAAAAAGTTTATGGTAATCCTCAAGTGCTTTATCATGGTTTTCTGTTATTAATTGTTTTATCATTCCAAGTTCGTTTAAGCCGAATGTTTTCTCAACTTCTTCTCTAGTAAGTTTGTGTCCAACATACGGAGACACTGCGCCAACAAATGCTTTAACTGTTGCTGGAATTGTGTCTGCTATTGTGCCGTCTAGGTCAAATGCTACCATTTTTAACATAATATGCTCCATTTCTTTTTACTTAGGTAAAAAAACTGTGTACGGTATAGTGTCTTCATATACTTTTTTTATAACATCTTTCGCTTTTCCATTAGCTAAAATCATCGGTATGTCGTACTGATTACAAATTTTAGCAGCGTCTAGTTTTGTTTTTATTCCACCTGTTCCAAAACTGTTAGTTTCCCCTATCTCAATTTTATTTATCACTTCATCAACATCATGCACTTCATTTAAAAGAACTGCGTCTGGATTATCTTTAGGATTTTTGTTGTACAATCCGTCAATGTCGCTTAAAATCACCAATACATCTGCGTTCCAAATTTTAGCTGTCAGTGCTCCTAGCGTATCATTATCTCCAATTTTAAGTTCTTCTACACATACAGTGTCGTTCTCGTTAATAATAGGCACCACGTTTTCATCAAGCAATGTAAAGAGTGTGTTTCTAATGTTTAACACTCTAGTATCATTTGCAAAATCGTCTCTAGTAAGCAGAATTTGCCCAATTTTAATGTCATGTTTCTCAAAATGTTCTGTGTAAGAGCCTAAGAGCTTAACTTGACCTATCGCACACAAAGCTTGTTTATAGTTCATGTCTTCTTTTCTTGACCATTTGTTAATGGTAGAAATTCCAGCAATTTTTGCGCCAGACGACACAATAACAACTTCTTTTCCTTTTGCCATAAGTTCTGCTACGTTTTCGCAAAGATTTTCTATAAACTCATTATTTATTTGTCCGTTTTCATCTGACAAAGTATTGCTACCGATTTTTATAACAATTTTTCTAAATTTATCTATCATTATCTTATTTGTCCATTCCCCATTATAATATACTTGTTTGACACCAAATGTTGTAAGCCTACAGGGCCTCTAACATGTAGTTTTTGTGTGCTAATTCCCATTTCACACCCAAAGCCAAACTCTCCACCGTCTGTAAATCTTGTTGAGCTATTCACATACACGCAAGCTGAGTCAACATGCGCTGTAAATTTGTTTGCGTTTTCAAGATTATTTGTGATTATACATTCTGAGTGCGATGACGAATATTTGTCGATATGCTCTATCGCCATGTCGATATTTTCTACAACTTTTACAGCAATCTCATAGTCTAAAAACTCTACGCTGTAGTGTTCTTCTGTCGCTTCTTCGCATTTTATGTATTTTGCAGTTTCGTCACAGCCATAAAATTTTAGTCTTTCGCCTAGTTTTTCATACGCTTGTTTCAAAAACTTCTCTGCTACATTTTTATGTACTAACAATGTTTCAAGAGCGTTACAAACTGATGGTCTGCTCATTTTTCCGTTTTCTAAAATGCTTAAAGCTATATCTATATCTGCGTTTTCGTCTACATATATATGGCAGTTACCAACACCAGTTTCTATAGTTGGAACAGTTGCGTTTTGAACCACAAAGTTTATTAGAGAACTTCCTCCCCTAGGTATTACTAAATCTATGTAATCATTTAGTCTTAGCAAATCCTTAACAGCACTTCTGTCTGTGTCCTCAAAAAGCATAATACTGTCTTTTGGTATGTTAGACTTTTCAAGTCCGTTTTTGATAGCTTTTACTATCGCTTTGTTAGAATTAATCGCACTGCTACTTCCTCTTAAAAGCATAGCATTAGAGCTTTTTAACGCAAGCACTGCTGCGTCAACTGTTACGTTAGGACGTGATTCATAGATGATAGCCATAACACCTATCGGCACAGTTTTCTCGCAAATTTGCATACCATTTGGCATGGTTTTGCCAGATTTAACTATACCCACTGGGTCGTCCAAACCAATCACAGTGTCTATGCTCTCTGCAATAGCACGTATTCTATCTTCCGTTAACATAAGTCTGTCTATCATAGCTTCACTTGTTCCGTTATTCCTTGCTATGACTACATCTTTTTGGTTTTCGTCTAGTATATTATCTATATTTTCTAAAATAGATTTTTTTATAAGTAATAAGGCTTGGTTTTTATCGTTTGTGCTAGCTACTCTCAATTGTTTTGACGCATTTTTCAACGCTTTTGCTATGGTAATTAATGTATCTGCCATATAAATACCCCCTATATTTTCTATAAATTATATCACATAACTTTTCATTTTGCAACTTTCATAAGGCTAATATCTCTGCCACTTTTTCGTAGTTACTATTCATATATTTTAACAAATCTTTTGTGTTGAGTTGCTCCGGTAAATCAAGAGCTTTTAAAAGCTCTATTCTTTTTTCTCGGCTACCCTCGCCACCAGTAAGCCCTAGCTCAAATAAATCTGCTACAGTAAACTTAATCTCTGATTTCTCCATCAAAACTGGGTTAGCTGACTGAATTGCGTTTATAATACTTTCGCTATCCATGCCCTCAACACCTAAAATCCCCTGAGCTGACGGAGCAGATTTCCTCTTCTCCTTACCCATAACAGGCTTCACAAACGCTTGCTTAATTTTGGAAAGTGGAACAAAAGACTTTATGTGATTACGTATCATATAGCCACTGTTGTCGCTATCGGTTAAGATAATTATACCTCTTTCGTTAGCAATTTTTTTAATATAGTTCATTTTTGACTTATCTTTAAATACTGCAAAACCGTTAGTCTCTATAATCACTGTGTCCACAAGTGAACTAAGCTTGTTTTTATCGTATCTTCCCTCAACAATAATCGCTTCTTTAATCTTAATCACTTTCTGCTTTCTCCTTTTGTTACCATGAGTAACTTTGCAATCAGTTCTTCTAACACAATTTTATTTTGAATTTTTGAAGATTTAAGCAATAAATCGCTTTCTTTCAGCACTTCAAGACACTCTCTTAATTTTTCTGTTGAATACACTCTAAGGTCTCTTTCTGCATTAGTAAGCCTAAATTCTCTGCCTTTGTAATCGCCATATTTTGACGGCGCAAGTGCATTTTTGCCAGATTGCAACGCAGCTCTCACACGGTATAAATCAACAAATGTATCTGAAATTCTTGCAAGAATGTTCACTGGTTCTTCTCCTGCTATAAACAAGGTGTTTAAAAGATTATACGCAGTCGCATAGTCCGATTTCACAATAGCTTTTATCAAGATAAACACTGTGGTCTCTAGGTTTTTTACCACCAAGTTTTCAATATTATCCGTGCTAATCTCGTTACCATTTGCGTAAGAACACAGCTTGTGAACCTCATTTTTTAAGCTGTTCATGTCCGTACCTACGTACTGCACAATTTTATCAGCATTATATTTACTTATCTGGCTACCACCTTTTTCGCTCTCTCTCATCACAAAAGATACTAGCTGTTGCGATGTAAGAGTATCGAAATTCACGGTCATAGCATGTTTTTCCATAAGTTTTAATAGGTTACGCCATTTTGCAGATTTTTTTATATCTATGTTTAAAGTAGGATAAGTAAAAACCAAAACTGTGCTCTCGCTAGGGTCTTTAATCAGTTCTTCAAGCTTGCTAATCTCTGTTTGATTTTTGCTATCTATGTTAAAATCTTTCACAACAACCAGTTTGCTCTCTGCCATAAAAGGCAGTGCTAAAGCACTATCTGCAATATCATCAACTGCTGTGTCGGTGCTAAATTCGCTTATATTAAAGTCACCACCCATACCAGTGGGAACTATTTTCTCTAACTTTTTTTGATTTAATTTCAGCATGTATTTTTCTGTACCATATAAAAAATATACATTGCTTAACTGTTTTTGTTTTAAGTGACTTACAAAATCCATGCCCATTAATTTCGGCATTATTTCACACTCCTTATACTCATTTTCTCATCAAGTGTCACGCATATTATACTGTCTTTTGTGTTTATATATGCTCCACTTTGTTCTATTTTCTCATAATTATCCATGTTGATAATATTTGTATCTGCTTTAACAGCTGACTTATTTACTCCAGCTATCAAGATATCACAATCTTTAATTTCTGTCCTAATTCCTATGTTGTCTACAGCTATTCTAATATCATCGTAATCGATAAACACAACCTCGTTTTTAGCTATAATGTTAACTGACATATCCTCAAATACATAGCCATTTTCTATATAAATCACGTCATAGTTTTCTTCTAGCTCTTTCACAACATCGCTGTTATCTGTCGCAGAATAAACATACTCTATTCCGTATTCTTTAAGTGCACTATTTACTTCGTAAGTGCTGTAACCCTCGCCACTTATCACAAGTGCTTTATCTCCTTTAGGTATAAAAGCAAAACTTCCAGCACCTGCGTCAACTGTTATAATTCTTGGTGTTGTGTTTAAGCTTACAAAGCTTATAACATAACTGCTTATTATCATAATGCACATACAAATCGTAAAAATAACTTTAGTTTTTCTATTTGTTTTAAACAGCAGAAAAACTCCTACACTCAGCATTATACCGATAAATAATATTAGCTCTCTATTTTCTGGCAACACTGGAATAAGCTTACCTATCTCACCAATAAAGTTTGTTACAAAAATCATTAGTTCTACCAATAAATTAACCACAATAGTTAACGGTATTGTCAGTGCATTTATCACTGGAATGAACGATATTATAACGCTTATGAACGCTAGGGTTAGTAGAGCAGTAGTTGGTAATGCTAAAATCGTACCAGTAATTATACTTAGTGGATTTATGCTTCCGTACATATACAAAATTATAGGCATTACAAACAGAAACGCAGATACCGATACACTCACAAGCACTGTTACCGAGTTTACCACTCTGTTTAGTATAACATATTTTGTATCTATTTTCAGCTTTTCACTAATTTTATTTGATAACAACACGATACCAGCAGTAGCTGAAACTGAAAGCAGAAAACCGAAGTCTGCCGATGAAAACGGGTTAACTAAGCATATCATCAAGACGGCAAAACCTAGTGAATTCATAGCATCTGCTTCTTCACCAAGTATTAATGATATTATCAAAATTAACATCATAATTCCACTTCTTACAACGCTTAAACCCATGCCAGATATTAAAATATACATAAGTAAAAATGGAATTACTGTAAAATATTTTACTTTTCTGTTTATATCAATTTTGTTAATCGCAAACATGAAAAGCCCCATTATAATAGACAAATGCATACCAGATACCACAAGAATATGATTAGCGCCAGAATACGTAAACATATCATAAATATCATCATCAATTCTATGTCTATCTCCTAAGATTAATGCAGAAATTATATCAGCTGTATCTTCTGAATATATCACATTTATTTTTTCTTCTATGCTTTTTCTAAACATTGTTATGTAATAAGATAAATCATGCTCGTTATTTTCTATTACGTAATAATTCCCTATATCTAAATCGGCTTCCAAACTATAGCCGTCACTAAAAGCTGAATAATAGTAAAATGTATCTGTGTTTTCTCTAAGCTCTGTAAATTCAACTTCGCCTAAAATATGGTCGCCAATATCGCAAGCTATCGGAAAATATGACGACATACTTACGTGAAAAGTGTTATCTAATTTCTCTCCGTCAATCTCCATAACTTCCACTTTATAATGTGATGTGCCATAGCTCTCATACAAAAAGTCGTCTATCTCTCCATGTATCTCATGTGTGTTGTTTATGTATTTTTGATATGGTTCTACAGTCATAGCAAACGCAATATTTGCAACGGAAATTCCCAAAACAAAGCCGAAAATCGCTAACTTTGTGGGTGCTAATTTAATTCTTAAAATAAACAGCAGTATTAAAGATAGCAATAAAACAGCCGAAAGTATTAATAAATATGATGTAGAAAACGAAAAAGCGACCAAAAGCCCTAAAAGATATGAAAATCCAATATAGGCAAATGGTCGGTTCATGTTAATTCTCCGTTCGTTTATGTCTTATTTAAAAAACAATGGTAGTGGCTCTAAGTAAACAATGTCGTCACGGTTTTCAGCGTCGCCCTCAGCAAGAACACACGCTTTACCCACAATATTTCCACCAATTTGATTAATTAAGCTTTCAATTGCAAGCAAGCTTTCGCCTGTGCTAATAACATCGTCAACAATAAGTATTCTTTTACCTTTAAGCTTTGCACAGTCGTCTTCAGACAAATACAGTTTTTGAACATGACTTGTTGTAATAGACTTAACCTCTACCTCAATAGAGTTTGTCATGTACGCTTTAATGCCTTTTCTAGCAACAACGTAATCTCTGCAACCAATTCTTGCCATCTCAAAAGCCAATGGAATACCTTTTGTCTCTGCTGTAATAATTATATCATGTTCTGGGCATTTTTCAACCAACGCTTTTGCACTAGCCTCTGTTACCTCAACATCACCAAACATAACAAAACCTGCTATGTCTAGTGTGTCGCTCACTGGGCAAATCGGCAAATCTCTGTTTACTCCAGCTATTTTAATGTTATATGTTTCTCTCATAATAATCTCCTATATCCCTTAAGTTCATCAACCTAATTTAGGGTCTAATTGCTTTCCACCAATTAAGTGAAAATGCAGATGGTCAACGCTTTGGCAACCGTGTTGCTCGCAATTTGTAACCACTCTAAAACCGTCTTTTACATCAAGTTCAGCACTAAGTTTTGCTATAACTTTAAATATTTCTGCCACTATCCATGCGTTTTCCTCTGTAATCTCTCTTGCAGATTTAATATGCATTTTTGGGATAACCAAAACATGAACAGGCGCAAAAGGATTAATATCCTTAAATGCTAAAATATTTTCGTCCTCATAAACTTTTGTGCTTGGAATTTCTCCAGCTATTATTTTACAGAATATGCAATCCATAAAATCACCCTTTCAACAAGTCAGTTAAAATATCCTTCACCTGTGCGATAGCTTCGTCAAGTTTAGTGATGTCTTTAGCGCCAGCCATAGCGAAATCAGGTTTTCCACCGCCGTTACCACCTGTAACCTGTGCAACTGCTTTAACTATGTTACCAGCTTTTAAACCTTTTTCCATAGCTAATTTGTTACAAGCACAAACTATTTGAGCTTTGTCGCCTGTTGAACCTGCAATAACTGCAACAAGTGGCTCTGGAATAGCCAAGTCCTTAACTTTATCACACATAGATCTTAATTGAGTAGCATCTAAACCAGCCATATACATTGATATAACTTTTACACCGTTTACATCTTGTGCTCTCTCAATAAATCTGTTTACATTACCACTAGCAATTTGAGACCTTAATGACTCAATCTCTCTGTCTTTTTCTTTCATATCAGCCATTATCAATGCTGATTTAGCAACTAATTCGCTTGGTTGATTAACCTTTAAATTAACAGCTGTTTGGTTGATAGCTTCTATTGAGTTATTGAGCATTTGGTACACGTTCATACCAGTTACTGCTTCTATTCTTCTTACACCAGCTGCAACAGATGACTCACTCACTATTTTAAGTAATGCGATTTTTGCAGTGTTGTCAACATGAGTACCACCACAGAACTCTTTTGAGAATTCGTCTACTGCAACTACTCTAACAGTGTCGCCGTATTTCTCGCCAAACAATGCTGTAGCACCGATTTTTTTAGCTTCATCTATTGGCATTTCTTTGCAGTCTACATTTAATGCATTCATAATTTGCGTGTTAACCGTCATTTCAACAGCCATTAATTCTTCTTTTGTTAAAGCAGAGAAATGAGTGAAGTCAAATCTAACACGTTTTGCGTCTACCAACTGACCAGCTTGCTCTACATGGTTACCTAGCACTTGTTTTAATGCAGCTTGTAAAAGGTGAGCTGCTGTGTGGTTTCTCATAATTCCCATTCTGCCAATTTTATCAACAGTTAGAGTAATTTTACCACCAGCCATTACTGTTCCGTCAGTCACTACTGCTCTATGAATATATATTCCGTTTGGATTTTTCACTGTGTCTACAATATCTGCTTTAAAAGTAGGTGCTTCAACTGTTGCTCTGTCTCCTACTTGACCACCACTCTCAGCGTAGCAAGGTGTAACATCTGTTACAATGATAATCTCATCGCCGATTTCAGCACTGTTTACTTTTGCGCCGTCTTTGATAACAGCCAACAAATTGCTCTCACATTCAAGGTTATCATAACCTATAAACTGCGTTGCACTAATGCCGTCAAACACAGAGTTATCTGTTTTCCAAGCGTCAGCTCCTGCATTTTTTCTAGCATTTCTTGCTTTCTCTCTTTGCTCTAAAAGAAGTGACTTATATCTATCTTCGTCAACTTCAATGCCTTTTTCTTTTAGAATTTCTTTTGTTAAATCAATTGGGAAACCAAAAGTATCGTTAAGCTTGAATGCGTCTGCACCAGAGAAAACTTTGCTATCCATTTTATCAATGAATTGGTTTAAAAGCTCTAAACCTTGATCAATTGTGCTGTAGAAGCTTTCTTCCTCAAAGTGAATTATTTTTGTGATAGTATCGATTTTCTCAGCTAATTCTGGGTAAGCTGTTCTGTTTTCTTCTATAACAGTTTTAGCTACTTCTGATAAAAACGGCTCTTTAACACCTAGCAAAATTCCGTGTCTTACAGCTCTTCTCAGTAGTCTTCTTAAAACATATCCTCTACCCTCGTTAGACGGCATAACTCCGTCGCCTATCATAAATGTAGTGCTTCTAACGTGGTCTGTTATAACTCTTAAAGATATATCAGTGCTGTCATTCTCGCCATATTTTTTG
This sequence comes from uncultured Eubacteriales bacterium, assembly GCA_964370775.1. Taxonomy (GTDB): domain Bacteria; phylum Bacillota; class Clostridia; order Oscillospirales; family Acutalibacteraceae; genus SIG603. Next base: position 15,512 of record CAYJKT010000002.1, on the reverse strand, counting down.
CCAGCAATTTTGCTGATATGATCCATAATTTTTTGCATTGTGTCAACTAAGAATAAGTTATCCACTCCTTGCATAACACAAGCAAGTCTTTCAAGCCCCATACCAGTGTCTATGTTAGGGTTAGCAAGTGGTGTGTAAGTGCCTTTTCCGTCGCTCTCAAATTGAGTGAAAACCAAGTTCCAAACCTCAACATATCTGTCACATTCGCAACCAACGCCACAAGTAGGCTCACCACAGCCGTATTTTTCGCCTCTGTCAAAATAAATCTCTGAACACGGACCGCAAGGGCCTGCGCCATGCTCCCAGAAGTTATCAGCTTTGCCAAGTTTTGTGATATGTTTTGTGTCTACGCCAATCTCTTTGTTCCAAATATCATAAGCCTCGTCATCATCTTGATACACTGAGCAGTGTAGAAGTTCTACAGGAAGTTCCAAGGTTTTTGTAAAAAATTCCCAAGCCCATTCAATAGCCTGTCTTTTAAAATAATCACCAAAAGAGAAATTACCTAACATCTCAAAATAAGTACCGTGTCTTGCAGTTATACCAACACGCTCAATATCAGGAGTTCTAATACATTTTTGACATGTAGTAACTCTTTTTTTAGGAGGTGTAACTTCACCTGTAAAATATTTTTTCATAGGTGCCATACCAGAGTTTATAAGCAACAAGCTTTTGTCTCCGTCTGGCACTAGTGAATAACTTGGTAATCTAAGATGTTCTTTTGACTCAAAGAACTCTAAATATTTTTCTCTTAACTCATTAAGACCTGTCCATTTCATACATTTTTCTCCATTTCAATTCAAAAAAAATAGACTTCTCCTATCCCAAAATGGGACGGAGAAATCCGTGGTACCACCCAAATTGCAGTTTAAAATAAACTGCCACTCAAAAAACCTTTAACGCAGGAAACGACTTGCATTTTTGGCAAGTGTGCATTCTAGAAGTCAGCCCAAAATTTTTGTGTCCTAGTACTTTTTCAGCAAACAAGTACCTCTCTGTAGGTAAAATTTCTTTATCTTCGCACTTTTTATATACACTTATTATATTACTAAAAACATTTAATGTCAATCAAAATTTACCAAATACTCGCTTATTTCATTAAAAACTGTAACTACTTTAGAATCACTTTTTAATAAACTTTCGCTAAATACCACTACAGAATATTCAGGTCTATATTTTCCAACGTACCCAGCGTTCCAAATATGAGTAAGCTCTTCACCATCTTCTGTAAAAACTCCTGTCTCTGCTGTTCCTGTTTTAATTCCACAAATACCCGTAGACGGTGCTGAGTTTATGCCTGTTCCGTACTTAGCTGTGTTTTCCATATAGTCTTGAAGCTGATAACACACAAATTCGTCTATCACCCTAACAGGAGTTTTCTCCTCTGTGTTGTCTAATAAGTTCATGTTTTCGTCCACTTCACCCTCATACAAACTCAGTTCTCTGTAAAAACCTCCGTTTGCAACTGTGTTTATCATTGCAGCTACTTGCACAGGTGTTACAAGAATTTCACCTTGTCCTATCGAAAAATTAGCTATCGCCCTGTCGCTGTCTAAATTATCATTACTTGGCAAATTGCCTTTAACAGAACTTGTCCCTTCATAAAAATCGGTACTTTTTTTAAAGCCTAGTGTTATAGCTTGGTTCAAAATAAGCTCGGTGTCCATATTTAGTGCTAAGTTTATAAAGTAAGTGTTGCAAGAATTGACAATCGCATCGTTCATGTCAACAAGCCCATGAGTCGCACTGCCATAGCAAGTTACTTCCTTACCATTCACCATTATGCTACCTGTGCAAAAGTGCTCAGTTTGTGCTAATTCTTCGTCGTGCATAGCTGTTGTTGCTACCACCAACTTAAAAATCGACCCCGGTGAGTATGCTTCAAATGCTCTGTTAACAAGTGGCGAGTTTTCGTCTTCCATAGCACTTAAAATATCATTTTGATTATAATTCGGTACACTGGTAGTCGCAATAATTTCACCAGTATTCACATCACTCACAACTACTGCACCTTTTGTAAGTTTGCTTGCTACCTCTTCTACAAATTGTTGAATATCTTTATCTATAGTCAGTGCTATTCCTGAATTATTATCTGTTAAAGTGTTTGTATAATATCTATCTTTTCCCACAATAACGTTACCTAATGCGTTGGTGCTGTAAGTTATCAACAACCTACCTTGTTCACTGTTTAAAACATTATTAAATGCTTTTTCTGCGCCAACAACGCCATTGTTAGCAGAGTCCACATATCCAACCAAATGAGTAGCTACAGGATTTTCAGAATACCTATCAAACACCTCAAAATAATCAATAAAGTCGCTAGGTATCTCTTTTTCCACATTGTATAAAATCGGAGTTATCGCCGTGGTAATATCCTCATAAGGAATATCCGTGTTTTCTTCTATACTTTTTAGATTTTGTGGAACAGGAAGTGCAACAGCCAAAATATTAGTCTCATCATTAGTCAACCTTTCTAAATCTCTGTCGTATATCGTGCCTCGTGTTTCGTATAATTCATATTCTCTTTCACTTTGGTTGCTCACCACTGCAACATATTCTGTGTTCATAGACGCCATATATAATGTTACTATTCCTAAAATAAAAACGGACATAATCGCCATGCATGCTATATAAACTCTTTTTCTATCCAAAAAAATCAACACCTTATATTTTTATATAAAGTGTTGACTATTTTTTATATTTTATACTCTTTTAACTCTTAAATAAGCGCCTTTTTTTATGTCTACATCTGTTTTAAGCATAACTGTCATAGTCGCATGTGGTGCGTTTTCTATCTCGTTAAAATCTTTGTCAAAAATCTCTGCAAGTTCCACATCAAACGGTTTGTCGCCTACTTCAAGCACATTTGCTGTTTCACCTTTATAGAATTTATTTCTCTGAGAAAGCTTAATATACTCGCCCTCTCTGCCCTCGCACACTGCAACAACGTCCCAAGTTCTAATATATCCACCGTCACCAGTGTTTTGCCCTGGTTCGCCATCTGTAAAAAATCCTGTGCTGTATTGTCTGTGGCTAGTTTTTTCTGTCTCGTCAACTATCCAATCTGGCAATGGCTGATTAGGATTTTCGTTAACGAAGTCAATAGCAGCTCTATACGCCGCCGTTGTGCTTGCCACATAATACGCAGATTTCGCTCTGCCCTCTATTTTAAGGCTACTCACACCAGCTTCAATAAGCTTAGGAATTTCCTTTATCAAACACATGTCTTTTGAGTTCATAATAAAGGTTTTACCTCTGCCGTGTCTGTCAATTTCCTCAGTCACACTATAGCTTTCAAGAGGTCTAGTGGTTTCTGTCAACTCGTATTCCCATCTGCAAGGTTGAGCACAAGCACCTCTGTTTGCGTCTCTGCCAGTCATGTAACTAGACAGCAGACATCTGCCAGAAAAACTAACACACATCGCACCGTGAACAAAAACTTCAATCTCTAAGTCATCTGGAATTTTACTTCTTATCTCCATGATTTCCTCAAAGGTTAATTCTCTTGCAAGAACCACCCTTTTAGCGCCTAAATCGTAGAACGCTTTTGCTGTGTTATAGTTTGCAATACCAGCTTGTGTGCTGATGTGAATTTCCATGTTAGGAGCAACATTTTTCACTGTCATCATAACACCAATATCAGCCACGATAACTGCATCAACACCTATTTCGTCCAAGAATTTGATGTAATCATCAAGCTCTGATACCTCGTCATTATGAGGTATTGTGTTGCATGTTACATATACTTTTACATTTTTAGCGTGGCAAAGGCGGACTGCCTCTTTTAACTCTGCTTCATCAAAGTTACCCGGTGCTGTTCTCATACCAAAAACTTTGCCAGCTAGATAGACTGCATCTGCACCGTAATTTAGTGCAGAATGTAATCTCTCCATATCTCCAACAGGGGATAATAGTTCTGTTTTTATCATTTTGTTCTCCATATTAATCTACAAGACCAGCAGTAATCAAGTTTTCGTTATGCTGTTCTATTGTCTCTGCATAATAAGCTGTTTTGTCTTCGCTATGGCAGAAATAGAACATGTTCAGATAATCTTCGTCTGGATTAAGCGCAGCATCAATTGCGCTTATACCTGGGTTTACAACTGCTCCAGGTGGCAACCCTTCAATATCGTAAGTGTCGTAAGAGCTATCAAAGCCCTCAGGTGCATCGTCTCTTGTGTTATATGGGTAGAAAATAGTAGAGTCCATTTCCAATCCGTTAATACCCACGCTTGCACCGTTATCTAAACGGTTGTGAATAACTGCAGATACTCTATACATATCAACTCCGTCAGCAGCCTCTGCTTGAATAATAGATGCCATAGTGATAATCTCGTCTAATGTGTAGCCAGACTGATTTACTTGGTCGAGTAGTTCAGACGTAAAGTTTGTTTGGAAGCCATTTAACATTTTACCTATAACAGAGTCTACGTCTTCATCAATATAGAAATCGTAAGTTGCTGGGAACAAGTAACCCTCCACTTGGTAATATTTTTCCTCTGGGTTATCAATTTGTCCAATCATGTCATAAGAAGTATATAAGTCAGACTCAGCAGCTTCTAAAAATTCTTCTGAATCACATATATCATATTCATCTAAAATAGTTGCAATCTCCATAACTGTTAGACCCTCTCTAAACAGCACGCCTTCTACAATTTCATGTGGTCTTTCAGCTTGTAATGTGTTAATTAATTCTTCATAGTCAAGGGTAGTTTCTACTTGATGCTCTCCCGGTGTAACATAGTTTACGTCAGTTGTCATATTTACATAAAGCGTAAAAAATTCAGGCGCGTTAATAACTCTGTTTTCATAAAGAATTTCGCTAAGTTCTTCTGTTGTTACATTTTCTGGAATATTAATCTCTGTTGTTCCAACATGTCTACCAACAGCAAATAAGTCATTAGAACCAGTTATCAAGTAGCCACCTAAGGATAATGACACAAGTATAACCATTGCTAGCCACACCACATTAAATACCCTTTTGTTTTTAATAGATTTTATCCTATCCCTTTTTCTGTGGTCTTTTTTATATTTTTTTCGATTTTCATCCCTATAATAGTCCGATTTTTTACTCTCTCGTGGGTCTACTACCTTTTCTGCCCTAATATCTGTATTAGCTGATAGAGTATCGTTAATATCTATATCACTAAAAGTTTGGTCTAATAAATCTTTATCAATTTTTAGCTCAAAATCATCTAATCCTCTTTTATTGTCACTCATAAAAGCTTACCTCCTTTATTATGCTTTCCGTAATAATGTAGTCCATTTTTTTATCGTGTTGTTCTGTAGGCAAATTGTCACAAAGTTGTGCATCATAACACAAGCCTACACTTTTAATTTTTTTATCTTTCAAAAATGTATCATAATAACCTTTTCCATATCCCATTCTGTCGCCATTTAAGCTAAAACATAAACCGGGAACTATACAAAACAATCCGTCAGTTTTTGTGATTATTTCGCAATTACTATGTGGCTCTAATATACCATACATTCCTTTTTTCATTTCGCTTACGCTAGATATTTTATGAAACTTCATAGCTCTATTATCATAACAACGTGGCACATACACATTTATTTTTCTGTTCAACAAATCTGTAATTAGCTCAATCGTATCTACTTCTGTTCCATAACTCATATATATTAGTATGCTCTTACAATTCTCAATTAATTGCAAAACATTTTCTCTAATATTTTTGTTTTTTTGTTCTCTGTTACTTATGTTTAAGCGAACTTCTTTATAATATTCCCTGTATTCACTTTTTATCATTTGCAACACATAGCATAAAATATCTTCATTGCTCTGTCTTTGTCAAGAAGTCTTTCTACAATCGCTAATGCAAAATCGTTTACGACTCCTGCGCCTTTTCCTGTTATAATATTGCCGTCTATAGTCACATTTTCATAAGTATATTCGCAGTCTTTAAGCTCCACATCAAAACCTGGGTAACAAGTAGCTTTTTTACCTTTTAACATTCCTAAATGTGCCAAAATTGTAGGCGCTGCACATATTGCACATATTAACTTGTTGTTGTCATAAGCGTATCTTAAACATGCTTCAACAATAGGATTTTTCTCTAAATTAAGTGTGCCTGGCATTCCACCTGGCAGGATAACTACATCTAAGTCAATTGTAGTAACTTGATCCGTTGTGATGTCTGCAACAACAGTTATTCCGTGTGACCCAGTTATCTCTTTGTTTCCAACGCCAACAACTGTTAAATATATCTATTGTAGAAATCGCTTCTATTTCTTCAAAGCCTTGTGCTAAAAATAAATAAATCATTTTACTTCTCCTTTATTGTTTTATATATCTCTTCACTAATTTCATCAATGCTTTTTGGTGTGTCGCCATTTGCACAAGCTATTATGCTCCACCCTAGTTTTTCTGCTGCATACAACGCACATGTTCTGCACTCACTCAAAAAAGCTATGTTACTTTCGTGAATATCCTTTAAGTTTTCATCTCCACTATACCTTTTGCTCATTAATTTTTGAGACACCTCAATAGGCATATCTAAATAAATGACTTTATCAGCTACTGGTAACCCGAACTTGCCATGCTCTAAATCAGTTAACCAGTCGATAAACTCGTCCCATTTTTCTTTAGGTAGTTTTGTCATTTGATACACTATGTTAGAGCTTACATATCTGTTTGCTACTATGTTTGTTCCATTTAGGTAATCTTTTCTCCAGCTTTTTTCATAGCTAGCAAAACGGTCAACTGCATAGAAAGTAGAAACAGCGAATGCGTTAATATCTTTAGCGTTAGTGCCAAGCTCACCATTTAAGTACATTTTAACAAGAGCTGACGACTCCGAATTATAGTCAGGAAAATCCACACTTATACAGCCGTTTTCTTCCTCATTTAATCTGTTTTTTAATATATTAAACTGAGTTCCCTTTCCGCTACCGTCAAGTCCCTCTAAAACATATAATGCCATGCTTCAACCTCATTTCATAAACATACCTTAAAATTATATCACATTAAGCTTATTATTTCAATATATTTGTACTATAATATAGATACAAAGCATTAAATTATATATTTATCCATAAAAATTATCTTTTTTTGACTAAAATAAGTTGTTTAACATACAAAAATGTGCTACAATATAAAAAAATGTAGAGGTGAACGATTTATATGCCTATAAGATGTAATGCAGATTTACCTGCTTTAGATGTTTTGAATTCTGAAAACATCTTTGTTATTACCGAAGAACGTGGTAATTTACAAGATATTCGACCATTAAAAATAGTATTGTTAAACTTAATGCCAACTAAAATAGAAACTGAAACTCAATTGCTTAGATTACTTGGTAACTCCCCTTTGCAAGTTGATATAGATTTTTTGCACATGGCAAGCCACACTAGCAAAAACACCAGCGCTTCTCATCTAAATACTTTTTATAAGACATTCAATGACATTAAGCACTTAAAATATGACGGAATGCTTATAACAGGTGCACCTGTTGAAAAGCTTGATTTTGAAGATGTTGATTATTGGGACGAAATGCAAGATATTATGCGTTGGTCCTTAACCAATGTATATTCTACAATGCATATATGTTGGGGTGCTCAAGCAGGACTTTATTTCCATTATGGAATTAACAAGCATCCTTTAGAAGAAAAACTAACAGGTATTTTTAATCACACTGTTTTAAATCCTTATCACCCTCTTATGAGAGGCTTTGACGATAACTACTTTGCACCACACTCACGTTATACTGATGTATCTATTGAAGATGTGAAACAGTGCAAAGACTTAATACCTCTAGCTGTTTCAGATTTAGCAGGACTTCATATAGTTGCTGCAAAAAGTGGCAGACAATTTTTTGTTACTGGTCATGCTGAATATGACAGAGAGACATTATCCAGAGAGTATTTTAGAGATGTTAATTTAGGCTTAGATCCAAAAGTGCCTTATAATTACTTCCCAGATGACGACGACACTAAAACACCAGCTTTTACTTGGAGAAGTAATGCGCATTTGTTAATATCAAACTGGTTAAACTACTATGTTTACCAACAAACTCCATTCGATTTACGTGATTTAAGTTCTTGGACAATAAAGAAATGAGGTATATATGAAATACGATTCAGTGATTTTTGACTTAGATGGAACGCTTTGGAACTCCACACCAGAGATTTTTAAGTCTTGGACAGAAGTCTTTAGTAAATATGATGATTTAAAGCTACCAACTTTTGATGAAATTATGGCTTGCATGGGGCTTTCTGATATAGATTTAATGAAAAAACTTTTCCCAGATATTAAAACATCTAGGGCTAGAGAGTTATTTGGTGAATGTAATAAAAACGAAAATATATATTTAACTAAACACGGTGCTACGCATTATGAGGGAGTGTATGAACTTTTAGAGACACTTTCTAAGAAAACTAAGGTTTTTATTGTTAGCAACTGTGGCTTAGGTTATATAGAGTCTTATATGAGTTCTATGAAAACAGAGCCGTTTATCACAGATTTTGAATGTTTTGGCAACACAAGAAAACCAAAATCTGATAATATTGAGAGCGTTGTAAAACGCAACAACTTACAAAACCCTGTTTATGTTGGCGACACCGTGTGGGATATGGAGTCTGCTAAAAAAGCTGGTGTGGACTTTATTTATGCAACTTACGGTTTTGGCGATTTTAATTGCAATTACGAAAAAATAGAAAAACCTTTAGACTTATTAAATTTGTTAGGAGAATAAACTTATGGATATTGATTTCTTATTTTCTAGCTTTCCTTTTATTTGTAACGAGAGCGTGAATTTATCTCAGTTAAGCTTTACAGACGAAGATAATTTATCTGTTATTTTTAACGAAAACGGCATAGATTACAACCCAGAGTCATATATACAATCTGCTGAGAACGCATTTTCTCATAGAAGATATATTGACATTGGTTATTACCCAAGCGACAACCCAAACTACTTAATGGGTATATTATCTATTAGAAATATCGATTACAAGCTAAACAGTGTAGAGATTGAAATGCTTACACTTAATAAAAACACTGATATTACTATTGTTGCAATTAAGTCACTAGTGAACTATTTATTCTCTTACATACACGTAGAAAAAATCACGTTCAAAAAAGTTAACGCTAACGAAAGTTGGCGTGATACTGTAGAAAAATCTGACTTCATTTTAGAGGGTTGCATTAGAAAAAGCGTGTATCTTCATGGTGATGAAACAGGAGATATGTATATTTATGGCATGATTCAAAGCGATTTTGATGATTTGAATAAAGCTGATAAATCCGAAGAAATTAGCGACGATACAGTACCCGAAGAAGTAGCTGACGAAGTTAGTGAAGTATCTGAAACAATAGAAGAGGTAACTGCTGAAATCGAGGTTTTAGAGAATACTGTTTCTACTGAAGTTGAAGAAACTGCAACACAAAACATGCAAAGTATCAAAGGTGGATTTAAAGTAATACCAAATTCATAAGTATTAAATTATATTTGTTGGAGGATTTTTTATGAGCATTGCTATGGGAATTATCGGCGTAATCACGATTATTGCAGGAATTATACTAGGAATATCTACAGAATCTTTTGTAGGGTTCATCGTTTCTCTGCTTTCGTCTGTTGTGTCTTCAATGATATTCTTCGCTTTATCTGTAATTATCTCAAACCAAGAGAGCATTTTATCAAAACTATACAGCTTAGATACTGTTAATAAAAAGCTTATTGACAAAACTAAGTGCGAAAAATGTGGCAAAGAGTATGATTATGACTACTCACGTTGTCCATTTTGTAATCATAAGCCAGAATAATTTTGATATTATCAAAAAACTTATACTTCAATTCTAAAAAATAAACTACTAACCCCCTCGGTAAAATTACTGAGGGGGTTAGCATATATTAGGAAAAATATTTTTCTCGTACTTAAAATTAATTTTATCATTTCAGTGTTATATAACACGACTTTCAATCTCTTGCTTAATATTTATTAGTCTAGCTTTCTTTTTTTTAGAAATCATATTAACCCACAAGTAAGCACATACAAATATTAGTATTAGAGGTGGATAAACCATGGAAAGCTCTCTATCTGTAATGACTAATACAATAGCTATAAAACTAGTGAGAAACATCATCACTCCAAGTATTTTTAGATACGTAGTACATGATATTATGCTCTCATTAATGGTATTCATTTCAGCCGTTAATTCGGCATCTGTTTTATTTTTTTGTCCCATGTTCAATCCACCTCCTCACTACTGGATTTTTCATCTATAATAGATTTATCAGCAGGCTGATAACTCCAGCTATAACCATCTTGCCATTTTTCTGGGTCTGATAAATCGAAGTACTTACCATCAGCATTCTCACCAAAATCAACAATTAAATTAAGATACCACATAGCGTTATTTCCGTTCAAACCACGTTGCTCGTCATAATCCAGATAATGCTCTTCAATAATCGCTCCGTTTTCATCATAAGTTGTAACATTGCCGTTTTCGATCTCAATATAAGTATAATAAGGCTCTATATCAGTGCTGTTTTCATCAAAACTCCAAAATCCCTCAGAACCACTGTATGGGTCATACGGTTCAACATCAGCACCTATAATACTAGGTTTTTCATCTCTATAACTATATCTTTCTTCGTTTCCAATATCAATAAAGCGTACTTCATAATCTATACCAGACCATATATCATACTCTGCATCACCTTGTGTAAGAATTAACCCTTCCCCACTCACAAAAGTTAAACTACCCTCGCCGTATTCTTCACCATATTCGCCATAAAACACAGCGCTAGCATCTTCTTTTATTTCTACGTGGTAAAACGGAGGATTTGCCACCGCTCCAGTTATTCTGTAATCATAAGACCACCAACCAATAAATTCTGCTGGGTCGGTGGAGCTACAACCTACCACAAAAAGGGATAAACAAACGCTTATAAATAAAATCAGTAATTTTTTCATAAGTACCCCTCCTCAATTTTTTAGAAAGTTAATCTTGTGAATGTATCTAACCAAACATCTTTCATATCTGCTGAATTGTTTAAATCAGTCACATAAGCATATATGTATGTATGAGCATAAGTGTCAAAGAAAAACGCTGTCCATTCTCTTGTGTCTTCTTCACTGCCTGTTTTCCATGTTAAAACATAACCTGGGTAAATACTTGCAGTATCATCCGCAGTAACTGTTAAGTCCCATATCGCTTCCCCACTAAGCATTTCAGCTTGAATAGCTATATAATCCAACACAACAGCTTCGTCTAAAGTTGGTAACATTTCACCTGGTGCTACTTTTTCAGGATACAAAGTAGATGCATAACCTACGTTATATATTATAGTACTGTGGTCCTCAGTCATAGATGTATAGAAATATCCACCCATGTAATTATTATTTGTACCAAGTGGTTCAACTCCTGTAAAGCCAGGTAGATACATTACAACTGGGATACTTGGAGTTAATTTTACATAATGCTCATCTGCATGTTCAAAGTATAATGTTGAGTCATCTGAAAAATCAAAGCTATCATAATATGTACCGTCATTAGAGTACATATCGTAATAACGAATACCTACTTCCTTGAAAGTACCAGAAGCTAAAACTACATCATCATAGTTAATAACTGTAAAACTTTCACCCTCCATAATTACAGCATATACATCACTATCACCATTTGCATACCAAGTGCCATCTGTCATTATAAATAGCGGTTCATCGTAATAGTTGCCGTCCTCACCCATGTTTCCAGAATGATTTTTATAGAAGTTGCTTCCCATGTATGGAACGTCTAGTGTGAAATAACTTGCATAAGACAGTGAGTCAAACACTAGCTCATTGCCACCATTCACAGTGTAATATACTTCTGAATATATAGTGTTGTTTATAATGCTTACATATAGGCTATCCATCATAAACCAACGCAAACTGTCGTTATCTGCAAAAGCAAATCCTTGCTTTCCATTTCTGCCATTCATGCCTAAAATCAGTGATGAACTATCAGACCAATCTACAGTTACTGTGCTACCATTTTCGGTTACACCATTAATAAAAAAGTCCCAAGTTGAAATATTAGTTAAACCCTCAGCTATTTGTTCAACAGTTAATTCACCGCTATATTCCATTTCATACGAGTCTATCATATCTTCTGTTCCGTCTGTGCCAGCAATGTTATATACTGCATATAGTATTGCAGTTTCTGTTTGTTCTCCTACTTCGTTACTGTTTTTTGCTTCACTGCTCTCGTCAGTGTCACTAGTTTCACTTTCCTCGCTAGTTTCACTTTCTTCTGTCTCTGTGCTAGATGTACTAACATCTGAATTCACATCTGAATTATTTTCTGAACTAACCCCTGTTGTTTCACTGCAAGCGACCATACTAATTGCCAAACAAGCTGTTAACATAACTGATAAAATTTTTTTCATAATTATTCCTCCAATTGTACAAATAAATTGATTTCCCTTAAAATAAACTTTAACTAAACCTAGGTACTATCTTTGAAAGCAGTTAGTAAGTACTTTGATTTTTGCTAAAAGTATGGGCAGTTTAATAGGCTTTTTCAACCAGTCGTCAGCACCAGCAACGAACGATTGCAACTCGTTTTCCGTGCATGAGAGAACGATTACACCTGTGTCAGGTAATTGATTTTTAACATCTGTGATAAAATCATCAACTTCATATCCTTCTGCATTTACTCCAATGATAATTACTTCTGGAATATAATAGCTCAAAACTCTTTCTGCTTTTAACAAGTCACTGCATATATTGATATCGTAATCATTTTTTGTAAGTATCTGAGAAAGAGAAGCAGTCAATTTCTCATCATTTTCTACTAAAAGAACTTTTGATTTTCTCACGTTTAGTCTCCTTTACCTAACTTTAAAAAGGATTTTTACATTTAATACTCATTAACTAATTTACTAATAATACTTTAACATATAACTAATTGCCACTGGGCAGTTGTTGCAAAATTTAGACCGAGATTGTTAACTTTTGTATAATTTATCATATTATTCATAATAAAACTCTTGAAATATAATGCAATTTCATGGTAATATAACATAAAAACTAGCTTTGGAGGTAACTAATGACAAAATCTGCACGACTTTTATTGGTTGAGGACGAAACTGATATTTTAGAAGCTAACGCAAAATATCTATCTGCTTTAGGATACGAGATTTTCACAGCCACTACACTCAAAGAAGCACGTAATTTGATGTGGGAGTACCCACCTGATTTACTTTTGCTTGATATTATGTTGCCTGACGGTTCAGGTCTTGATTTTTCTACCGAGTTCAGAGAGTATAGCAAAGCACCTATTATCTTTTTAACATGTTTAGATGATGACAACAGCGTTTTGACAGGTTTTGACAAAGGAGCTGAAGACTATGTCGTTAAGCCATATAACATGAAAATTCTTGCAGCCAGAATAACTGCACAATTAAAAAGAAGTAGCCGTGAAAACCGTTTAATATCTATGCCTCCACTCATAATTGACAGAGACGCAAGTAGCGTGACATTATCTGGCGAAGCTATATCTTTTACTCCAAAAGAACTACAACTTCTTTGCTATCTCGTAGATATGATAGGCAGAGAAGTCTCACAAGCCGAGCTATATGAGGCTATTTGGGGAGGAACTTCCGACACAATGGGAAGCGCTGTTAGAACTACTGTTTCACGAATTAGACAAAAGCTTAAACTTAGCGAAAGTAGTCATTTCGATTTACTTACAACTGCTGAGGGTGGCTATGTATTTTTGCGTATAAAATATTCTTTATAAGCTATGGAAGGTGTATCAAATGAAAGAAAATAAACCTCTTAAAAAGCAACTTAGGCAAGTTCTATTGTGGGTTGGAATTATTCCCTTGTTAATACTTCTTATAGTTGGCTCCTTAGTTATAGCCACACTTATAAGACAAAACGAAAGAAATAATGAGATAATTTTTAGTGATTTACAAGAATTCACATACAGTGGCTTTGCTCAAAATGAACTAGCAGCTCACGGTTTGGTTATAACACTTGTGAGAACTACTCTGGAAAATAACAGTATCAGTTCGCAAATAGAACTAGAACAAGCACTTGAAGAAACTGGGGATATTCTTGAAAACTCATACTGGATTAATAATATGATATTTTTTCTTGCCAAAAATGGAGAAATTCAGTTTGTGAGTGAATTTAGCGGTCTCAGCCCTGATGAACTAACTAAACAAGTGGAAGACTTGATTTTACCAACTATTCCAGATTTGTTTCCAGATAACAACGATATCCATTCTCTCCAAGACTTATTGGTAAAACATAGTTCATTAAATATTTTCCCATTAAGTTCGCAAGACACACCGTATTCACTAGCATATAGTGAACTTAGCGATGGTTCACAGCTAGGTATTTTTGCCACTTCTGGTATAACCTCAATGCAGGTAGAGATAATGCAAGAAGTTATTAACCAACAGTTAATTGAGTCTCATGATAGTATTGATACAATATTGTTTTATGGAATAATAGCGATGTTATCTTTATTTACTCTTTTAATTTTTGCAATCATTTACTTTACGAGAACGCTCAGCAAAACAGTTAGCGAACCTGTTGACAAACGAGACAAAGAACAACAGGCTATGTTACTAAAAGCAGAGAAAGAAAAGGCTATTTTAGAGCAAGTAAATGCTATGAAAACAGAGTTTTTATCCAATGTTTCGCACGAACTTAAAACACCTCTAACTGTTATTTTAAGCCACATGCAACTCAGCAGACAATCCATAGAGGACGGTGCGGCTATATCTGACTTAGACAAAAGCATTAAGCTAATTAGCAGTGAAGCAGAACGCATGGCGCTTATGGTTGGCCAATTGCTTGATGTTGGGCGAATTGACGAAGAACGCATGGTTATGGATATGGCTACAGAGTCGGTAAACTCGATTATTGGAACTACTTTAGAGACATATTATCCTGTTTTTTCTAAAAATTATAACGAGCTTAAATTTGTACCAGATATGACTGCTCCTAATATTACTTGTGATAAAGCAAGAATTATCCAAGTTTTGGTTAACCTAATAACCAATGCATCAAACCACACAAGAAACGGAACTATAACTATATCTATCTCACATGATGATAACAATATCTCTGTATCTGTCACCGACACTGGAGACGGAATTTCTAAGGAAAACATAGCTTTAATTTTCAATCGTTATCATAGTAGTCGTGCAAAAAGCATAGGTAATAACGAGACCGGAAACGGACTTGGGCTATACATTAACAAGCATATTGTAGAGGCACATGGTGGAAAAATATTTGTAGAGAGCGAAGTCGGAAAAGGTTCAAAGTTTACTTTTACATTGCCAAAATAACATTGCGATATTTTTTGTTAGGCATTTTACAATCTCCACTCTCCTTTATTTCTCTTATAAGGTGATAAATTGCATTTTTTTAACTTTTTTTACATATTTTTTAAAAAAGTATTGACAAAAATAAGAAAATGGTGTATTATATGTAAGTCGTCAAAAGACATGGGGGCATAGCTCAGCTGGTTAGAGCACCTGCCTTACAAG
>CAYJKT010000001.1:172700-191876 GCA_964370775.1 uncultured Eubacteriales bacterium | reverse complement strand
ACATCTTTCATATCTTTTCTATTTTAATTTAACCCCAACTATTGACATAGAGCCTGCAAAACTTGAAAAATACGGCGATAAATTTACTGAAGTCATTCGAAAATATCTCGAAAATAAGTAGGTATACACAAAACTAAATTATAGCACAAAAAAACGAGATATTGATTCTTTAAGTCAATATCTCGTCTATAAACTTTCTACGGTTTTTCTCAAAATTTTTCTCCGCATAATATTAAATTTTATTTATCTATCTGCTACGGATATATATTAAATTATATTTTATCTTCTACAACCAACACTCAGACATTCTGTAGCTAAATAAATTCTTATTCATTACCCAAAAATCACACAGATTATAAAATCATTAACAATAAACGTCCTAATACACTATTTTTGTAGCTATAGGTTATTGCCAAATTACTCATGTTAGATACAAGTGTAACAATCTCTACCATGTTAATCCATGCTAAAAATTAAACTTTCCGATAACTTAACATTTTACTGGGTATTTAATAAACTAAGGTCTTTCTATATTAAACAAACAACACATGTACTTTTCCTAACTACTTTTATAGCCTAAATACAGCAACTAACCTGTTGCAATCTATTATTTATTTCTTTCTTAAACTAGCACTTGTGAACGTATAGCAACTCAACTCATCTTGTTCTCACACCAAAATATTAATATCATTTATTACCTTTTAGACTTTAGGTTACTATTTTGATAACTTAACAGTGTGACATTTGATCAACTAAGTAAATTGTATCGAGTTACATATTCTACGCTAAAAACTTCTACTCCATAGACTTCATATATTCTTCTCAACTATACCTAGTTACCATTGATGGGTTAGTCTCTCACAATGCTTTGGATAAATTAGTTTGTTTAACGATTTTGTAACAGTTATTAGATAAATCTTTGTGTAGTCCAATACGTGAACTACTGTTTAAATGAAATGGATCTACTATTTCCACTGGACTCACCTCTTTCTAATACTCTAAGATAAAACTCAAAACTCACTACCAACTAATGTAACAAGATAGTATTTTGCTCTTGATAAACACATCATTCTAATAGGTATTGCTTAACTTTTGCTTATCAAATTTTAAGATTTGCTTTGGCTTTATGTTTTGTTTTTATCTTGGCTTTATTATAACTCAATTAATAGGATTTGTCAATATATATTTTCAATATTTTAAATTGTTTTTATACATTTTGTCGTATTGCATAGTATTTACTTACATTTTGATACACATAGCAGATATTTTAAAAAACTACTTGACTATTTCCCCTTTTTTGGGTAAAATATAGTAGAAGAAAACCTTTGAAAGGGGTACACACCAATGAATGAAGAATATGAAGTAGATCTAGTAACTTTAATAGATGACGATGGTAAAGAACATGAGTTTGAGGTTATAGATGAGATTGACACTGATGATGGTCACTTTCTAGCTTTAGTTCCTACCGAAGAAAGTCCTGAAGTTGAGGCTGATACTTATTTTATTTTTGAAACTATAGAAGAAGACGGCGAAGAGCAAATTCAAGAAGTTGAAGACGAAGCGTTGTTAGACTCACTAGCAGAAATTTTTGAAAAAAGATTTGAAGAAGATTTTTACGGAGAAGAAGAATAATCCGTAATTAAATTTTGCCTGACTAATACGTGGACCGTGCACATATAACCCTACAACCTTATTTTAGGGAGTTTAACTCTGGCCGTGGACTGCAGACCTCCCGTTTATCGGACGAAGGGAGCGAGAATCGGTTAGGTGGACACCCACCTGCTCATTTAGTAGCAGGTTATTGGTTGCACATTACGGTTAGTTGGGTCATCATTAATTAACAGGAGTATTAATTTACTCTTAAATTTAGGGACAGTGATTAATTCACTGCCCCTTTTTCATTTATTTATCAAAAATATATTCTTTGTTTTTATCTTCTTCTGTTATCCCTCTAAGCACTTTGCAGGGATTTCCAACTGCTATAACATTGTCAGGTATATCCTTAGTTACCACACTTCCTGCACCAATAACTACATTGCTACCAATAGTAACTCCTGGCATAACTTGAACACCAGCACCAAACCACACATCATTTCCAACTGCAATTGGGTGAGCATATTCAAGCCCCTTATTTCTTCTTTCTGCATCAATCGGGTGTCCAGCTGTGTGAAATCCACAGTTAGGAGCTATGAAAACATTGTCTCCAAAGCTAACCTTTGCGCCGTCTAAAATCACCAATCCGTGATTAGCATAAAAGTTCTCGCCAACCTCTATGTTATAGCCAAAATCGCACCAAAACGGACTTTGCACAGCCATTATGCTTTTTACTTTTCCAAATAGACCTTTTAAAACAGCTATTCTCTCTTCCCCATTTGACGGCTTAATTTGATTAAATTCAAAGCAAATATCTTTGCATTTATCTAAATCAGCTAAAATTTCAGGTGCATAATTCCCGTCAAATAACATTCCTGCTTCTCTTTTTTCAAATTCGTTCATTTTATCTCTCCTAAAATATTAATCAATCTGGCTGTTGCCCTGTGTGTGCGAGCCATTTACACTCTGTCATTTCTAAATCCGTGAAAGTAGCTTTAAAAGATGAGTTCTCTGGGCTACAAGCATATATACCAAAGCTAATTTTATCTTTTGCATTAAACAAATGACACACCCTCATTTGCTGAAACTTCACGCCATCTATAGAGCACTCTATACAGAAATCATCTTCCCTACGGCTTAGTCTATACCACATAGATTTTATATCTGCGTTTATTTCGGTAGTCGCCCAGTCGGAATATCCGTTGTTAGTAACCACGCTACCCAAGTGCTGAAACTCCTCGTTTTCGTATTCTATAGAAGCTTTCAGCCAGTTGTCGCTATCTAAATAAACCACCACACCACATTGGTCGAAACGATGATTACTGTCAAACTCTGTTTTAACTGTAAAAGAAAAATACTTCTCGTCAGTATCCATTTGATAAACTGGTGCATTGTCGTTTCTAAAATGATAATACGTTCTTTGCCATAAATCAGTGTGAGGTTTGCTAACAATCTCAACTTTATCATCTGATACATTATAATCTAAAGGTTCACGTGTCCACTTAAAATTACTTAAATCTATAATCACTTTAACTCTCCGTTCTAAATAAAAATTACCAACAAATTATAACACAATATTTTGTTAATGCAACACTTTCTATTAAATTGTAACTTTATAAACAAAAAGCTAACCAAGAATTAAACTCATAGGTTAGCTTTTCGCATATTTAATTTAAGAGAAATACTTTAATTTATGCTGTTCTAAATTCTCCAGCCATCATTTTAGTTACTACAGGAGCTTTAAATAAAATACTAGCACCTATGCATGTAATGATGATTTCTGGCAACATATAAGAGCCATTATACACAACAGAATAAAGAAGCGGGCTTGCAAATTCTTCTGGTGTCCATTCAGCAAACAAGACTGTACCAGATATTAAGTGGAACGCAAATCTTAGTGTTAATCCTAAGAAGATACCTGCACATATTCCTTTAAATCCAGCTTTTCTAAATATACCAGAGATACCTATAGAAGTGTAAGCTAGTATGTAATCTAAGAAGAAACTAGCTACTAAAACTGTTGGAGTCAATCCCCAGCTAAGTATATCTTGAACACCTAATAACAGTTGTATAACTGAGTAGATAAATGCTGTAATTATTCCCCATCTTGTTCCATAAGAAATTGAAATCATTGCCACAGGAAGCATTGATAACAATGTGATTGACCCTCCCATTGGAAGCTCGTACACTTTAATCATACTTAGCACTGTTGCCAAGCTCAAGAAAATTGCTGTTACAACTAAACGTTGCAGAGTTGTTCTGTTCATTGTTTTACCATCCTTTAAAATAAATAAAGCTATAGGCACAAAGACCTATAGCTTTTTAACAAAATAAAATTCCTACGTCGGCATTATCCGAATCAGGTCTCGGGTTTCCCCATGGGTTACGATGTTATCGCTCTCAGCCAGCTCTCGCCAGCACCCCAAATATAAGTACTCTCGTACTGTTTGTTTGCTTATTCTACCTTTTCTTACACAAAAAGTCAAGCGATTTCATAATAAATTAATATTTTATGCAAAATACTGTCATTATATATATAATTTGCAATTATTATTTAATTACGCACAAACAATGCTTTAGCAAAATCTTGTGGATCAAATTCTTGCAAGTCGTCAATTTGTTCTCCAACCCCAACAAATTTAACAGGTAATCCTAGCTCGTTTCTAATTGCAATAACAACGCCACCTTTTGCAGTACCGTCTAGTTTTGTCAAGATTATACCAGTAATACCAGCAGCAGCCATAAACTCTTTTGCTTGATTAATTGCATTTTGCCCAGTAGTTGCGTCCAGCACAAGCAAAACTTCTCTTGTAGCATCAGGCAAAACTTTATCTATAGTCCTTGATATTTTCGCAAGCTCGTCCATAAGATGTTTTTTGTTGTGCAGTCTACCAGCTGTATCGCAGATTACAACATCACAATTACGAGCCTTAGCAGCAGCCATAGTGTCATATACAACAGCAGCAGGGTCAGCGCCCTCATTGTGTTTAATCATCGGCACACCAGCTCTCTCACTCCACACACCTAGTTGGTCGATAGCAGCAGCTCTAAATGTATCTGCTGCACCTAAAATAACAGATTTACCCTCTGATTTCAGCCTTGCTGCAAGCTTGCCTATTGCAGTAGTTTTGCCAACTCCATTAACACCAATCACCAAAACAACAGTAGGTTTAGTGTCTAAGTTAAGGTCGTGGTCGCCCTCGATAAGCTCTGCCACGTGTTCCTCCAAAAGCCCCATAATTTTATTAGGGTCGGTAATTCCTCTTTCTTTAACACGTCTTCTTAAAACCGCACAAATTTCTTCTGCTGTTTTAATTCCAACGTCTCCCATAACAAGAAGCTCTTCAAGCTCCTCAAAAAGTTCGTCATCAATTTTTGTAAAAGTGTTAAGCATAATATTAATTTGGCTACTAATATTATCTCTGGTTTTTTTCAGACCCTCTTTAATCTTATCAAAAAATCCCATAATGCTCTCCTATCCTATTTTACCTAATTTTTCTTCTATTTCGCTATTTTTTAAAGCAAGAAGCTTAGATATACCGTCATCTTGCATTGTAACACCATAAAGCATGTCAGCTGATTCCATCGTACCTCTTCTATGTGTAATTAATATGAACTGTGTGTTTCTGTTCATTTTGTGTAAGTAATCAGCAAATCTTCTAACATTAACATCATCAAGTGCAGCCTCAACCTCATCAAGCATACAAAATGGTGGAGGATTAACTTTCATTATAGCAAAATAAATTGAAATTGCAACTAAAGCTTTTTCACCACCAGATAAAGCCTCTATATGAGACACTATTTTTCCAGGTGGGTGTACTTTAATTTCTATTCCAGAATTTAAAATATCGCTACTATCTGTGAACGATAAATTCGCAGTACCACCACCAAAAAGTTCTTTGAAAATAGTGGTAAAGTTCCTGGCAATTTCATCAAATCTAACAGAAAATTGCTCCCTCATATTCTTAGTGAGTTCAGCAATCAGCTTTGTTAATTCGTCCTTAGACTTCTCAACATCTCCAACTTCTCTGCTTAAAAACGTATATCTCTCGTTAACTTCTTTGTATTCCTCTATCGCTGCAAGGTTAACAGAACCTAGAGAGCGTATTTTGCTTTTAACTTCTGTGAGTTTTCTTAAAGACTCATTATAATCAGTAATCGGTGTAGCTTGTTCGCTTGCACCTTTAACTGTAAGCTCATATTCGTCCCACAATTTTGATGTCAAAACGTCATATTCTTTTTGCACATTATCAATACGCTCACCAAGTCTTGCAAGTTCTTTACCAGTGTTTTCTTTGTCATTCATCAACTGTTTTTCGTCATTTCTAAATGTGGTAAAACTTTTTTCTAGCTCTTCCCTATGGTTTTGCAAGTCAAGAATTTTCGTTTGTGTATTCACCTTATCATCTTTTAACTTAACAATTTTCTCGTTAGAAGCTTGAATTTTGCTTGCAATATCAACAATCAACCTATTACTCTCTTCAATTTCCGAATTCAATCGAGCAAACACAGCTTCGCTATCTGCTTTTCTTTCTTCAAGCGACTTTATAATCGCTGAGTAATTGTCTTTATCTTTTTCCGCTCCTAGAATTTCAAAGCGAATATTTTGCAATGAATTAGCAAGATTTTCTAGCTTTTTAACTCTTTCTTCCTTGTCCGTACCTAGGGACTCTGCTTGCTCTTTTAATTCGCTTTCCACTGTTTCAAGTTCAGTTATTTTAGCATTAATGCTTTGCATTTCAGCCATTAACCCAGCTTTTCTACTGTCAGAAGATTTTATGTCATTTTCTAGTCTAATTTTTACAGATTTTTCATTTTCTAGCTCTCTGTTAACAGAGTTTAACTCAGCATTCATGTTGATTTTATCTTCATTTAAGTTAGATATTTCTATCTTAATGCTATCAACTTCTGCCTGTGCCTGTGTTAGCTCATTTGTAAGCTCTCTGTACTCTATGTTTAGCTTTTCTGCTAATGCTCTATGTTCTTGTGCCTTTTCTTTAATGCGAGCAATCTCAGCCGCTCTATTTAAAAGACCAGTGTTTTTGTTAAGCGAACCACCAGTTAGCGAACCACCAGCGTTTACAACTTGACCGTCCAAGCTAACCACTCTGTACCTGTGTTCACATCTTTTTGCAATAATTACAGCACAGTCCAAATCTTCTGCAATAATCGTTCTGCCAAGCAATGAATTTCTAATACCATTATACTGCTCGTCACAGCTTACTAAATCAACTGCAATGCCTACAAATCCGTCTATATCTCTAACATTTCTAACGTCTGCAATGTTGCCTTTAATTGTGGAAATTGGTAAAAATGTAGCTCTGCCACCGTCACGTCTTTTCAACAGGTTAATAGCAATCTTAGCGTCCCTATCTGTGGACACCACTATGTTTTGCATAGCAGCTCCTAAAGCAGTTTCTATAGCAACTGAATATCTATCCTCAGTTCGAATTATTCTTGACACAGGACCATGAATACCAGCAATAGTTCCTCTGGAAAATTCTTGCATTATGATTTTTACACTGTATGCAAATCCCTCGAAATTACGTTCTAAGTCTTGCAATAGCTTAACTCTGCGTTCTTCCTCTCTAGTATCTAGAATTGTTTTGTCAAGCTCTGCTTTTTTTTCTTCTACTTTTTTCGTTCTGCTTTCAATTCTTATTGCATATCCTTTTAAAGTGTTTTCACTAGCTGTTACCTTGTCCGTAATTAAGGACACTGCTTTACTAAGTTCTTCTTGTTCTTTGGATAAATCTTCTATTACCTTTTCGCTCTGCAATAATTCATTTGCAGTGTTTTCTTCTCTGTTTTCAAGCTCTGTAATAGATGAACTAAATGAAGAATATTTTATTTTTTGCTCTGATATAATCGATATATTTTCGGATATTTTTGCGCTTATCTTATCGATTTCACTTACAATTCCGTCAGAGCTTTTTCTCATGCTCTCAAGTGTGTCAGACACACTCAAGTACTCTTTGTTGTGTCTTGCAAGTAGCTCTTCTTTTTCTATTAAAAAAGCTCTTGTTTTACCGATTTCTTCATCTAGATTTTTAGCTGTTTGTCTGTAGCTTTCAATCTCGTTTTCAACACGTTTTATATTGTTGTTATGGTGGCGAGTGTCATTATCAAAAACAGATAACTCACCCTCAGTTTTAATAATATCTTCGTCTATTGTAGATGTATAATTGCGAACTTCGTCGATTTTCGCATTGGTTTCTGCAATCTTTAGCCTGTTTAACTCAGTTTTATTGTTAATATCATCAATTTTATCTAGCAAACTGTTGTGCTGTGCAAGTGCGATGTCGTTTTTCTCTTTATACTCTTTTAGCACTTTTTCAGACTTTTTAATAGTCTCAACCCAAATGCCAATCTCCAGTCCTTTTTTCTCTTTGTCAAGTTCTATAAACTGGCTAGCTTTTTCGGACTGCACTCTAAGTGGCTCTACTCTCAATTCAAGTTCTTGCAAAATATCACGTAGCCTAACTAGGTTTTCTTCTGTTTTGTTTAGTCGTCTTTCGGACTCCTCTTTTCTATATCTAAACCTAGATATACCAGAGGCTTCCTCAAAAATCTCTCGTCTTTCGTCACTTTTTGCAGCTACGATTGCGTCAATTTTACCTTGACCAATTATAGAATATCCGTCTCTACCAAGACCTGTATCCATGAAAAGCTCGTTGATGTCTTTTAGTCTAACATTCGCTTTATTTATAAGATATTCACTTTCGCCAGACCTATAATATTTTCTTGCAATCGACAAAGTGTCGCTGTCAAAATTCAGCGTTCTGTCTCTATTATCAATGTTTAATGTAACTTCAGCATATCCTAATGCTTTTCTGCTTGTTGTACCTTTGAAAATGACATCTTCCATTTTGGAACAACGCAGAACCCTTGTTGATTGCTCACCAAGAACCCAACGAATAGCATCACTTACGTTACTTTTTCCGCTACCGTTTGGTCCCACAACTGCAACCATATTCTCATTAAATGATAATGTAGTTTTATCGGGAAAGGTTTTAAACCCTTGTATATCTATGGATTTTAATAGCACTAAATCTTTTCCTCCAATAAAAATTTTCCAACTTTTATAGTATCTTTTTGTTTTACAGTTACTTCAAAATTCAACTGATTGAGTTTGTTTATATTCTCTCGTTTTTGCCCTATAACTTTTGACACATCTTTTGGGTTTACGTATACTATATATTTCTTATTTGAACCTTTCAGTTCTTTTAATAACTTTTTATAATATATTCTACTCTCGCAAAGCTCTTTAAACGCTGGGTGATATGCACCGGCTATTCTACCCTCTAGTTCGTCACTTGCGTGCAAACCTAATCTAATTATCTTGATATTTTCTTTTTCGCACATCTCAATAATCTCTGTGCAAGTGTCAATAGTTTCTTCCAAACTTTGTGGAACATATTCTTCACTGTTAAAAAGGTTGCATAAACGTGTTCCCTCAAAAGTAATTGTAGGGTACACCCTAAGTGTTTCAGGCTTTAAGATTATTAAATCTCTAGCTGTTTGCAAGTCTTTTTTGCTGTCGGATTTATATAAGCCTGTCATCATTTGAAGACCTAGCTCAAAGCCATTTTCTTTAATCAATTTGCTCGATTTTACAATATCTTCGCTCGTGTGTCCTCTGTCATTTTCACGCAAAACTTCATCATTCATAGACTGTGCACCAAGCTCTATCGCTGTAACTCGGTGTTGCTTTAGTTCAACAAGAATTTCTTCACTTATGCAGTCAGGACGTGTTGATATTCTAATACCTTTAAAACCATGTTTCTTAACAAGTTTAGCACCTGTTTCCAAAAGCATGGTTCTATATTCTTTGTTTATAGCTGTAAAACTTCCGCCAAAAAAGGCGATTTCTGTATTCTTAGCGTTATCGCTTTTTTTCACAGAAGTTTCCACAGCATTTTCTATGTCTCTCACAGTAGGTGCCACTGTTTGCCCTGATATTAAGTGTTGATTACAAAAACTGCACTGATTAGGACAGCCGATATGTGGCACAAAAATGCTAATATTACTATGTTTAATAACCCATCAACTCCAATGCAACCCTCGCAGCTTGTTGTTCGGCTTCTTTTTTGCTTTTGCCTCCACCTTTGCCAACACAGTTGCTGTTAATTCGTACCTCAACCAGAAAGTGCTTGTTATGGTCAGGTCCACTCTCTTTAACAACAGCATAACTCAGTTTTTCTGACGGATTTTTTTGTACTATCTCTTGCAAGTTAGTTTTGTAATCCTTAAACTTTGTTTTGCTAACATTTTGAGCCTCTTTGCTAATATATCGCAACGCAAATTTTGCACATACATCAATAGAGTTACAGTCTAAATATATCGCAGCAATTATAGACTCAAACATATCAGCCAAAATGCTCGCACGATTTCTACCACCAGAACGCATTTCTCCGTTGCTAAGTCTCATATAATCGCCAACATTAATCTCTTTTGAAAATCTAAACAAAGATTTTTCGCACACGATAGACGCCCTAGTTTTTGTGAGTTGTCCCTCTGGTAGTTCAGGAAAGTTTTCAAATAAATATTTAGCAGTGATATAGCCTAAAATTGAGTCACCGAGAAACTCAAATCTCTCGTAACTATCGCACTTATTTTCGTTTGCATAAGATGAATGAGTTATAGCTGTTAACAATAGATTTTTGTTTTTAAAACTGTAACCTATAGTTTTTTCTAGCGCCGACAAATTCATTTTATTCTCCTTTATTTACTGATTTTTCTATCTCTTCAATCACACCAGAGCTTGCAAAATCCCTTGTTAATCTTAAAGCATTTTTTACAGTTTTTGCTTTTGCACTGCCATGAATTTTAAACACTGGCTTAATACTTCCAATAATTGGCGCACCACCGTACTCATGGTAGTCCATCTCTTTTTTCAGCTTGTTAACTTCTTTTAGCACAAGCAATGCTGCAAGTTTTGTGATGATATTTTTAGTAAATATCCCCTTAACTTTGCCCATAAGAACCGCCGCTACACCCTCATAAGCTTTAACAGCAACGTTACCTGCAAAGCCGTCTGTTATGATAATATCAGCAGCATCATCTGGCATATCTCTTGACTCTATATTGCCAATAAAGTTTAGTCTTGAATTATTTTTTAGCAGTTCAAACGCACTTCTATGCATATCTGTACCCTTGTGGTCTTCAACACCAACGTTCAAAAGTCCAACTCTTGGGTTAGCAATTTTCATTACTTTTTTAACGTAAATGTCTGCCATAATCGCAAATTGTTCTAGCATTTCTGGTCTGCAATCTACATTAGCTCCACTGTCTGCAAGCATGAAAAAACCTTTATTTTTAGGCATAACAGGTGCAAAAGTAACACGCTTTATACCCTTAATTCTCTTAACTATCATAGTAGCACCCATAACAAGAGCACCACTGTTTCCAGCACTTGCAAACGCATCTGCTTTTCCGTCTTTTAACGCTCTTAACGCAACTGCCATAGAGCTATTTTTTTTTGATTTCACTACCACGCTTGCTTCGTCATCATTAGTTACAACCTCTGGTGCATGTAGTATTTCCATGTTAGAAATATCTAGCTGATTTTCTTTAGCACATGCTTTAATTTTATCTTCATCTCCACATAAAATTATGTCTAAATTATATTCTTTAGCGCCATCAATACACCCTTGAATTATCGCCAGTGGTGCATTATCTCCACCATAAGCATCTACTAAAATTTTCATTCTTTATCCCCTAATATATTTTTTAATGTGTCTAGACTTCTGTTCGCAAGCTCTGCATATCTCAATTTTTTATCTCTAATATGTGGCTCTATCGGAGGCAATACTCCAAAGTTTGCGCCCATTGGTTGAAAATCTTTGCTATAACTTTTCGCAACATGAGCCGTTAATGCTCCTATCATAGTTATGTTAGGAAGCACAAATTTATCCTCGTTTTTGAAACGTCTTACAGCGTTAATTCCAGCCATAATGCCAGAACTAGCACTCTCCATATATCCCTCAACACCTGTGATTTGCCCAGCAAAAAATATGTTTTTGTTAGATTTTAGCGAGTAATCTTCGTCCAAAACCTTAGGTGAATTTATGAACGTATTTCTGTGCATTACACCATATCTCATAAATTCAGCATTCTCTAAACCTGGAATAAGTCCAAAAATTCTTTTTTGCTCTGCAAATTTAAGGTTAGTTTGAAAACCAACCAAATTGTATAAAGTACATTCTGCATTTTCAGTTCTTAACTGAACCACTGCCCACGGTCTATGTCCAGTTTTAGGGTCTCTCAAACCTACTGGTTTAAGAGGACCAAACCGCAAAGTATCGTGACCCCTTGCACCCATAACCTCAACAGGCATACAGCCCTCATACACTTTTGGATTGTACACATCAAAGCCGTGCAAAGGCGCACGTTCTCCATTAATTAGTTCATTATAGAACGTCTCGTATTCCTCTTTATTCATAGGACAATTTATGTAATCGTCATCACCTTTGCCATATCTTGAAGCCTTAAAGCACTTATCCATATCTAAGCTCTCGAAAGTCACGATAGGTGCAGCAGCGTCAAAAAAGCTAAGAGCACCACCACATAAATCGCTAATTTCATTTGCTAAATCGTCAGAACACAATGGCCCTGTAGCGATTATAGTGATAGC
Source organism: uncultured Eubacteriales bacterium (assembly GCA_964370775.1). Classification (GTDB taxonomy): domain Bacteria; phylum Bacillota; class Clostridia; order Oscillospirales; family Acutalibacteraceae; genus SIG603. The sequence continues at coordinate 179,647 of CAYJKT010000001.1, read as the reverse complement.
ATCTGTAGGTATTTTTGTGACTTCTTCTTCTATAACTTCAATCAGAGGATTTTCTCTAATCTTTTTTGTTGCAAGAGCCGCGAAGTCGTCTCTGTTAACAGCAAGTGCGCCACCAGCTTGAACTCTAGTTTCCTCTGCACACGGCATTAATATTGAGTTAAGCAGTTTCATCTCTTGTTTTAACAGTCCAGCTGCGCTCTCTGTTCTATATGCTTTTAACGAATTTGAGCAGATAAGTTCTGCAAAATCGTTGCTTGTGTGAGCCGCACTTTTTTTGTTCGGCTTCATTTCATATAGCTTTACTTTTATGCCATGCAAGGCAATTTGGTGTGCCGCTTCAACTCCTGCTAAACCGGCACCAATTACGTTTATATAATTATTCATCGTCTTTTTTTACACTATCTTCTTTAACATTTTCGTCTTTTGTGCTATCTTCTTTTTTAACTTTTTCTTCTTTTTTCACACAATTTACGCAGTTTTCGTTAACACAGTACATCTCTTTACCCTTAGTTTTCTTTTGTAGCATAGTTTTGCCACAAAGTGGGCATTTATCTTGTACTGGTGGATCCCAAGATACAAAATCGCACTCTGGGTAATGGTCGCAACCATAGAAAACTCTGCTTCTCTTTGTCTTTTTCTCTATAATTTTGCCACCACATTTTGGGCATTCGCAACCTGTCTCTTTAACCATTTTCTTAATATTTTTGCACTCTGGGTATCCAGGGCAAGCGATAAATTTACCATAACGACCAAACTTAACCACCATTTGTCTGCCACATTTATCGCAGATAATGTCTGTTTGATCCTCTTTTAGCTGAATTTTTACGCCTTCCATCTCTTTTTTTGCTTTATCAACAACTGTTTTAAAAGGTGTGTAAAACTCGTGCAAAGTTTTTATCCAGTCAGCATCGCCATTTTCAACTTTATCAAGTTCATTTTCCATGCCAGCTGTAAACTTAACGTTAACAATGTCTGGAAATCTCTCTTTCATAAGTTGAGTTGTAACCTCGCCAAGTTCAGTTGGTTTAAATGACTTCGCCTCTCTTGTTACGTATTCTCTTGATGTGATTGTGCTGATAGTCGCAGCGTAAGTTGACGGTCTACCAATACCGTTTTCCTCTAAAGTTTTGATTAAAGAAGCCTCTGTAAAGCGTGGAGGTGGTTGAGTAAAGTGTTGGTTTCCTAGCACTTCTTTAGGTTTTACTTTCATGCCTTCTTCAAGTTTAGGAAGCTCTTTTGCTTTCTCTTCGCTCTCGTCTTTGCCCTCTTCATATAAAGCAGTGTAGCCGTCAAACCCAACAGTAAATCCAGATGAACGGAAGATGTAATCTCCTGCACTGATTTGAGCTTGAGTTGTGTTAAGCACACAGTTAGACATTTGGCAAGCTACAAAACGCTCCCAAATTAATTTATATAATCTAAATTGGTCTTTAGTCAAAGATTTTTCAACCTTTTGTGGAGTAAGCTCGATTGATGTAGGACGTATCGCCTCATGACCGTCTTGAGCGTTCTTTTTAGTTTTGAACACTCTAGGTTTATTAGGCAAATATTTGTCGCCCCATCTTCCACTGATATATCCAACTGTCTCGTTAATAGCTTCCGCAGAAATTCTTAAAGAGTCAGTTCTCATATAAGTAATAAGACCAACTGCACCGATACCGTCAATGTCAACACCTTCGTATAACTCTTGTGCTGTTTTCATAGTTCTTCTAGCTTGAAAACCTAGTTTTCTTGAAGCCTCTTGTTGCAAAGTAGAAGTTATGAATGGAGGTGATGGACTTTTGTTTTTCTTACCTTTTTTCAAAGTTTCTATAACAAAGTCTGCGTTTTCAATATCTGCTAAAATTTTGTCTGCTTGCTCTTTGTTAGTAATCTCTATTTCGCCGTTTCTGTCTCCATAAAATGAAGATGCAAAAACTCTGCCTGATGCAACTAATTTTGCATCAATAGACCAATATTCTTTTGGAACAAACGCCGTTATTTCGTTCTCTCTGTCAACTATCAATCTAACAGCTACTGATTGAACGCGTCCAGCTGATAGACCTCTACGAATAGTTTTAGCTAAAAATGGGCTTAATGTGTAACCCACAAGTCTATCCAAAATTCTTCTAGCTTGTTGTGCATTAACTAGGTCAATATCCAAAGCTCTTGGATTTTGCATACCCTCGTTAACACCGTTTTTTGTAATCTCGTTAAACGTAACTCTATCAGCTTTTTCAAGGTCTAAGTCTAGCAAAAATGCTAAATGCCAAGAAATCGCCTCTCCCTCACGGTCAGGGTCAGTCGCTAGGAAAACTTCATCTGCTTCTTCAGCAGCTTTTTTTAGTTCAGTAACTAACTTTTCTTTACCTTTTATAACGCTATACTTAGGTGCGAAGTCATTTTTAACATCAACACAAAGTCTAGCAGCAGGTAAATCTCTAATATGTCCGACAGTCGCTACAACGTCGTACTCTTTACCTAAATATTTTTTTATAGTTTTTACCTTAGTAGGTGACTCAACAATTATTAATTTAGACATAATCATTTTTGTACTGCGTAATTTTTTTGCAGTACCTCTTCCTTTCTGTCTGATTTTTTATATTAACGAACATCTTTGTCCCGAATATGTTTTGGCATTGTCTGTAAGCTCTAGCTCTGTGATTGCCGCCAATACTTGAGACACTTTCAGTCCTGTGCTCTCACAAATAAATGATACATGTACAGGTTCTTTCCCTAAAACATTATACACGTCTAATGCACTTTTGGAAAGACCTATAGGTGATTTTGTTTTAAGTTCCACAAAATCGTCTGTCTTTTCTTTGGGTTTTCTCAGTATATGTGTATACTCATCTAGTATATCTCGTACCTCAAGCACTGGTACTGCACCGTCTCTAATAAGTCGGTTAGAACCCTCTGCCATTGGATTATTGATGTCTCCTGGAAAAGCAAACACGTCTTTATTTTGCTTTAATGCATGATTTACAGTTAGCATTGTGCCACCTTTAACAGCACATTCGCTAACTAAAAGTCCGTTGCATAAAGCTGATATAATTCTGTTTCTAATAACAAAATTACCTTTGTTAACACCAGAGTTCACTGGATATTCGGTGATTAAAGCACCGCCTTTTTCTTTGATTTTATTACGCAAACTTTGGTTTTGCATTAGGTACGGAAAACCTATTCCACATGCAAGCATAGCACAAGTTGGGCTTAGACCTTTTAACGCACCTCTATGAGCTGCGCCGTCTATTCCTAGTGCGCCACCACTCACAACTATCGCACCTGCCTGAGATAATTCATAGCAGATATTTTCAGTCATTTTAACAGCTCCAGTACTTGCTTTTCTTGCTCCAACTACTGATACAACTAGGTTTTCGTCAAAGTCAGGAAAATTGCCACTCGCATACAAAACTGCTGGTGGGTTGTCGATTTGCTTTAGTTTTTCTGGGTAATCTACATCATCATAAGCTATAACTCTAGCGTCCATTCGCTCGCTATAGTTAATCAAATCTTCTGCATTTTCTTTAGAAAACGCACTTAGAGCCTCTATTTCGCTCTCTTTAATAAAACTAAACTGTCTCCACAGGGCTTTTCCACCCTTATAAAATTCCTCTAAATCATGAAATCTTCTACCGATTGCAACAGGTTTTGCACTGCCTGCACCAAAGGCATGTTGAAGCCATACCCAGTATTCTGTGCTCACTTTACCATCTCCCACATAAGTATAGATGCCGCCACCGAAGCATTTAGCGACTCTGCTCTACCATTCATAGGAATTGTAACTCTTTCATCACAAAGATTTACAATCTCTTTTGTAAGTCCGTCTCCCTCGTTACCCACAAGCATTACTGATTTTTTATCAAACTCTATTTGATTAACTTTTTTTGCGCTATCATTTACAACAGAAGCATACAGAGTGTAACCATCACCTTGCATTTTTTCCACCATTAAACTAATATCGCTATACGAAATAATATTTATTCTAAACACAGCACCCATAGAACCTCTTGTCACCTTTGGCGAATACGGGTCACAGCATGTCCCTGCTAAGATGAAATCTGTAATACCCATAGCTTCTGCTGTTCTAAAAATTGTCCCCATGTTAGACGGGTCACTGACATTCTCCAAGCACAAAACTTTGTCGGTTTTTATCTCTGTTTCATCTCTCATTTTACAAAGAGCAAAGACCCCTTGTGTTGTTTTTGTGTCCGACAACGCACTTGCAACATGTTCTTTAATTAAATATATCTCGTTATTTTTAACTTTTGCACCATCAATATATTTATGGTACTTTTTGTACGCTTTTTCAGTGTAAAATAATCTGATTATCTCTGTATTACTAAGCACTGCATCGCCACAAAGCCTTGCACCCTCTGCCAAAAACATGTGTTTTTCTTTTCTTAAAGAAGCAGAATTACGGTATGCAGTAGTGTCTTTTATTATATCATTCTTAAGCGATGATATTGTTTTTATATCCATAAATTAACCTTTTTTGATTAACTAAATTCACGTAAAAACATAGTAAAATTCATGGTTTTTCTATGTTTTTATATAAAATTAGTTAGCTTTTCATTATATCTAAAAATGTCAAAAAGCCCAAGCTAGTTGGGCTTTTAATATTATAAAGCAGCTTTTGCTTTCTCAACAAGTGCAGTAAATCCTGCTGCATCTGTGATAGCAATTTCTGACAACATTTTTCTGTTAAGTGTGATATCAGCTTTTTTAAGACCATTCATAAATGTTGAATAGTTCATGCCGTTTAATTTGCAAGCAGCTGAAATTCTAGTGATCCATAATCTACGGAAATCTCTTTTTCTATGTTTTCTACCGATATAAGCATAGTTGCCTGACTTCATAACAGCTTGTTTAGCCATTTTAAAGTGTCTACTTTTTGAACCCCAGTAACCTTTTGCAAGTTTCAGTACTTTTTTTCTTCTTTTACGAGTCGCAAGTGCGCCCTTAACTCTTGCCATATATTTTCAATCCTTTCCTTTCACGGTTTACGCATTATGCGTAAGGTAACATTCTTTTTACAGCTTTTTCGTTTGTTTTGTCAGCAGTCACAGTACCTCTTAAGTGGCGTTTGCTCTTGCTTGTTTTTCCGTGGCCGTTCAAAAGATGTCTTTTATTTGCTTGGGCACGAATTACTTTACCTTTTTTTGATAGTTTGAAGCGTTTTTTCGCTCCACTATGTGTTTTTAGTTTTGGCATAAAATATCCTCCTTATATTTATTACTTAGCGGTCTTGGGGGCAAGGAACATTAGCATACTTCTTCCCTCAAGCTTTGCGGCTTTTTCAACATTAGCAAATTCGCTTAATGTCTCTGCAAATCTCTTCATAGTATCAAGTCCAAGTTCTGGGTGACCCATCTCTCTTCCTCTAAATCTGATAGAAACTTTCACCTTATTACCGTCACCGATAAATTTCTTAGCTTGATTGGCTTTTGTGTTAAAGTCGTGAGTATCTATATTAAGGGATAATCTAATCTCCTTAAGTTCTACTACCTTTTGATTTTTCTTTGCTTCCTTAACACGTTTTGTTTGCTCGAAACGGTATTTACCGTAGTCGATGATTTTACAAACAGGTGGTTGAGCTTTTGGGGCTATTTTAACTAGGTCAAGCCCTCTTTCGCTAGCTAAATTAAGCGCATTTGTTAAAGTCATAACACCTAATTGTGCACCGTCAAAATCAATAACTCTAAGCTCTTTTTCGCTTATTTCTTCATTGATTTGTAGTTCCTTATTGCTGATAAAAAAACACCTCCGTAACCTAACTGTGTGGTTGTCTGCCATAAATAATAAAAGTGGACGGTAATCCGTCCACTAAATCAACATAATTCAGCTATATCTAAATACAGCATAAAGATATTGACCGATGTCGGACGTAACCGCACGGTGAGAACCTATGGCTCTACTTTGTTTTACTGGCTTATTATACTATAAGCTTTGTTGTTTGTCAATATATATTTTTTATTTTTTTGCTTTTTCTGCAAAACTTCCAATTATTGGTAGCTTTCTTTTTTGACCATTCAAAACGCTCAAAATTCCAAACACTGTAAACACTGCTGCTAAAATATATATGAAGTTTAATGCTGTGCTTAATATTACGTATACGCTTAAAGGTAAAATACTTTCTAATATATTAGTATGCAATAAACTGTAAAGTAGAAGTGCAATATCAAAAATTGTTAAAACTTTTCCCTGTTCCGTGTGAAATCTCACAAGCTCGGATTTATCTTTTAAATTAATAAAAAATAGCAATGGTATATAAGCAATTATTGCTCTGTATTTTTCTGTAGTATTTATCATTTTATTTTCCATTCTTCTACCTTCAAGGAAGATTTCTTTCAATTGTTTTTACTTTTATTATTTCATAAGTATTATCAGTAATATCTACAATTATATGAAATGTACATTTTATTTGATAATCTCTATATATTGATACAGAATATTCGAATATTGTGTAATACTCATTCTCATTAATCTTCTTATTGCTTATAATTTCTCCTCCACCACCCTTAAATTCATATTCTTTATATTTTTCATCAATATATTTCTTTATTTCATCGTAAATTTTTTCACTATCAATCACTTTTTTTACATTTCGCACTTCAACTATTTCATTAAAATTATTCTCTACCATTCTCTTTACTTCTCTTTTGCTCTCTTGATAGTTAAAATATTCTTTAATTTCTGATATCATCAATCGTATATTCTTTTCATATTTCTCATTAATCTGCATCGTACCAAGATTTTTCACCAAGTAATCACCTTTAATATTTTTCTGCTCTTTAATAATTTTACCTTTTACTTCTTCATCAATGCAATTAATGCCTTTTAATATCTTTTTCAAAGTTCTTAGATGTGATTCGCTCTTATCTCTTACATCATTAGTCGGTATAGTTATAAATTTATAATTTTTATACTCATCTTGATATGATTTCAGTTTATCCTTTTGATCATTG
>CAYJKT010000001.1:0-172690 GCA_964370775.1 uncultured Eubacteriales bacterium | reverse complement strand
AACTAACAAATATTTTTTCATATCCTAGCGAAATCAGCAATGTCATTATATGTTTTATCTTATTTGCTCCACCTATTCCCCATCCAAAGAAAGTGGCATTAGGTATAAAATCATATTTTTCGAATATCTTTTTATAACTTATAACATCTTCTTGACCTTCCGTAAGAATAATATTATCGCTTAAAAAAAATATTTCATTAGCATTTAAGCCTAAGATATGTGGATTTTCTAAATTTAATAAACCTTTTATAGCATTTCTAGAATTATCATCTATTCTGTAAACTCTACTTTCCGAACCCTTTTTTATCAACCTATATAATTCACTTTTGTTGGCAATACTTTCCCAATCTAAAAAATAAGGCGAATGAGTGCAAACTACAATTTGCTTATCCTTAGATTCTTCTAGCAAAAATTCAAACAATCTCCTTTGTATGTCAGGATGTAGTGAAACTTCAGGTTCATCAATTATTATGGTATCATAATCATTCGCATCATATAACGCATCAACAATATTGAATATATTTATATAGCCATCTCCCGTTCCAATACTACTATGCTTTATATCTTCGAATTCAAATTCTAAAAACAAAGTATTCCCATGCTGTGATTGTATTTTCCATTTTGGCGTTTGTGGTAATATTTTTGATAATTTATCATTAAATATATCTTTATACTCATGCGCCTTTGTCAATCTAGCACCAAAATTAGTGTTTGTTTGATTATCATTTTCTCGTAAAAATTCAGACGATATATTCCCTCCATAAAACTTTCTATCGCTAGTACCTGAGTTAAAATGAAATGTGCTCATGAACGACCTTTTACTAGATAATAAAAACATTTCAGTATCCCATATATCATGGGGCACTTTGACATTTCCATTCTTTGTTCTTGTTAAATATGCACCGTTTTCATCATCTGCACTCACACTATATACTTGATTTTTATCATCTTCTAACCTTATATTAACACTTGTGCTTTTTTCATTTCTCATGGCACTAGGCATAATATTAGTTCCCTTTTGTATTAAATGAAGAGCTTCAATAATTGTAGTTTTACCGCTGTTGTTTGAACCAACAATAACTGTCAGTCCACTTCCTTTATTTATTTTATCTGGTAATGCAAACTCTATTTCAGTTTTATTTAAAAAACTTCTCAATCCACTAATCGATAATTTTTTTATTGCCATATCATAATACCACTTTTCATAATTTAGAATCAAATTTCCAGTAAAATTGAATTAACAAGCTTAGATTTACGTCTCAAAAAACTAATTAACTTTTCTAAGTATAATACAATAACCCAAATATATCAATACTTAACCAACATATTACGAAAGTTAACATTATTTTCTTGCATTAATGCGATAAATATTATATAATTAACTAAATCTATACTATAAACATAGGAAAGGATGTTTTTTATGATAACAGTTGCACAAGCTATGGTAAAAGCTTTGGAAAAAGAGGGAATTAGCACTGTCTTTGGTTACCCTGGTGCTGCGATATGCCCTTTTTACGACGCTTTATCTCACAGCGATATTAAACATATATTAGTTCGTCACGAGCAAAACGCTGCTCACTCAGCAAACGGTTACGCAAGAGTCACCAACAAACCAGCGGTTTGCATTGCTACCTCAGGTCCTGGAGCTTTGAACCTTATCACAGGTATTGCGACAGCCTATATGGACTCTGTGCCTATGGTTGTTATTACTGGGCAAGTTTCAACTGATTTGCTAGGTAGAGATGTTTTCCAAGAAGCAGATATTACTGGCGCAGTAGAGCCATTTAGCAAATATAGCTATATTTTGAAAGACCCAGAAGACGCTTGCAGAGTTTTTAAGGAAGCATTTTATCTTGCAAATACTGGCAGAAAAGGTCCAGTAATCATTGACGTTCCGGTTGATGTACAAAGAGAGAAAATTAAATTTAGCTACCCAGACTCTATTACAATGAGAAGCTATAACCCTAATGTTAACGGACACCCTGGGCAAATTAAGAGAGCAATTTCTGCTTTAAAATCAGCTAAGAGACCCCTTATTTGTGCTGGTGGTGGAGTGTTTACGGCTAATGCAAATGAAAAACTTATGGAATTTGCAGAGAAATCTAATATACCTGTTATTACAACTATGATGGGTATTAGCAATATTCCAAAAAATCACAAATTAAATTACGGTATGCTTGGTATGCACGGTGTTCCAGAGGCTAACACAGCTATGAAAGAAGCTGACGTTCTTCTAGCAATCGGTACAAGAGCTGGCGACCGTTCTGTTGCTGCACCTAAAATCGTAAAACAAGGAAAGCTTGTTATACATATTGATATTGACCCAGCAGAGATTGGCAAAAATCTGGCTGTTGATATCCCTGTTGTTGGTGATGCTAACCTTGTATTAACTGAAATGATTGGCAAAATCACCGAATTAGATACCTCTGAATGGATTAACAAACTTGATGATATTAAGGCTTCTAAAAAAATCAAACCTAGCATTGACGGATATATTAATCCAAAAGAGTTTATGAAAAAACTTTCTGAAAAATGCGACGAAAAAGTAAATATTGTAGCAGATGTTGGTCAAAACCAAATTTGGGTTGCAAATAACTTTAACTACAAAAGTGGACGATTTTTGACATCTGGTGGCATGGGAACTATGGGATATTCGATACCAGCTGGTGTAGGTGCAAAGCTTGCATGTCCTGACTCTCAAGTTATCACAGTATGTGGCGATGGTTCTTTCCAAATGCAAATGATGGAGCTTGGCACTATTGCTCAAAATAATGTTAAGCTTAAAATGGTAGTTATGACAAACGGTAGACTTGGCATGGTTAGAGAGCTTCAAACTAATGGATATAGCGACAACCAAACTGCTGTATTTTTAGACGGAAGCCCTAATATATCTGAGCTTGCTAAAACTTATGGTATTAAATCTAAGGTAATTAAATCTATGAGCGAATGTGAAGCTGCTATAGATGAGTTTTTATCAGCAGACCAACCTTACCTACTTGAATGTTTGGTTAGTCCTGATGAAACTACTCTTTAAAGGAGGGTCAAAATTATGAAACATACAATTTCTATTCTAGTAGAGAACCAAGCCGGTGTTTTATCAAGAGCAACTGGTCTTTTCTCAAGACGTGGTTTTAATATAGACAGCCTTGCTGTTGGAGTGACTGACGACCCCACTATATCAAGAATTACAATCATTGTTGACGGCGACGATTATATCGTTGAGCAAGTTGAAAAACAACTTAATAAGCTTGTTGATGTTATTAAGGTTAGAGAGTATAAACCTGATGAAAATATCAGCCGTGAGCTTATGCTTGTTAAGGTTTCTTGCACAGATAAAAACCGTGGTGAGATTATAGACATTGCAAGAGTTATGCAAGGAAATATTTGTGATATTTCAAGAACTTCTTTAACTATAGAAATTTCTGACACAATCGAAAGAATAGAGCTACTTTCTGAGCTTTTAAAACCTTTTGGTATTTTGGAGATTGCTCGAACAGGTACTATTGCATTACAAAAAGGTGCTGGAGCTATCTAAATTAACGTTATTATTTTTTAGTATTATACGCAGTGGAGGGTCTCCCCTACCGTAACAAACAACGATTTACCGAAACGGGACGGGCAACCCGTCCCCTACAATTGATTGGTTTAATACAGGAATACGTACATCATATATACAAATTAAACAGGCTAATACTCATTCACAGTGAATGAAGTATTAGCCTGTTTGTTTATCAGTAATCGTATTTTTATTATTTTTCTAATATTAACCTTTAACAGAGCCTGAAATACCCTCTGCAAAGCTTTTTTGTAGAATGAAGAATACTATGATTGTAGGCAATGTGCTTAGTAAAACAGCTGCCATTAGCATTCCGTAGTCGATAACATAACCTGCTTTGATGTTAGCTGTAAGCATTGGCATTGTTAGAGTATCGCCACTTGTCATAATGATTTTTGGCCATAGATAGTTGTTCCAACCATTCATAAACACGATAGTCATTGCAGCAGCATACGTTGATTTCATTGTTGGGATAAACATTTTGAAGAAGATAGCAACCTCTCCAACTCCATCTATTCTAGCAGCCTCAATAATCTCACGCGGGAAGTTTCTTGAGTTTTGACGGAATAACATGATTAGGAACGGAGTAGCTATTGTTGGCAAGATGAAACCGATAACTGAGTTCAACAAGCCCATGTCAGATACCAAAGTGAAAAGTGGAATCATAATTGCTGCAAATGGGAACATCATTGCGATAAGCAAAACACCCATTACTCTGTCTTTGTGTTTATCGTGATAGATCTCGAAACCATAACCTGCTAAAGATGAAATGATTAGAGAAGCAACTGTGATGCAAGAAGCGTACATGAAAGAGTTTCCCATTGCTGTCCACAACATAGGATAGCTTTCAATAATGGTGTTATAGTTGTCTATAAACGCAGTACCAGGGATGATTTTACCTCTAATAATGTCTAAGTTTGTGTTTGTAGCCGCACTGAACATCCAGTACAGTGGGAAAACTGATAATAGTGAAACTATAGTTAGAAACGCGTATCTAACAAAGCTAGCTAATCTTTTTTTAGTCACGTTTGTCACCTACTCTCATTTGAATAAACGCTAGGATAGCAACTAATAGAAGAACTACTATTGATAAAGCCGCAGCATATCCTAATTTTGGAGAATGTAAGAATGATGTATCATAAATATAATGAGACATAGTGATTGTTGCGTTTGCAGGTCCGCCACCTGTTAAGTTAACGCTTTCATCAAACAATTGTAGAGTACCGTTTGTTGACATAATTGCTGTTAACAAAATAACTGGTCTTAATAGAGGAACTGTAATTTTAGAGAATATTTGTACGCTTGATGCGCCATCTATTCTTGCTGCCTCATAAATTGAATAGTCGATATTTTGTAATCCTGCTAGATAGAATACCATGTTGTATCCTGTCCAACGCCATACTAATGCCACAACAATAATAATTCTTGAAGCCCATGGATCTGCAAAGAAGTTAAAAGGCTCTGCAAGAAGTCCCATGTTAATTAGTGTGTTGTTAATAAATCCATCTTGTTGGAATAGTGTATTAAAAATAAGTGCATAAGAAACCAGTGATGTCGCACATGGCAAGAATATCGCTGTTCTGAATATGCCTTTAAATTTTAGGTCTTTACCATTAAGCAAAGTAGCAAGAATTAATGCAATTAAAAGCATAATTGGCACTTGTACTATTAGGTAAAAGAAGTTGTTAAATAAAGCTTGATGAAAAGTTCCATCGCTTAATAATCTTTCATAGTTTCTAAGTCCTGCCCACTCAGTTTTTACGCCGTTAGAAGTTTGGAAACTTAGTATAACTGCTTGTATCATTGGGTAGAAGCTAGTTAGTGCAATTAGTAAAACAGCCGGAGTTAGAAAGCTCCATCCTGTTAGGTTTTGTCTAGCATAAAGGGTCATACCCTTGCGTTTTTTCATACATATCCCTCCAATTATTTTTGTAACACATATAATTATAGGGCAACTTACCGTTTAGCTATTATAATAAGCTTTAGGACGGAAAAGTTGCCCATATATCAGTTTATATTAGCCCATGTTAAATTCTAGTTCTTCTTGTGCTGTTTTTAGAGCATCTTCAATTGGAGTACCGGTTACGATGCTTTGTGAAGCTACGTTTAGAGCTGTTTGGCCTTCGTAGTAGTAAACACCTGTGTTAAATGGTAAAACTTCGCCTGCGAATGCAGAGATGTCAGCATAGATAGGTTGTCCGCCAAAGAACTCTGATGGTTCTTGGTAAACGTCACTTGCTGCTGCTGGTTGCCAGTGTGCTAATGCACCTGATTGACCAAGGATTGTGTCGTAGAATTCTACGCTACCACCGAATGTGCTTGCTAAGAAGTCAATAGCTAAATCTTTGTTTTCAGAAGCACCTGAAACTGCCCAGCTTGAACCACCGTTTTCTGTGTAGTTTGTAGCAGAATCAAAACCTTCTAGTTTTGGAACATTTGTTACAGCCCAGTTACCTGATTGGTCTGCTGCTGTTTGGATAGAACCTAGGATCCAGCAACCGTTCATAACGCCACCTGCGTTACCGTTAACAAAACCTGCAACGTATTCGTCCCAGCTTGAGTATTGTTGCATAATGCCTTTTTCTACAAGTTGTTTGTAGATTTCAGCTGCTGCTGCTAGTTCTGGGTTGCCTTCTATGTACGCATTGCCTTCGTCATCAAAGAAGCTAACGCCTGCTGATTTAATCATCATGATTAAGATATCAGCACCGTCATTAGTACCTGATAGCAATGGCATGTTGTTTGCTGCTACATAAGCTTCGCCTAAAGCGATGTACTCAGACCATGTGATGTCTGTGTAGTCTTCAACAGTTTGTCCAGCGTTAGCTAGTAAGTCTGTTCTTAAAGCCATGATAACTGCACCATTGTCAAATGGAACACCATAGTTTTTGCCGTCATAAGTTGAATAAGCTAAAACACCTTGGTTAAATTCGTCAAAGTTAACTGCTGAACCAGTTAAATCTGTGAATAGGTCTGGATAGTTACTTACATTTTTTTGGTAAGCATTGTTTTGCAATAAGAAGATATCAGTTAAAATGCTTGAATCTCCTGATGAAGCAGCTGTTATAAGTCTAGCTTGTAGATCTTCCCAAGGTACTTCTTGAATATCTAGTGTAAAGTCAGGATTTGTCTCTTGGTAAACTTTTGCAGCTTCTTCCATAGCGTACATGTTGAAAGCTGGGTCCCAACAAGCAACTGATAGACTTTGTGCGCCTTCTGTAGCTTCGCCTTCCTCTGTAGCTTCTGAGCTTTCAGTAGCTGAAGATTCTGTTGTTTCATCTGTGCTTGATTCAGTCTCTGCTGGAGTTGTACAAGACACCATTGAGAACATCATTGATGCTGCTAGTAATGATACAAAAATTTTTTTAAACATAATTTTCCACTCCTTAATAATTTACACGATGAATCGAATATGTTAAATTAACTAATTTTTATTTCAATTCATCTTTTGAACATGTAGATATTATCCTATAATTCACAATTAATTTCTTATCAAATTCGGTTTAAATATTATCATAAACGTGCATTTTTCATCTTTTTCACTATATATTAATAAATAAATTAAAATCTTTATTACATTTTAACAGATTTGTAACAAATTCAACTAATTTCCTTCCTATATTCATTCGGTCGACATTTTACGTATTTGATAAAGTTTCTATTAAACGTCGCAACTGATGAATACCCACATGACATAGCTATATCAATAATATTTTCATCTGTTTTTCTAAGCTTTTCACATACATTTTTTATCCTAATTTTATTTAGGTATTCTAATGGTGAAATCTTCATTTTATATTTAAACATTTTTCTAAAATGTGCTTCACTAATATTAAATTCTTTTGCCATGTTAGCCACTGAAATATCCTCTGAATAATTATTGTTGATATACTCTATTACATTAATAATTACACTTTTCTCCTCTGTTATCACACCTATGTTTTCTTCAAATTCAAGTGTATCAGCAAACTGATATATAAGAGAAAGTGTGCCAGCAAATACTCTTTCTTTTTGAAATCTACTGTTAGTATCAAAATGTAAAAACATTTGTTTTGCTGTATCACCAAGGTCTTTATCTGTTGTTTCATTTGTAACCAAGAAGTTATCGTTAATTACATTTATAAGCTTATCTAAGTCATGTTTTTTTGTGCACAAGGAGTTTAACAATAAAGTTTCATCAACAAACAAAAACCTCCATAGGTTCTCTTTTTGACATGTACACACTACATCATGGGACATATTTTTAGGAACTATAATAAGCGTGCCTTTGCTATAGTTAAACTGCTTTTTATTAATATATACAACACCCTCGCCAGAATAACAATAACCTATCTCAAGCAAATTGTGAAAGTGTAGTCTACCTGTCGATTTTTCTATAAACGAATTTTCATTCCATTCTTTTTCATGCATCAAAAAAGGATAATTATCCTCCGACACATAATACCTGTATTCTGTTTGTTTGATAATACCACCTCTTTAAAATAAATTTAGGCGACATTCGGTTAAAAATGTCGCCTCTTAAATTTTATTTATTATTTACCAAAGCTTAAATCAAATGTGAAGTCAAGAACTTCTTCATTAACTTGATATTTCTCTTTAAGTTGTGGTCCACAGCTTCCTGAACCGATACCAGACATTCTTGCATCCAGACAAAGAACAGTAAATCCGCTCTTATCTAGCTCAAAGTTATGCGCAGTATTAGCTAGGTCTTCTTGTGAATACTCAGAAATATTAAAGCTAAATCCGTCGCCTTTTGCTGTAACTGTATAACCATCAACGTCTACAACGTTAACTTCTTTACAATTCCAGTGGCTTCCGTTTTCTTGTGGTTTAATGTAGTCTTCGTGCATATTCTCAACTGAGTCAACAAATCTAGCATAATAAGAAGCTCTTCTCTTATCAATATAGCTCTCGTAAGGGCCATATCCTAGGTAATCACAGCTTGTGAAATCCATAGGCAAGAACATACGCAAACCAAAACGAGGTAGGTGTGGTAGGTCTTTGTTTCTTTTGCCTTTAATGTCAACTTTAACAGAACCTTTGCCATCAACTGTCCAAACTGTTTTTACATCAACAATATGTTGGATATAAACAGCAGAAATTGCAAGCTCATTTTCGATTGTAACAACGCCATCAGCCTCTGTTACAGTAGTGTTATATGTTCTGATAGTTTGTCTATCATACCCTGCTTTTTCCCACTCTACTCTAATGTTTCTGTCATTATCTGTAGGTGCTCTCCAAATATTATACTCAATAGGCATATCCAAAATAGTGACATTATCTTTTACCATTTTCTCGAATGTGCCTCTTAGTTTGTTGAATGTATATTTGAATTTATCGCCTGTAATAACAACAGCAATATCATCTTCTGTAACACAGAACTCACCTTTAACAGGTACAGCTTCAACGTGCTCTGCTTCACGTACAACAAGTTGGTCGAAACCTAGCTCGCTACCTTGTGGTACAAGGAAAGTTTCATCTTTTTGTAGATACACTATTCTTAGACGCACATCACCATCAGCTGGTACTGTGTAGTTAATTTTAATATCTTTTTCGCAATGTGCTTCGATATCTAAATCATCAACTGTTCCAACTTCAACTACATCACCGTTTAGAGAAACCTCATAATAAGCAGTGATAGCGTCTTGTAGGTTTGTGAAGTCTAGTTTATTTTGAATTTTAACGATTCCGTTTTCCATGTCTACAGCATAAGCTCTAGCAGGTCTTACGCAGTTTCTCCACTCTAGCAAGCCAGTGTGAGGTTTTCTGTTCGGGTAAACAAGTCCGTCCATACAGAAGTTACCTTCGTGTGGGAACTCGCCCCAGTCTCCACCGTAGAAGTATTTGTCTCTGCCCTCAGCAGTTTTACCCATGTAAACTGCATGGTCGCACCATTCCCAAACAAATCCACCACAGAAACCATCGTATTTATACATTTGCTCCATGTAATCTTCAATATCACCAGGGCCATTACCCATTGCGTGAACAAATTCGCATTGAACAAACGGAATATCAATACCACCGTTCATATATTCTTCGATTGCTTCAGTAGGAGCATACATACGAGAATATACGTCGATATTAGAAATATCATTGTTATAACCGATTAATTGGTAAATACTGCTCTCATAATGAACTAACATTTCTTTGTCAAATTCTTTAATCCATGCAGCTGCTTTTTCCATGTTAGGTCCGTATCCACTTTCATTACCCAAAGACCACATAACAACACAAGCGTTGTTTTTGTCTCTTTGAACATTTCTTCTAATACGGTCAACAAAGCTTTCTTCGTATCTTACATCATGGCAAAGTGCGCCAAAAGTTTTATCTTCTTTAAATTCAGAGTCATAACTATATACATGTCCACCACCATAAATAGTGATAGTACCATGTGTTTCAATGTCGCTCTCGTTAATTACATAGAACCCTAGCTCGCTATATAATTGAGTAGCCCAAGGTGCATTAGGATAATGGCTTGTTCTAATAGCATTAACATTGTTTTGTTTCATTATAGATAAATCGCTCAATAGTTGTCCACGATCAATTACGTAACCTGTGAACGGGTCGCTGTCGTGTCTGTTAACGCCTTTAAATTTAACTTTAACGCCATTAACTAAGAACAAATTACCTTTAACTTCAAATGCTCTCACACCAACTTTTTGCACAATGCTCTCATCGTCAGTTGCGATAATAAGTGTGTATTGTTGTGGGTTTTCAGCATTCCAAAGTGTAGCATTAGGAACATCAAAGCTTACTTTTCCGTCTGCAAGCTCTTTTGTCTCCATTACTTGTTCATTAGGGTCTAGCAAAGTAACGGTAGCCTGTTTTGCAGTTCCGTTCCACTCAGCACAAAGGTTGATTTTTGCATCTTTATAATCATTTGTTAAAGGAGTTTTAACATAGAAATCTCTGATATGATTTTCAGATCTTGTAATGATATATGTATCTCTAAAAATACCACTCATTCTTAGTTTATCTTGGTCTTCTAGGTATGAGCCTGAACACCATTTTAAAACTAGAACTGACAATTTATTTTCGCCCTCACGCAAGAAATCTGAAATATCGAATTCACTTGTAGAGTGAGAAACTTGGCTGTAGCCTACAAATTCGCCATTTACCCAAACATAATAGCAAGAGTCAACACCCTCGAAGTTTAGGTAGTTCTTTTTAGCAACTTGTTCTTCTGTCATGTAAAAATATTTAATATATGCACCACTTGGATTTTCGTTAGGTACATAAGGAGGGTCATAAGGATAAGGTAATCTAACATTTTGGTACGCATGTTGGTCGTAACCTAAAATTTGCCAACAAGACGGCACTGGAATTCGGTCGTAATTTTCGCCCTCTTCAAATTCTTCGTCGAAAAATTTCTCAACTACGAATGGGTTCTCATACAACTTAAATAGCCAGTCATTGTCTGACAACATAGTTACATTTTCAGAATCCTCCATAATGTCGCATGGATATTCCACACTGCTTGGCACGTAGTAGGATCTGTTTGGTAAAACATTAACATGAATGTTTTCCAATTGCTCGTAATACGGTTTAAAGTTCATGTCAGTAATCTTATTTGTATAAAACAAATAAACTCCCTTCAGTTTAGTTTTTATTTGTGTTTAGTATAACTGCTTATTAAAAAAAAATCAATACCTATTTGTTTGAAATTAATATAAATTTAATAAAATATAGTTAAATTATTGTTTTATTGTGTAAACATCTAAAAAATAAAAAAATTTATATGTTAAATGCTGTAACACCAAACTACTCTGCATCCTTGCACTCTTGATATTTTTTCTGAATTAATTAAAGCAAACATATTTTTGTTGAAATTTGCTTTTTGTTTATGGTATAATATTTATATTGAGTGGTGATAAAATGGAATTGCAAAAACGAAAATTCATCAGGTTAAAAGGTTATGATTATTCGTCTAACGGTGCATATTTTGTTACGATATGTACGCAAAATCGTGAATGTTTGTTTGGTGAAATCGTAGGGGACGATGCCCACATCGTCCCGAATATAATATTATCCGAAATTGGAATGGTAGTACAAAGATATATCAATAGCATTGCTGGTATTGAAAAATATGTGATAATGCCCAACCATGTTCATCTGATTATATTTATTTCTAGAAACGAGGACGGGACGATGTGGGCATCGTCCCCTACAACGACACAATCAATTCCACAATTAATTAAATCATTTAAAACATTGGTTACAAAACAAATAGGATATTCAATTTGGCAACGCTCATTTCATGACCACATAATAAGAAACGAAAAAGAATACCAGAAAATTTGGGAATACATCGATACTAACCCGCAAAAATGGGAAGATGATATGTACCACACAAAATAAGCACTCGCTTGATACAAGCCATTTCGTTCCTAGTTAAAATTATCTAACTAATTTAACACAAAGGCACAGACCTTGCTACACTGCTTGGTTTGTGCCTTTTTTTATTAAATCTACATCAAAACAGAGTTGAGTTTGTTGTCGTCTCTGCTGTTTCAGTATTTCTAACTCTTGCCACAATTTTTTTCTTTTTCGTTCTCTTAGGTTTCAGCGATTGCAATTCATAACACACATCTGCTCTGCCAGCAACCTCTGGTGAGTGCGTAACAATTATAACGCACTTGTCTTGTTCATGTGCTAAATCGCAAAATATATCCATGATATTGTCTTGTGTTTCAGAGTCTAGGTTACCTGTCGGTTCATCTGCCAAAATAACATCTGGGTTGTATGACAATGTTCTTGCAATTGCAACTCTTTGTTGCTCACCACCTGAAAGTTTTAGGATTTTTCTTTTTAATAAATCACCGTATAAGCCAACTTCTTCTAGCAATTCATCTGCTACTTGGTCTTTATTTTGAATATCTTTACCACTGATATCCATAGAAAGCACTACGTTTTCTTTTGCAGTTAGGTGAGGTAATAAGTTATATGCTTGGAAAAT
The DNA here is from genome assembly GCA_964370775.1 of uncultured Eubacteriales bacterium. GTDB lineage: Bacteria > Bacillota > Clostridia > Oscillospirales > Acutalibacteraceae > SIG603. The sequence continues at coordinate 160,178 of CAYJKT010000001.1, read as the reverse complement.
TACACCAACATATTTAGAACGGTAATCGTATTGGCTCATTTTTGATATATCTTGTTCGTTGTAATAAATTACTCCATTTGTAGGCTTTGCTAACGCAGATAGCATTGATAGCAAAGTAGTTTTACCAGCACCAGACTGTCCTACTATTGTATAAACTTTTCCTTTTTCAAAAGTGAAGTTACAGTCCTTAATAACGTAGTCTCTACCATTATATGTGTAACCCACATCTTCTAATCTAAAAATCGACATAATTACCCTCCTTATGTTCTGTTACTTAATATTTTTAATGGTTCGTATCTTAAAATAGATACAACAGCCACACTACTTGCAATTAACGACAACAACACACCAACACCTAGTAATTGTAGAATAACAATAATATTAACATTACTTGTAATGCTATCTACATAATCAGTATTTCCACCCATCATAGACATAGGATTTGACATTCCGCCGCCGCCCATGCTCATTTGTGCTGAGAAGTTTCCACCAAAGTTAGCGTTAACAGATTGGGATGATGTCTCTTGAGAGGCAATTTGGCTCTCTAAAAGCATGTCTCCAACTGGAATTGACACCACTGCACCCACAGCAGAACCCACAATAACAGCCGCTAAAGTAACTATCATTATCTCTGTAATAAATTGTAGAGCTACTTTATGTTTTTGCATACCAATCGCTGCTAAAACACCTATCTCATATTTTCTTTCTCTCATTGTAAATAGGTTGAATATAATTAGAATTAACGCACCAATTGCGATTACTACGATAAAGAAAACCATTGTAAAAGTACTTAGATTATCAAGAGGTAATATACTTTGTTCGTATTCTGTTAAATCTTGGCTTACTAAAGTGTACGTTTCTGTGTCTAATCCCATTGTCTCTGCTTCAGCCATAAAAGCGTTGTAATTATCTACATCTGTAAATACATAAGTAGCATTTGGCATTAACTTCAACCCAGCATTTGTTTCATTTCCTGTACGTTCATCTATATAAGTTACGCCTAAAGCTTGTGAATCCTCTGCAATTTTTTCTAGGCTAGCATAGCTAATAAACATAGTATTAGCTGATGAATCTGTTAAACTATTCTGATAAATACCGCAAACTGTGAACTCTATAACCTCTGTAGTGTTAGACGGATTAGCAAGGCTAATCGTGTCGCCTACCGCTATATCATTAAGGAAAGCTAGTTCATAGCTTATCAAAACATTGCTTTCTGTATCACTTTCATCAAAAACAGAACCTTCAATTACTGTAGAAGTTCCGTCTACAAAGTCTGTCATACCTGTATGAGAGCTAAAACCGGATAGTGTAAAATCGCCTAAATTTCCCATTCTGCCCATGTCCATCATGCCACCTGACATACCTCCAAAACCTTGGCTTGATGTACTTTCATACACTTCTAGGTCAACTGTGTTCATGCCCACACTACCAGTTAGATAATACCCACTTACAGAACTAGCAGTGCTATAGGTTTCGAGCTCTTCAATATCCATACTAGCCCCCATTTGCCCCATTATAGCTTCCCTATCTATAGAACTTGGGTCGCTCATCATGCTCATATCCATCATGCCTTGTCTGTCTACTGTCAAGTTTGCTGTAATCTGCATGTTGTCAAGAGTCGTCTGCTTTGCAGTTTCTGCACCTGTTTGAATACTTAAAGCCACACATGCCGACACTGCGATTACGAATACCAAGATAAATATTAAGATATTTCTCCCTTTTACCTTTAAGATGTTGTTAAAGGCATTTTTTAATACGTACATTGTTTAACCTCCATTATTAACGTTTTACTTACACGTAAAATAATAGAGGTTGTTTTTGAATTTTATATGGTTTAAATTGGTTATTAACTGAATGAAATGTGTTTGTTTTTTGAACTTATATATATTTCCCTGCTATTTTTTCTAACTTATCATTAAAAAGTAAATAATCTTTTTCACTTATATCACAATTTGACATAATATTTAGCCTTAATTTTTCACATTCTTTTCTATATTGTAGCTGATAATGTTTATATTCAAACATCTTAAATCCGTTTTTCTCGTAAAAAGTTTTTCTTTTGCTTGTCATTTCATCTGTTGGTATTTCTATCTCTAAAACTATAGAGTTATGCATATTTTTCACATAGTTTAACACTTGTGAACCATACCCACCACCTCTAATATTGCTGTCTACTGCAAAATATTCAATATAAACATGCTCGCCAATAATCCAATAAAAAATCAAGCCTATATTTTTTTCAGCTTCTTTCATTATACATAAGTGATAATTTTCATCTTCTACTGCTTCTTTTTGCTTCGCACTGCTTCGTCTTTCTATTTTAGGAAAACTCTCTTTATATAATTTATCTACCCACTCATAATCAGTGCTGTTAATATCTGTTATTCTTATAATTTCCATAATCATTCCACCAACAATTTATATATCTCGCTTTTTTTCACACCATAAGTCACTGCGACCTCTTTCGCCGCCATGCTTGCAGATTTACCCTCGCTAATCTTAGCTTTAGCTATCTCAACTAGCTCATCTATGCTTAATTCTTCTTTTTCTTCGGTGTTAACGTAACCCTCTATCACCAACACAAACTCACCCTTAGGTGCGTTTTCTATGAAGTGCTTAATAGCGTTTTCTAAATCTGTTCTAAGAACATTTTCATGCAGTTTTGTTATCTCTTTTACTATAGCTATTTTTCTGTTACCTAAATAAGCATAAAAATCTTTTAATGTAGAAAGCAGTTTATGAGGTGCTTCGTAAAACACCATAGTTCTTTTTTCTGTTTGAATTTCCTGTAAATGCTCTTTTCTGTTTCTTTTGTTCATGGTTAAGAACCCTTCAAAAGTAAACCTACCTGTCGGCAAGCCAGACACTGCAAGTGCTGAAATCACAGCAGTAGGCCCAGGCACCACATAAATATCTATCCCTTTTTCTGCACACTGAGCAACAAGCATTTCACCAGGGTCAGAAATCGCAGGCATACCAGCGTCAGACACCAAAGCACAGCTTTCTCCAGCTAAAATACGCTCGCAAATATATTCACCTTTTTGCATTTTGTTATGCTCAAAATAGCTTATTAAAGGCTTTTTTATCTCAAAATGATTAAGAAGTTTCACGCTAACTCGTGTGTCCTCAGCAGCTATAAAATCAACACCTCTAAGTGTATGAACTGCTCTTTCAGAGAAGTCAGACAAATTACCTATCGGTGTGCCAACTATATAAAGCACTCCTTTTTTTATCTCGTTTTTCATGTATTACCTTCCTTGTAATCTCCGTATATATCAATCATTTCTTTTGAAAACTCTCCGTTTTCTTCCACAAACAATGTAGGCATAACTGTCATTCCAACCTTGCCACCACGTCTGCATTCTAGCAAAAACAGAAACGGTGCTTTGCTCTGCCTTTGTTGCACTAATCTAAGTCTTTTTGGTTCTAATCCGTATTTGCTAAAAATACACATTGCGTCACTCAAACGTTCTGGTCTTTGGCAGATAAAAAACTTACCTCCAAACTTTAGGCAATACGAAGCAGCCTTTGCAAGTTCTTCCAAACTCAGCTCGTCTTCATGCCTTGCAATCCTTAAATTATCGGTCGTGTTCTTAATTCCAGCGCCTCTTGCTTTATACGGTGGGTTGCAAGCTATGTGACTTAGGCTTCCACTCTCAAAAATCTCTTTATATTTTTTTATATCCTCATTTACTATCTCTATATTATCTAATTTATTTGCCGTAAAAGAAGTATAGGCTAAATCATAAGCCTCGTGTTGTAACTCAACAGCTATTATTTTTTTTGGGTTTTGTCTAATGCTCCAAATCATTGCAATTGTCCCACAACCTGTGCCGAAATCTGCACAAACATCGTTTTTGTAAGGCGCTGAAAAATTCGCAAGCAAAATAGTATCTGTGTTAAAATTATGTTTTTCAGATACTTTTATCTTATGATTTTTGCCCAGTGGCTCCCATTTTGTGTTAGACATTTTATCTTCCTTTTCTACCATATATACACTTAATCGTAGGGTACAAATCTGTCCCCTACGATAATTTTAGTTTATTTATCTTTTTCTAAATCTTTTAAAGCTTCTCGCTCGTGCTTGTTAATTCTAATTTGTGCATCTTTTAAAAGCTTCACTTCTTTAACTTTGCACACAATCGGTGCAGCGTCTGGGCTTTTATCAAGCCTTACTGTAAGCTTGCCAGTGATTAAGTTTTGGTCGATAACCACACCTTTACCCTCGCCAGTTTGAACAATCGCTCCCACTTTTGGAGTAGTTTTAAGTAAATCTGTGTATGCATCTTGCTCATATTTTAAGCAACACATCAATCTGCCACAAGTGCCAGATATTTTAACTGGGTTAAGTGACAATCCTTGTTCCTTAGCCATTTTAATAGAAACAGGTTGAAAGCCATTTAAGAAAGTTTTGCAACAGAATGGTCTGCCACAAATACCAAGTCCGCCTAAAAGTTTAGCTTCGTCTCTAACACCAATTTGTCTTAGCTCAATTCTTGTTCTAAACATACTTGCCAAATCTTTAACAAGCTCTCTAAAGTCTACTCTGCCGTCTGATGTAAAATAAAAAAGAATTTTGCTTGCATCAAAAGTGTATTCTACATTCACAAGTTTCATATCTAATTTATGTTTTAAGATTTTTTCCTCGCAAATTGTATAAGCTTTTTTCTCTTTCTCTGCGTTCTCTTTTATCTTTCTTTCGTCATCTTTAGTGGCTACTCTTATTATATTTTTTAAAGGAGGAATTATTTTATCGTCTTCTACGAATTCATTTGCCATGTAGACTTGTCCACACTCTAAACCTCTAGAAGTCTCAACGATAACTCTTTCTCCCTTGTTAATTGCTATTTTATTCGGTGAAAAATAGTACATTTTGCCTGTACTTTCAAATTTTACACCTACAACTTCTGTCATACTGTGTCCCTTTCTTATGAATATACATTATCGATTTAAAATCGTCTCTCTTATTCTACCACAAAAATCTGTAATAAGCAAATTCATATTCAAATTTTTTCTTGCAAGGCTTATATATTCATTACATAAATCAGGAAGTTTTACTATAACGCTTTTTCTAAAAGCTTTGCTAATTCTCAAACTTTGCTCTGGGCTTATCCCCATATAATTTTCAATACCAACATTCAACATATATGCATCTCTAAAAATGCAACTCAACATGCCAAGTACTGTGCAAAAATCGTCACGACTTTTAATTAAAGGGTATGTAATAGCTAGAAGATTATCTTCGTCTCTGCTATCAAAACAACTCGCTATATTAATAGCTAAACTAGCAAGTTCACTTTCACCCTCTAACATTTTTCCAATGTTTCCACCATAGATATTTGCAAGATTTAGCGCACTTTCCATATCTATGTTATTTTTTTCTGCAACAAAACGAGCAGCCTCGTCTTTGTTAACAGGCGACAAGCTGATAGTTGTAGCACGTGAACGTATTGTTGTTAGCAGTTTATCTGCTTTATCTATGCAAAAAACAAACACAGAGTTAGACGGTGGTTCTTCTATTACCTTTAAAAGCTTGTTTTGGGACGCTTCAAGCAGTCTATTTTTTATAAAAAACAGATATACATTATGGTCGCAAAACTCTGGCTTTCTATATACATCAGCAGTGATTTTCCTAACTGCTTCGACAGATATATTAGAGGTCGCACCACTGCCCTCTTCTACTTTAATATCTGGGTGAGAGCCTACATTTGCCTGAACACAAGCAGAGCACACACCACACGGTTTATTTTCGGACAAACAAACAAAGGCTCTTGATAAGAGCCTTGCTAATGTTTTTTTACCAAGTCCTTCTTCGCCTTCAATAATCAAGGCTTGTGGAAATCTATTACTAGTAAAAGCAGCACTTAAAGCTGTTTTTACTTCTTCGTTACCTAAAAATCCTGTAAAATTCATTATACCTTTTCAAATCTGTCAACGTCTAATACAAAGATTGTTGAACCACCTACTGTAACCTCAACAGGATATGAAGAATACATACCGATATCCATAGTAGAAGTAGACGGAACAATTTGTGTTCTACGGCTAGAATGTTTAGATATTAACGCAATAACATCGTCAACCTTCTCGTCATCAACGCCAGAAATAAAAGTTGTGTTACCAGCCATTAAAAACCCACCTGTTGTTGCAAGTTTTGTAACTTGAAAACCACCTTTAGTCAAAGATGTAGACACGGCATTACTATCATCATTACTTACTATAGCCAAAATCAATTTCATATTAATACTCCATTCCGCCGCTTCGCATCGGCACAAAATTTAATTAAATGAGAGGCTCTTATCATGCGAAGCATAAGGAATGATAAGAGTATTATTAATTTTAGTTTTATTAGTTTGAAACTTGTTTCAAACTAATATCCTCCTCATTGTTCAAATAATTACTATAGATATATATTAACATATAAATTCAAAAAAATCTACAATATATTGTAATTTTTAGTAATTATTTTTTTGTAATACTAACAACCCTTTTCAAAAACATAGATAAAGCTATCAAATTGGGTATTGCAAGTAAACCGTTTAATGCATCGCTAATCTCAAAAACAGCGCCTACTGTCATGTTGCAGCCTACAAAAGCTGCAAACCCAAAAAAATATGGATAATATTTAGTAAGTTTATTTTTAGATAAATACCTCAATCCCTCTTTGCCATAATATGAAGTTGCAGTTAGGGTAGCAAATGCAAAAAGCATCGTGCAAATGTTTATGAATATCAAACCTAAATCTCCATAGGTATTCTCAAATGCAATAAACGCAAGAGCGTCACCTTGTCTTAAATCAGTTGCACACAAAATGCAAAATGCCGTTATAGTGCACATAACTGTTGTATCCATAAACACTTGAAAAATACCAAGATAGCCAAGTTTTATAGCACTTGTTTTTTTCACATTCGCAAAAGCTATCGAGGATATGCCAAGTCCAGCTTCGTTTGTAAACACTGCTCTTGATATTCCTGTTTTCACAGCAATATACATTCCACCACCAAGACCGGCTTTAACAGAAAACGCACCCTCCATTATCTCGTTAAAAACTAATGGTATGTTTTGCCTGTTGATAGTCAGTAAGCTAATGCTAAAAACCATAAAGAATACTGTCATCACCGGCACTAGTTTTTCCGTGAATTTCACAGCACAGCTTATTCCACCTTTTGATATAAAAACCAGCGACACAGCTAATGCTATACCTGATACCCACATCGGTATGCCTAAATTATTAGCAGACACAGCAAAAGCGTTTGATTGTGCCATGTTACCCATAGCGAGTGACGAACACACCAAACCAATTCCATAAATAAATGGAAGTACTTTCCCTTTGCCAATCCTAGAGATATACGCTATCGCCCCAGGTTTACCCTCTTTTTTATATACAGTCGCAAGTACAACTTCTGCAAAAACAGTCATCATGCTAAAAATTGATGTTAACCACATCCAAAAAATCGAACCAGCGCCACCTACGCTAATTGCGAGTCCAACTCCAACAATATTACCAGCACCGATAGACCCAGCAAGTGCTGTAGAAAGTGCTTGAAAAGCTGATATACCACCCTCTGATTTATCTCCATTAACAGAAAATTTTAACCAAGAAAAAAAACGTCTCACTTGAAAAAATCTTGTATCTATGCTAATTTTAACACCTATTAAAAAAATCAGCACAAGTACATGGTATCCCCAAAGTATCTCTTTAATTATATACATAAATAATACCCCATAAAAAAGTCCTTAACTATATATAGTTAAGGACAAAGGTTTTTATGTTTAATTATAAAAATACTGTAAACTGAGCTATTGATAAAGTGTGGAACACACTGCCTCCCAACACAAAGAAGTGCCATATAGAGTGCATATATGCAATTTTTTTGCCAGCTTTATAGAACGCTAAACCACCTGTATAGCAAACGCCACCTAACATTAAGAATAAGACTGCTAAAAAGTTTGTGTTTGCAATAAAGTCTTTCATAACAAAAACAATTCCCCAACCCATTGCAACATAGCATATCATAGAGAATTTAGAGAACTTTTTCATGTCTATGCTGTTAAGCACTATCCCTAAAGTAGCCGATGCCCAAATAACACAAAGAATAACTAAACCTTTTGTGCCACCAATTGCAAGCCCTGTGATAGGTGTGTAAGTTCCGGCTATCAACAAAAATATTGAGTTGTGGTCGAGTATTTGAAAAACTTTTTTTGCTTTGTTAACATTAAGTGCGTGGTAAAGGGTAGAAACTGTGTATAATATTATCATAGTTCCACCAAAAACAGACACTGTGCTAACAGTTACCCAGTCTTTATTACAAAACACTAGCAATAAAACCAGTGCTGTTACTGCAAAAAGTGCTGATACTCCATGTACAACTGCTGAAAATATTTCTTCGCCTAAACTATATTTAGGCAGTTTAAGTTTAACTCTATTAGCATACCATATACGAGTACGCTCTATTTTAGATAATTTTCTTATATTTTCCATATCTAACCTACTTTCTAATTTAACTACTTTATATCAGTATAAACAATTATTAATAAAAACACAAGAGATTAATAAAAAAATATTAAATATCTATATAATGATTGACTTTTTTCTTCGTTAATGCAATAATGAATTAGGTTGGTTTATGCAAAGAAAAAATGGGAGGAAATATGAAAAAAACAAAATTTACGATTATAGATTTTTTCCCTATGACTAAAGGTTTTAGGGCGACATTTATAATATCCTTTTCTGCCGTAATTTTATCTGTCCTACTAAGTTATCTAACTCCTCAAGTAATACGTGTAACTGTTGACTCTGTTATAGGGTCAGAGCCATTTGCACTGCCTAATTTTATTGTGGAGATTATCGAAAACTTTGGTGGACGAGAATTTATAAGGCAAAATCTATTTATCTGTGCTATCGCTTCTTTATCCCTAGCGTTGCTGTCGGCAGTGTCCGACTTCACATCAAGGTACTTTCTCGCAGTATCTTGTGAGGGAACGATTAGAAGAATACGCAACAGACTTTTTGGGCATATCCAAAAACTGCCATACAACTGGCACACTAATCACCAAACAGGTGATATAATTCAACGTTGTACAATGGACGTAGAAGCTATCAAGGCTTTTATGAACGACCAAATGCAAGCATTACTTAAAACTGTGTCTTTAATTGTAATTGCTTTAGCACTTATGTTCCCAATGAACACGACTCTTTCTTTAATTGCTTTTGCGTTTATACCTGTGTCATTAGCAGTTAATCTATTATTTTACAAAATTGTTGCAAAAGCTTATTTAACTATAGACGAAACCGAGGGCGCTTTGACATCTGTTGCTCAAGAAAACTTCACTGGAGTTAGAGTTGTTAGAGCATTCGGCAGAGAGCGTTACGAACGTGACAAGTTCGAAAAAACTAATGCTGAGTACATCAAACTTTGGGAAAAACAAGGCAAAGTTTTGGGTTTAAACTGGGGTGTAGGCGATTTAATCGGTTCGCTTCAAATTATACTTATTATATCCGTGGGTACTATTTTAGCTGTTAATGGCACTATTACCCTTGGTGAATTTTTGGCGTTTGTGTCATATAACTTTATGTTAATTTGGCCTGTTAGGCAACTTGGTAGAGTTATTGCAGAGCTTAGTAAAACCTCAATAAGCTCAACTAGAATATTTGAGATTTTAAATGCAGAGACTGAAAAAGACTGTGAAAAGCCTGTTAAAACTAATATGAACGGCGATATTGAATTTAAAAACGTTAACTTTAGTTACACTGAAACAAGAGAGACTTTGACAGATATTAACTTCACTGTTAAAGGTGGAACTACTCTTGGAATTTTAGGTGCAACTGGCAGTGGTAAAACAACACTTATGTATCTGTTAGACAGACTTTATGAATTGCCTAGAGAAAATGGTAGTATCACTATCGGAGGCACTGACATTAGAGATTTAAGCCTTGACGACTTGCGTAAAAATATTGGTATTGTTTTGCAAGAACCATTCTTGTTCTCTAAAAGCTTTATGCACAACATTGGCGACACTGCAAGAACCGTTCAGCTTGAAGATGTTCGTAAGTATGCAAAAATCGCAGTTATAGATGATACAATTGTGAACTTTGCAGAGGGTTACGACACCCAAATTGGTGAACGTGGCGTTACAATATCTGGTGGTCAAAAGCAACGTGTTGCAATCGCTAGAATGTTAATGCAAAATTCACCTATCAAAATATTCGACGACTCACTATCTGCTGTCGATATGGAAACCGATGCTAAAATTCGTGATGCAATTAACAATCATGTTAAAGGTACAACTATCATAATTGCGCACAGAATTACAACTATAATGAATGCTGATAAAATCATTGTTATGGATAAAGGTAAAATCGCACAGCAAGGAACACATAGTGAACTTATTAAAACTGACGGTATATATAAAATGATATATGACAGTCAGCGTTCTAAAGATGTGTAATGGAGGTAACATGAAAAACAAACCAAAATTTGTTATGGCATGGTCTAAAATTTTCCCTCTAATAAAAAAGCATAAGTCAAAAATAATCGTACTTGTTATATGTATGCTTATGTCATCTGCTATTGATGTTTTTATTCCACTGTTTAGTGCCTTTGCGGTTGATACTTTTATTGAACCAGGCACAACTGACGGACTTTTACTTTTTGCTTTGGTGGGAATAGGCGCTATGCTTATTCAAAGTTTTAACACTTATATAATGGCTAAAAATGCCATTGCTGTTGAGATGCGAGTTGGTGGAGACTTACGTAAAACTATGTTTAACCACTTGCAAACACTAGGATTTGACTACTACAACACCACTCCTGTTGGTGTTATTGTCGCTAGAGTTATGAGCGACACCATGAGAATTGGCGAGATGGTTGCTTGGGCTATTGTAGACATCGCATGGTCTTCTGCTTCTATAATCGGTTATATTATAGCTATGTGTTTAATCGACATTCAACTTGCTTTATTAATCATTGCAATCATACCTTTTATAGCGGTTATCACTTATTTATTCCAAAAGAAGATTATTGTTGTTAACCGAGACGTAAGAGCTGTCAACGCAGAGATTACAAGGCATTTTAACGAGGGAATTTCTGGTGCTAAGACATCTAAAACCCTAGTTATAGAGGACAAAAATCTTGGTAACTTCAAAAATGTTAGTGGAGAAATGCGTCGCAAATCGATACACGCAGTTAAGCTAAACGCTTTTTACATTCCAATTATCGCTACTTTTACTTCTCTAGCTGTTGCTATAATAATTAATTCAGGTGGTAGCAGAGTTATTTTAGGAGATATTGAACTTTGGAAACTTACAGCATTTGTTAACTACGCACTTGTTATTGCAGGACCTGTTCAACAGCTTGCAAACACGCTTTCCAACTTTGTTGCAACACAAGTTAATGTGGAGCGTTGTAATGCTTTGCTTGACTTAGAGCCTCAAATTAAAGACAGTGAGGAAGTTACAGCGAAGTACGGCACATGTTTTGACCCTAAAACAGAAAATTGGGAAGAGCTTAAAGGTGACATTAAGTTTGACGACGTAACCTTTATGTACTCTGACGGAACTGAAAATGTGCTTGAAAACTTTAACCTTGACGTACCAGCTGGTACTACTGTCGCTATTGTTGGTGAAACTGGCGCTGGTAAATCTACACTTGTTAACCTTGCGTGCAGATTTTTTGAGCCTACAGGAGGTAGAGTGCTGATTGACGGCAAAGATTACAAAGAGAGAAGCACTTTGTGGCTTCACAGCAATATAGGTTACGTTTTGCAAACGCCTCATTTGTTCTCTGGCTCAATTATGGATAACATTCGTTATGGTAGGCTGAATGCGACTGATGATGAAGTTATTGAAGCTGCTAAAATTGTTAGTGCACATGACAGCATTATGAGAATGAAAGACGGATACAAAAGTTATGTTGGCGAGGGTGGCGACCAGCTTTCAACAGGTGAAAAACAGTTGATTTCCTTTGCGAGAGCAGTTCTTGCTAACCCTAAAATATTCGTTTTGGACGAGGCAACTGCTTCTATAGACACAAAAACAGAGGAACTTATTCAAGAAGCGATTGACACTTTGCTTGGAAGCAGAACATCTTTCTTGATAGCACACAGATTGTCTACTATTAGAAAAGCTGATATTATTTTAGTTGTTAAAAATGGTAAGATAATAGAGCGTGGAACTCATCAAGAGCTTCTAAAAAGCAAGGGTTATTACTCAGAACTTTATAAAAAGCAGTTCGAGAGCGAAGCTACATCTAAAATCTACGAAGAGATAAATTCATAATTCAATAAAAACCTCCAAATCGGTGCATTTTTCAACCGACTTGGAGGTTTTGTCTGCTAGTTATCTTTACTTTCTTTTTTCTTCATATAAGTATTGGAGTTGTAAAATTTTTGTATTTCTTCAATTTAAGTTGCATTTTATAAGAAAACAGTATATACTATGTATATACTGTTTCTATGAAAGGATGGTTATCTATGACTACTAATATTCAAAAATGGGGTAATTCTCAAGGTATTCGTTTACCAAAACATTTGCTTGATTCTATAAAGTGGAATGAAAACGAAGAAATTGAAATAACTGCTCAAAATGGCAAACTAGTAATTGAAAAAGTAGTCCACAAAGAACGCAAAAATATTAAAGAACTTTTTGCGAATTTTGACGGCGAATATACTCCTCAAAATGTTGATTGGGGCGAACCAGTTGGTGATGAAGTATGGTAAAACAAGGCGATATAATTAAAGTGAACTTTAACCCTCAGTCAGGTCATGAACAGGCAGGATATAGACCAGCAGTTGTACTAAGTAATAACTTTTTTAATCAAAAGACAAATTTAACCATTGTATGCCCTATTACAAACACAAATAATAATTTCCCTCTACACATTCCACTTGATGAGAGAACTGTTACTACTGGGGTTATTCTTTGTGAACACGTAAAAGCACTGGATTTATCAGCGCGACAGTATAAAGTTGCCGAGACACTTCCTAGCGATTTGCTAAAAAGAGCTATTGATATTGTTTTTTCTGAAATTGAAATAATCTAAAGGTGTGATTTCACATGAAGTTTAAAGGTAAAATCGGTTCGTTTATTCCAGTAGTATTAATATTCCTCTTATTTTTGTTAATATATGGGTGTATTGCCAAAGATATATTTGTTATGATATTTTGTTTTTTGGGTATTGTTTTTCAACTTATTTGGACGTTACCTAACTTTGTTACTATTTCAGATAATATACTTATTATAAAAATAGGTATTAACAATAAGAATATAGATATCAGTAAAATTGAATCCATAGAAAAATCGGTAGACCCAAGACAAAGCTTCGCTACATCTTTGGATAGACTTAAAATAACATATATAGACAATGAATCATATCTTCAAGAAGTTATGATTTCGTTACAAAATAACGATGACTTCATATCGACGTTAAAAAAAATTAATCCTCTTATTATATATAAGTGAAAAAATAACAAGCTACAAGCGCATCAATCTCAATTTCCTCTTCTTCTAGGTGCTTGAAGTTAGGGCATGTAGTTCTAAATTTAACGTCTATCATCTCTGTGTCTTCGTTTTTTACAGCGTCAATCATTGCAACAAAATTGCATATTCCAGCTTTTACTGTTACTTTTGACATAGTTCTTCCCTCCATAAAATTTTTTATATAAAATTATATTACCATAAAACGATTTACTCTTCTACCGTTTTTTACAAATTTATTTAGTTTATAATATAATCTATATTGCTTGACAATTAATATCCACTTTTAAACTAATTATCTTTATAGTATTTTGTATGACAATTTGTCATCTATATTAAACACACAATATAACATACAATAATGTCAAGAGAGGTGAATTTATGAATAACTTTATACCAAAACCTTATAAAAAAGAACCTATCACAATAAGAATTGATGTAGATAGGCTGAAAGAAATAGATATTCGCTGTGCTGAATACGGCACAAACCGTAGCGAATTTATTAATAGGTGCATTGAATATGCGATAGAAAATATGAACGAAAACCCTAATATTAAATAAACGTGAGCTAATGTCATCTTCACATTAACTCACGCCCAATTATTGTCGGTATTTTTTTGCTAGAATAAAAAATTTGTGTTCTCTTTTAATAGTATTCCCCACTATTTCATCTTTATATTTTTGATTACATCTAACAATACTATACCCACTTTTACTTAACTTTTCTGCCTCATTTTCAAGGTTAAAGGTGTTGATAATATCAGATTTATCAAGCATAATGTCATGTTCACTTCCATTTTGAACAGTGATTAAATGTCCTTTATCTGCAAGTAATGTGCTAACTTTTTGTATGTCGTATTTCACACTGTCATACACCACAACATCGTATATATTATCTGTGTTTTCATCATTAAAACCAGTTAAAGAATAGCTATGATTTAGCGAATAAATCATAGCTTTATTTTCACCCACATATAACAAGCGAGTGCTAGGCTTTAAAAAGTTTTTGATAGTCTGTTTTAAGTCCCAGTCTTTTTTTATCATGTGTTTTTGTCAACCTCGTGAAACTGCTTTAGGTTACCCTCTTTTGCATTTCTTTTAATATATTCGTTCTCTAACTCTTCTATAGTTAAACCCTCGTTCACCATAAGAACAGTCAGATGATAAAGCAAGTCGCTTATCTCGCCACAAAGTTCAGCATTATCCTTATTTTTCGCTGCAATAATAACCTCGCTACACTCTTCTCCACATTTTTTAAGAATTTTATCAGCGCCTTTGTCTAGCAGATAACAAGTGTATGAACCCTCTTGTTTATCTGTTTTTCTTTTCAAAATAGTCTCATACTCAGCTCTTAATATATCAATCATTATTCACTAACTCCTTGTAAAAACAGCTTTTTTTTCCAGTGTGACACGCAGGTCCTGTTTGGTCAACTTTAATAAGAAGCGTATCATCATCACAATCTGCATGAATACTAACAACTTTTTGCACATTGCCTGATGTCGCACCTTTGTTCCAAAGTTCACGTCTTGAACGACTATAAAACCAAGTGTAACCTGTCTCGAAAGTTTTTCTTAATGAAGTAGGGTTCATGTATGCCATCATCAAAACTTCACCAGTAGAATTTTCTTGAATAATAGTAGGAAGAAGCTCTGATTTTGTAAAGTATCTCTCAACTTCGTCCTCGTATCTATCCTTAACTCCACCAGATATTTTTTGAGAAAGCTCCACTGCTTGTTGCAAGTCAAGGTCGCCTGTGTACAAGCTTTTACCTGCAATCGCACCATATAAATCTAGGTTATAAAGGTTGATAATGTCAACAATGCTACTAACACCTCCACTTGCAATAACATTACAAGAAACTGCTCTGTTGATTTTATCTAGCATAGCTAAATTAGGGCCTTCTAGTGTTCCATCTTTAGAAATATCAGTTACAATCAAATGCTTAACACCAGTTTGCTCCATCTCTTTTGCAAAGTCTAGATAGTCAACAGTGCTAGTTTGTGTCCAACCCTCTGCTGCAACTTTTCCGTCTAGTGCGTCAATTCCAACTGCAATTTTTTTGTCGTATCTCTTAACTGCTTCTCTAACAAAGTTTGGGTCATTTAAAGCAGCCGAACCCAAAATAATTCTGCTAACACCCTTGTTTAAATAGAATTCAATAGTAGCCATATCACGAATACCGCCACCGATTTCCACTTTTAAGTTAGTGTGTTCTAATATTCTTAAAACTATATTATAGTTAATTGGTTTTCTTGCTTTTGCTCCGTCTAAGTCAACTAAATGAATCCATCTAGCTCCACTGTTTTCAAATTTCTCAGCGGTTTTTAGTGGGTCTTCTGCCACTTTGTGAGCTGTAGCATAGTCGCCTCTAAGCAATCTTACGCAGTTTCCGTCTTTTATATCTATAGCCGGTAAAATTATCATAATATCTCCTTTATATCGAAAGTGTTCCCTTGGTGGACACTACTTCTCCGTTCTCGTTTAGGCTAACGGCTGTTTTCATAGAATACGCTAAGGCTTTAAACATTGCCTCTGTTATGTGGTGAGAATTTTTGCCGTACTCGCTTTTTACATGCACACAAATACCACTGTTTTCTGCAAATGCTCTAAAAAATTCCTCTGTCATGCAACTGTCGTAATCTCCAATTCTCTCTTGTGGAAATTCAGCATTAAACACCAAGAATGCTCTAAAACATACATCTATAGAACAAAACGCTAACGCTTCGTCCATTGGTATAAACGCTGTGCCAAATCTTTTTATTCCTTTGTTGTCTCCAAGTGCTTTTTTTACAGCCTGGCCAAGCACAATTCCAACGTCTTCAACAGTGTGGTGACAATCAACGTGTAAATCTCCCACTGCTTTTAGTTTTAATCCAAAACCTGCGTGGTGTGCAAAGCTATTTAGCATGTGGTCAAAAAAACCAACACCAGTTTCTATAGCTACTTCGCCACCGTCCAAATTAATCTCTAAGTCAATTTTTGTCTCTTTTGTTTCTCTTTTCACACTTGCTATTCTAGCCATTTTTCCACTCCTTTACACAGTGCCTAGATATTTTTTTATGCAGTTCACAGTTGTTAAATTTTCTTCCTCTGTACCTGCTGTTATTCTTAGAAAATCGCCAAAACAACGAATAGCTATTCCGTTTTCTAGCAAATATTTATATATACCAGTTGCTAAATTAGTTTTAACCACAATAAAGTTTGTTTTGCTGTCTAACACTTTTATATCATCATTTTCTAGCTCTTTTAGCATGTCAAACAAAGTGTTTTTTGAGTTAATAATTGAGCATATTGCACTCTCGCACTCTTTTTTGTGTTCAAGCACTGTTTTTGCATACGCCTGTGACATCGCATTAAGATTGTACGGAGATTTTATCGATTTAATCGCAGTTATTAGGCTTTCGTTACCAACTGCAAATCCTACTCTAAGACCTGCCATACCAAAGGCTTTTGAACAAGTTTTAAGCACCAAAACATTAGGGTAATCCAAAACTTTATCAAGCACTGATTGATTCCAGAACTCCATATATGCTTCGTCTACAATCACTAGTGTGTCTTCTAACTTTTCAGCCATATAGCAAACTTCATCACAAGTCATACCCTGTGATGTTGGATTGCACGGATTGCTAAAAATCAGCAAGTCTACTTTGTTATCCAAGCACTGCTGTGTAGCCATTTTATAGTCCACAGTAAAGTCGTCGTTCTTGCTAATAACAAGCTTGTTGCACTCACTTAGTGAACCGTAAAACTCATACATAGAAAAGTCTTTTTCAAACACTGCGAAAGTGTCGTTTTTCATTAAAAAACCAGACATTATAACAAAGATTAACTCGTCTGACCCATTGCCAGCTACAATATTTTCTTTGTCAAAACCATAGTATTTTCCAAAAGACGTGCAAAGTTCTATCGCAGCAGGGTCTGGGTATCTATTAAGTTTTAACTTACTAAGTTCATCATCTACTTTGTCCAAAATATAATTAGGTAATTTAACAAAGCTCTCGTTAGCATCAAGTCTAATATCGTACTCGTCTTTTAGTGGTATATACGGAGTTAAATTTTTGATTTTGTCATTTAATTTATACATCTTCTTTTCTTACCTTTATCGAATTTGCATGAGCTGTAAGACCCTCTGTCTCAGCTAACACAATTATATCATCTGCTACACTCAATAGCTCTTTTTTAGGGTAATATATAAAGCTTGATTTTTTTATGAAGTTATCAACTGAAAGTGGAGAGAAAAATCTCGCTGTACCATTTGTTGGTAAAACATGGTTTGCACCAGCATAATAATCGCCTAATGGTTCTGGCGAGTAATCTCCCAAAAATACAGAGCCTGCGTTGTCTAACTTACCTATATATTCTAACGGATTATCACAGCATACTTCTAGGTGTTCAGGTGCTAAATCGTTAGCAAAATCAACAGCTTCTTCAAGATTATCGCACACAATTATAGCTCCAAAACCTTTTAATGCTTTTTCTATAATCTCGCTTCTCTCTAGTGTCGCAAGTTGTCTTATCAGTTCTTCTTTAGTTTTTACAGCAATTTCTTCGCAGTCTGTAATTAAAACAGAACTTGCCATAGCATCGTGTTCTGCTTGGCTCATTAAATCAGCTGCTAAGTATTTTGGGTTCGCATTTTTATCTGCAATAATCAAAACTTCGCTAGGTCCTGCTATCATGTCAATGTCTACAGTTCCGTATAATTGTTTTTTTGCAGTAGCAACAAATATGTTACCAGGTCCAACGATTTTATCAACTTTCGGTACACTTTCAGTTCCATAAGCAAGTGCTGCCACAGATTGTGCACCACCCATTAAAAATACTCTATCCACACCAGCCACCATAGCAGCAGCCATGATATCTGGGTTGATTTTTCCGTTTATTCCAGGAGGAGTAGTCATGATAATTTCGCCAACTTCTGCGATTTTTGCAGGTATAACGTTCATTAAAACAGTGGACGGATACGCAGCTGTTCCACCAGGAACATACACGCCAACTTTATGTAAACCACGCACTCTTTGCCCAGTTATGATTCCGTTTGACTTTGTATCTATTCTTGATTGCTGTTTTTGTCTAGCATGATAATCATATATATTTTCAGCAGCTCTTTTTAAAGCTTCAACAAATTCTGGTTTACTTTCAGCAGCTAGTTCTGCAATTTCTTCTTTACTAAGCTCTAATTTCTCTGGGCACCAACCGTCGAATTTTTCGCTATATTCTTTAACAGCGCTGTCTCCATTTGTGTATACATTTTTTAATATTTCGGCAACTGCTCCGTCTACTTTTCTGTCGTTATCCCCTATTCTATTTTTAAGGTCGACAATAAAACTCTCTAAGTAATCTCTGCTACCTTTTACTATTTCAATCATCTTGTATAACCCCTTTCATAGAATTAACTAGGCTCTCTATCTCTTCTTTTCTCATTTTCAAACTCGCTTGGTTAGCAATCAACCTAGCACTGATATATGCTATATCTTCTTTAACTTCTAGCCCATTTTCTTTTAATGTAGAGCCTGTCTCTACAATGTCAACAATTCCATCTGCTAGTCCAACAAGTGGCGCAAGTTCCACAGAACCCTCGATTTTAATAACTTTTACGTCCATGTCTTTGCCCTCAAAGTATTGCTTAGTAACTTTTGGGTATTTAGACGCAACCACTTTTGCTCTGTATCCATTATAAAAATCTTTATCTTTTTGCCCGGCAAGTGCGAATTTGCATTTACCAAAGCCTAAATCCATTATCTCGTAAAAATAGCTACCGTTTTCCATGATAGTATCTTTGCCAACAATGCCTAAATCGCACACACCATTTTCTACATAAGTAATAACGTCTGGTGCCTTTGCTAAAACTACTTCTATTTTACCATTATTTATAGGAAAAATCAATTTTCTTCCTTTATCTTTTAATGCACTACACTCTATTCCACAGTTCTCAAAAAGTTTAACAGAATCTTTTTCTAATCTGCCTTTTGTAAGTGCTATTCTAAGCGTTTTCATACACTAACTCCGTTCTTATAAAGTACTAACATTCACTGCTGTTAAAATGCCTTTTTCTTTTGCATATTTTTCTGTTTCTTCCATGCTATCACAGAAAGAAACCTCGCTCACTTTACCATTTTTCTCATATTCTTTTATAGCATTAAACAGCTTTACTTCATCGCCATTTTCTGCGTATAGAATCACATCAGATGTCTTAACTGCTTCATCACTTAGTAAAATATCTGTAATCTCGTCAACATCAATCGCAAAACCAACAGCTGGCATATCTCCATTAAATTTAGCTAAAAGATTATCATATCTTCCGCCTCTTAAAATCGCTTTTCCGTGGTTTTTAACATACGCTGAGAACACAAAACCTGTGTAATATTCGTTACGTTGAACCATGCCTAAATCTAAAATAATTCTCTCTTTTAAACCTAAGTCACATAGAGTCTTATATAGCATTTTAAGGTATTTCAAAATATCTGTTAATTCTTTATCTGTGCAAAATTCATCAGCTTTTTCAAGCACTTCTTCACCACCAAAAAGTGTAGGTAAATCTTTCACAGCATTAGAGTACACACTCTCTGTTACGTCTTCTAAAATATGGCTTAACAGTGCGTAATTCTTAGAACCAATCGTCTCTCTAATATTCTCTTTTAAAGTGTCGCACACATTTAATTTTTCAACCAATGCGTTAAAAAGTGCTGCGTGACCTATTTCTATTCTATAATCAATATCAAACTTATTTAGCGCTTCAACAGCTGTTGTGATAACCTCTAAGTCAGCTTTCAAACCTTTAACACCCATAAGCTCAATTCCAGCTTGAGTGTTCTCGTCGCTTCTTCCACTGTGGTCTGGTCTGTTTCTGTAAATATCTTGATTATAGCAAAGTCTAATTGGTGCTTTGTGTTTTTTCAGCCTTGTCGCTGCCATTCTTGCAATCGGCAAAGTGGAGTCTGGTCTAAACACCAAAAGTCTGTTGTTGTTGTCCGTACTTTTATACATCTCGTGCTGAGGTATAATATCAAACACATCATAAAACTCTATACCCGGTGTTTTTACCTCATTATATGACCTAAGAGTAAACACATCTTTAAGCTGTTTTTCAATATTTCTTTTTAACTGACACTCCTCAAAAAGCACGTCTTTTGTACCCTCTGGAGTAAGCATGTTGAACTTTTTCATAGTCGGCAATTAATGCCACGCACCACCTTATATATTTTATCGCAGTAAAGTAATAGTATGATAACACATCAAATCAATTTTGTCAACTAAAATAAGCTAACTTGGCTACTGTCTGGCAAGTCGTTTAAAATGCCTGCTGTTTTCATAACATCAATAATCGCACTGGATACTTTCGCCCTTGCACGCAGTTCATCAATGCTTATGTATTCGCCGTCGCTATCTCTAGCTTCCATCAAGCTGATAGCAGCATTTTCGCCAACACCTGGTAATGATGAAAACGGTAGTCTGATTTTTCCGTCTTCTACCACATATTTGCTTGCATGGCTTTTATATAAATCAACTGGCAACAGCTCTATTTTTCTCGCAAGCATTTCGTTAATAATTTGAAGTGTCGCAACTTCGCCCTCTTCTTTTGGAGTAGCCTCTTTGTTCTTGATTTTTTGGTCTATGTCTTTCATTTTTTGCTCTATAGCAGCCTTGCCTTTAACGGCTGTAATACCGTCGAAATCGTCGCTTCTAACAGTAAAATATGCCGCGTAATATTCTGTTGGTCTATAAACTTTGTACCAACCAAGTCTTAAAGTAGCAATCATATACGCCGCCGCATGGGCTTTTGGGAACATGTATTTAATCTTAAAACAAGCGTCTATGTACCATTGTGGCACATTGTTTTCTTGCATTGCCACAACATGTTCGTTAGTTAGCAATTTGCTTGCCAATCCTTTTCTTGTTATCTCCATTATCTTAAAAGCCATTTTAGGGTCAAGACCTTTTAGCATTAGGTAAGTCATAATGCTGTCCCTCGTTCCGATAACTTCTGATATTGTACAAGTTCCGTTTTTAATTAAGTCTTGTGCATTGCCAAGCCACACGTCTGTTCCGTGAGACAAACCAGACACCTGTAATAAGTCAGAGAATGTCTTAGGCTGTGCCTCAATAAGCATTTGTCTAACAAAGCCTGTGCCAACTTCTGGCAATGAGAACGTACCTGTTTTTGAGTCTATCTCCTCTGGAGTTACGCCAAGTGCTTCTGTTGATGTAAACAGCGACATAACTTTTGGGTCACTCATTGATATATTTTTGATAGACACACCAGTGTAGTCTTCTAAATATTTATATATAGTCGGCACATCATGCCCTAGTTCGTCCAGTTTACAAATAGTATCATGTATTGAATGGAAGTCAAAGTGAGTAGTTATGTTTTGAGATTTTTGGTCGTTTGCTGGTCGTTGAACTGGGCAGAAATCGTATATCTCCATACCTTTTGGCACAACAACCATTCCACCTGGGTGCTGACCAGTTGTTCTTTTTATACCTGTGCAACCTGTCGCAAGCCTGCGTTCCTCAGCTTTTCTCAAAATCCTATTTTTCTCGTTCATATAACCTTTTACATATCCCATTGCAGTTTTATCTGCAACAGTAGCAATAGTACCAGCTTTAAAAACGTTATCTCTACCAAAAAGCTCCTCTGTGTATCTATGTGAACTACTTTGATATTCACCAGAGAAGTTAAGGTCGATATCAGGCGTTTTATCTCCGTCAAATCCCAAGAAAGTCTCAAACGGAATTGTGTGTCCGTCTCTGTCTAGTTCTTCTCCACAATTTGGGCAAGTTTTAGGAGGTAAATCAAAGCCAGAGCCATATTCGCCCTCAACAAAGAACTGACTATATTTACAAGATTTGCATATATAATGTGGTTCGAGTGGGTTAACCTCACTTATACCTGACATACTCGCAACAAATGATGAACCAACCGAACCTCTAGAACCTACCAAATATCCGTGAGCTTCGCTGTCTGCCACAAGTTTTTGAGCAGTCATATAAAGAACTGAGAAACCGTGTTTCGTGATTGAAGTTAGTTCTTTTTTTAATCTTTTTTCCACTATATCAGGCAGAGGGTCTCCGTATTTTTCTTTGGTTCTCTCCTCTGTAATTCTAATCAGTTCCTCCTCTGCTCCGTCAATAAAAGGAGGAAAAACGCCGTCTGGTATCGGTTTGATTTTCTCTACCATATCAGCTATTTTATTTGTGTTTTCTACCACAACTTCATACGCTTTTTCTTTACCTAAATACGCAAATTCGTCTAGCATTTCATCCGTTGTTTTCAAGTAAAGTGGTGCTTGCTCGTCTGCATCTTTAAAGCCTTGTGCAGTCATAAGCACTTTTCTATATGCTGCGTCTTTTGGGTCAAGAAAATGCACGTCGCCAGTCGCAACAACTGGTATACTAAGCTTTTCACCAAGGTTAACAATTGTTCTGTTATATCCTCTTATATCGTCTTCTGTGCAAGTGCCTTTTCTAACCATGAACATGTTATTAGCAACAGGTTGAATTTCTAAATAGTCATAATACTTCGCAATTCTTTCAAGCTCCGTTTTATTGTCGCCTCTCATAACCGCTTTGTACAGCTCGCCAGCTTCACAAGCAGAACCAATAATCAATCCCTCTCTATGCTTATCCAAAAAGCTTTTTGGAGTTCTAGGTCTTTTAAAGAAGTAGTTCAAATGCCCAGCAGACACTATTTTATATAGATTTTTAAGTCCTACTAAGTTTTTAACTAAAATTATCGCATGGTTTGTCGGCAATTTTTTAGGGTCGCCACCAGCAAGAGCTGAGTTAATCTCTTT
The DNA here is from genome assembly GCA_964370775.1 of uncultured Eubacteriales bacterium. Taxonomy (GTDB): domain Bacteria; phylum Bacillota; class Clostridia; order Oscillospirales; family Acutalibacteraceae; genus SIG603. The sequence continues at coordinate 136,910 of CAYJKT010000001.1, read as the reverse complement.
TATATTGTTTATGTAATAATCTTCTTTTAATCTAAGCAAAAAGTTTTTGAAAATCTCACCAAGAATTTTCGCATCATCAACTGCTCTGTGGTGGTTAAACTCGCCTAATTTCAAATACTTTGCAACAGTGTTTAACTTCGCATTTTTAAGGTCAACAAGCATTGACCTACTCATAGTTACTGTGTCGATATAAGTACAGCTAAAATCAATGTTTTCTCTTTTGCAAACAGCATTAATAAAGCTCATGTCAAAACTTGCATTATGAGCCACCAAAACAGGGTTATCTCCACAAAATTCAAGAAAATTCGTAACTGCTTCTAAGTCCAATGGTGCATCTTTCACCATAGCATCTGTGATACCTGTTATCTCTGTAATCTTTGCACTAATTGGCTTTTGTGGGTTAACAAAGCTTGCGAATGTATCCGTAACCTCTCCATTAACAATCTTAACAGCACCAATCTCTGTAATTCTTTCACTCTTTGGAGAAAAACCAGTTGTCTCTAAGTCAAAACAGATAAATTCACTATCAAGCTCTCTGTCGTCCTCACCAGTAACTGCTTGTACTAAGTCGTTTACATAATATGCTTCAATTCCGTAGATAACCTTAAAATCATCATCTTTTAACCTGTTTACTGTGTTCATAGCCTCTGGGAACGCCTGTGCTACTCCGTGGTCAGTAATCGCAACTGCTCTGTGCCCCCAACTGTGTGCTCGCTTAATCAACTCGCCTGGTTGGTTGATTGCATCCATAGACGACATATTCGTATGTAGGTGAAGTTCAACCCTTTTGTTCATTGCGTTATCACTGACTTCAAGCTTCTCTACTTTGCCAATCGCACGCATTTCAAGCACGTCTTCTCTGTCGTACTTGTCGTTTTTCAAGTTACCTCTAACAACAATTGTGTCACCTTTTTTAATAGTGTCAATCTCTTTGCATTTGTCATATTCTTGAATAATTTTTATCGTTACAGAAGATGTATAATCCGTTATATCAATAGAATAAATCTTCCACCTTTTGTCTTTAGTATCTTTACTTTCAAGCGCAAAAATGTCACCCCACACGTTAACCACGCCGTCTTCAATAGATATACTATCTATTGGCACAATTGGCTGTTTTGTGAGGTTTCCGACTACCGGTCTCACAGTTTCTGGGATAATTGACGGCATTAGATTGCTACCAGTTCTTACGCTGATTTTACGCTCGGTGCGTTTAAGCTCCATTTTCTTTTCATAAAGCTCTATTTTCTCTACAGCTGCTTCTCTAATCGCCTTTACTTGCTCGTTTCTTATCTTCTCAATTACGCTTTCTTCTTGGTTATCAATTGACGTTTTACCACAAAATTTTATATCTATATTCACATCAAACCATTGCTTGGCTAAGGCTTTCAACTTGCTATCTGCTTTTTTTGTTTTAAGCATAATCAAGCCACCATGCGCCAAAGTTATGGTTAAAATATTGTTTTCTAATTCGGCTGTGCTATCTTTAAACGTACCATTAATTGTTCTATCTTCTTCTTTGATTTTCTCAGCCAAAGAGCTAAAACAGTCAGCACAGAATTGTTCTTTATTAAACTTAGGGTTGATAATAACTTTTTTTAAGTTAAGTGTCTCGCCAAGGCTTTTTGCAAGCTCTGCTATATCTGAATACTTACAAAACTCATCAAACCTAACATCAATACATACAAAATCAGTGGATTTGTTTACGTCCAAACCCACTATCTCGCCTTTTAATAAATTTTCACTTAAATTATTTTTACTAATTTCTTTTTCAAAAAAAGCTGATATTAATTTCACTTTTACCCCTTATAATTTTTCGACTTCTTCTAATAAAGTGCCTAGCAATTCATCTTCATTAACTCTTTTCAGTATCTGCCCTTTTTTAAATATAAGACCTATTCCCTTGCCACCAGCTACACCAATATCGGCTTCTTTAGCTTCACCTGGTCCGTTAACCTCGCAACCCATAATAGCAACGGTGATGTCTTTTTCGCAGTTTTCTAAGGCTTTTTCTACTTTGCTTGCAAGACCTATTAAATCTATGCTAGTTCTGCCACAAGTTGGGCATGACACAAACTTAATGCCTTTTCTCATTCCTAAAGATTTCAAAATATCTTTAGCAGCAGCGATTTCTTCCACTGGGTCAGCTGTTAGAGATACCCTTATCGTGTCGCCAATTCCGTGAGCCAACAAACTGCCAATTCCTACAGCAGATTTCACAAGTCCCATGTGGGCAGTGCCTGCCTCTGTCACACCTAAATGCAACGGATAATCAACCATTTCGCTCATCAGTTCATACGCTTCTATCATCTTAACAACATCAGAAGATTTAATAGATATTGCTATGTCTGTAAAGTCGAATTTCTCTAGCAAGTTCACGTGGTACATCGCACTTTCGCACAAAGCTCTTGGAGTTGGAGACTTATATTTCTCTAAAATATGCTTTTCAACAGAGCCAGAATTCACTCCTATTCTAATAGGAATATTACGAGATTTACACGCATTTACAACCTCTTTAACTCTGTCATCATTTCCGATATTTCCTGGGTTTATTCTAATTTTATCAATTCCATTTTCGCAAGATAACAACGCTAATTTGTAATCAAAATGAATGTCTGCAACCAACGGAATACTAATCTCTTTTTTAATTGATGGAATTAGCTTTACAGCTTCAGCATTTGGAATAGCCACACGCACAATCTCGCACCCAGCTTTTTCTAGCCTAACTGCTTGCTCTACATTGCCCTCCACATTGCTGTGGTGAACATTAAGCATAGATTGTATTTTCACAGAGCTAAGTCCACCAATCTCAGTGTTGCCTATCTTAATTTTTTTTGTCGTTTTCCTAGTCATATTATCCTCTATATCAATTATACAAACAAATAGTAAACATCTTTAAACGCCACTACTACCATAAATCCTATAAGCACTACAAAGCCTGCTGTGTTTACATAAGTCTCTACTTTTTCTGGTACAGGTTTTCTAAAAATCAGTTCTATTAACAAGAAAACAAATCTGCCACCGTCAAGTGCTGGGATTGGTAAAAGGTTGAACACACCTAAATTTATGCTAATAACTGCCATCATAAATAGAATGTTGTTAAAGCCAGCAATCAAGCTTTCTTGCAAACCAACAGAAGCCGCCTCTGCAATCGCTTGTGTCGCACCAATCGGTCCTGATACCTCGTTAAATCCGAACTCACCTGTAACTAAGCCCTCTAAGCTAGCCAAAACCATTCTTATGATTGAAAGTGAGTCTACAAATGTTTTTTCGATAACTCCTGTGAACGAAATCGGCTCACCATAGATGTAAAAATCCATTACCGTTACAGTTCTGCCACTCATCTCTTCGCTGTCTAGTGTAATATCTGTGAACTCTAGCTTTTCGCCAGCTCTCTCCACCTCTAAATCTACTGAATTAGGGTCTGCTATCGCTAACGCAAAAGATAAATCTTTCTCTGAATATATCGCATATCCATCAACTTCTGTGATAGTGTCTCCTACACTTAAACCTGCTTGCTCAAATTTAGAGTTTTCGGCAAAGTCAGCTATCATAGGATACGGAAGTAAATCTTGTTGAACAAGTAACACTGACATAAAAATTATACCTAAGATAATATTCATTATCGCACCAGTGATGATAACAATCATTCTTTTCCAAATCGGTTTACTAGCAAAAGATCTGTCGTTTCCTGTGTCTCCGTTCTCGCCCTCAATGTCGCAAAATCCACCTATAGGAAAAAGCCTTAAAGAATATACCGTCTCACCTTTTGTGAAGCTGAAAAACTTCGGCCCCATTCCTAATGCAAACTCGTGTACAAGCATACCAGACATTTTTGCTGTGAAGAAATGACCGAACTCATGCACAAATATTATCAAGTTGAAAAGTAAAATACCTGCTACTATCAATATTATTCCATTAATCACGAATTACCTCCTAAATATTGTTTAATACGTATTCTCTCGCTATTCTATCAGCTTCAATTAAATCTTCTAAATCAAAACTTGTAACGTCTTTTTGGTTAGCTGTTGCTGCTTCTACCAAGTCTCCAATGTCAGTAAAGCTAATTTTGTTGTTTAAAAACAGCTTTACAGCTTCCTCGTCTGCTCCGTTAGCAGCTGTTGGTGCAAGACCACCTCTAACCATTGCATTTTTGCAAACTGCTAGGCATTTAAAGGTTTTTTCATCTGCTTTATAGAACGACAAGTTCTGATAATCCCATAAGTTCAACTGCTTAACTGGGGACGGAATTCTTGTAGGGTATGTCAAAGCATATTGAATAGGTATTCGCATGTCTGGCACACCTAATTGTGCTAAAACAGAATTATCGTTAAACTCAACCAGTGAGTGAACTATGCTCTCTCTGTGAACCACAACATCAATTTGCTCAGGCTGTAAGTCAAAAATCCATTTAGCCTCTATAACCTCCAACCCTTTGTTAAACATGGTCGCACTGTCAATTGTAATTCTACTCCCCATGTCCCAGTTTGGGTGCTTTAGTGCCATTTCTGGCGTAACAGTTTTTAAATATTCTCTGTCTTTTCCAAAGAAAGGCCCACCAGAAGCTGTTATGATTATTCTTTTTAAATCGTCTGTATGATGTTTTGTATTTAAGCACTGAAAAATCGCAGAATGTTCGCTATCAACTGGCAAGATTAACGCACCTGTCTCCTTAGCTTTTTTCATAACAAGTTCACCACCTGTTACAAGGCTTTCTTTGTTTGCAAGCGCCAAAGTTTTACCACATTCCACAGCTGTTAAAGTCGGCTTTAAACCTACCATACCTGTTACAGAGTTAAGCACAAAATCGCAGTCGTACTCTCTAACTAACTCGCATATTCCTTCTATACCAGAAAGCACTTTTACGCCTGTATCTGCTACTTTTTCTTTTAATAATTTAGCTGAATTTAAGTCAAAAACCGCAACTGCTTGCGGTTTAAATTCTCTAATTTGACTTTCGAGCTCTATTATATTAGAGCGCACAGCAAGCGTTTGAATTTTAAACTTGTCACTATGCATTCTTACTACTTCTAAACATTGAACACCAATTGAACCGGTGCTACCTAATAATGTTATTTTTTTCATTAATATAACTCCATTTATTATTATGATAAAAACATTGGGAAATATGACAACACTAGAAAAACTAATGGTGCTGTAAATGTAACACTGTCAAATCTATCTAACAAACCACCATGTCCTGGTATAATTTGTCCAAAATCTTTTATTCCACAACTTCTTTTAATTAAAGAGAAGCTTAAATCTCCAATTGTTGCTGTAATCGGTGCTAATAATCCTAAAATTATTAAAGGAACATAGCTTATTGAGTCGATGTCTCCAAAATAGAATAATGAAGATACTACACCAATTGCAAGCACTAGCACAACAGAAAATCCAATTCCACCAAATAAGCCTTCAACCGTTTTTTTAGGGCTAATTTCTGGGCAAAGCTTAGTTTTTCCAAAGTTAACGCCTACCAAAAATGCTCCAATATCTGGTATCCACGCACAAACTACGGATAAAATTGCATATATCATTCCGTAAGTACTGTTTAACTCTCTGCTTAAAACAATTGTTTGTAGTGCTGACGGTATTAAAATAGACATGCTGTATATAATCGCTAGGTCTTTAAATGTTACTGACCTATGATAAATTATTAAAGACGTGAACATTATGAATGAATAAAAAGCGTATACCACGAGCATTTCAGACACATTAAAAATCCCAAATAACGGCAGTGCAAATGCTACTGAAATCGACGGAAAATAGAGCATCCAGTGTTTTAATAAACCAGATGCCACTATTAATTCGTGAACACAAAAAGCAGAAGCCAACCCTATGCTTATGTTTAACAATACTGGAAATGTGCTGTTAAATATCAATAGTGCAATTAACATCAAAGATATTACTACGCTTGATATTACCCTTTGTTTCATAAACTTATATCACCGCAAAGACGTATTACACCCCACCAAAACGTCTGTTCCTTCCATTATAAATCTCTATAGCCTTATCTAAATCGCTTTTTTTGAAATCAGGCCACAGAATATCAAAGTAGATAAATTCTGAATAAGCAGATTGCCACAGCATAAAGTTAGATAGTCGTTCTTCTCCACTCGGTCTAATAATAATATCTGGGTCTGGCTGATTATTAGTATACAGATTATTCTCTATATCCTGTTCAGTAATTTCATCAATCTCGCCATTTTTATACTGTTCTGCAATAATTTTAACAGCTCTTGTTATTTCGTCTCTGCCACCATAATTTAGGGCAAGATTTAAAACCATGCCAGTTTTACTTGCAGAGCCTTCTTTTACTCGCTCTATTAAATCAATTAATTCAGGAGAGAACTTAGAGGTATCTCCTATAAAATTAATCTTGATATTTTCGTGTAAAAAGTCTGTTAAAGCTTCATTTAAGTAATCCTTAAATATCTTCATAAGCATACTAACTTCATCTTTTGGTCTGCTCCAATTTTCTGTAGAAAAAGCATATACTGTAAAGTATTTAATACCTATGTCTGAGGCATACTTTGTTATAGTTTTAAAATTAGCTGCACCTTTGGTGTGTCCAGCTGTGCGAGGCAAACCACGTTTTTTTGCCCATCTTCCGTTGCCGTCCATAATAACAGCAACGTGGTCAGGCATAACTAATTTATCTTTTTTAAATATCGGCATTTTCACTCCGTGTGCTAATCTTAGATAGAAAGCACTTCTTTCTCTTTAGCAGCAGCAATACTTTCAATATCTTTAACTTTTTTATCAGTTATATCTTGAACTTTTTTCTCTGCAAATTTTAAATCATCCTCAGTAAGTTCGCTTTTTTTCTTTAAATCTTTTAGTTTTTCAATAGAATCACGGCGAACACCACGGATAGCAATTTTTCTTTCCTCTGCCATTTTGCTAATCTCTTTAACTAACTCTTTACGTCTGTCCTCTGTAAGTTGTGGAAAAACTAGTCTGATTAATTTACCGTCGCTTTGTGGGTTAACACCTAGCTCTGATTTTTGAATAGCTTTTTCAATAGAAGACACAACACTTGCGTCCCAAGGTTGAATGTTTAGCACTCTAGCCTCTGCAACTGCAACAGCTGCAAGTTGGTTGATTGGAGTTGGAGTTCCATAATAATCAACCATAATTTTATCAAGAACAGCTGGGTTTGCTCTTCCTGCTCTAATAGAAGCATATTCACTCTCTAATGCTTCTATGATTTTATTCATTTTACTTTCTGATTTTTCTAAAATCTCTTTCATAACTATTACCTCTTAAAAATAAAATTAATGTACTAATGTACCAACGTTTTCGCCTTGAACAACCTTAACGATGTTATCTGGGTCTTCAATGCTAAATACATAAAACGGAATGTCTTTATCGTTACAGAACGAAGCTGCTGTCATGTCCATAACTTGTAAGTTGTTGCTTAATACTTCCATGTAAGAAATTTGTTCGTATCTCTTAGCGTTTGGATTAGTTTTAGGGTCGCTATCATAAACGCCGTCAACTAAAGTCGCTTTTAGAATTACGTCAGCTTCAATCTCGGCTGCTCTTAAAGCTGCACCTGTGTCAGTTGAGAAAAACGGATTGCCAGTACCACAACCAAAAACTACAACTCTGCCTTTTTCAAGGTGTCTAACTGCTCTGTTTCTGATATAAGGCTCTGCAATTTGTGGCATAGATATAGCTGTTTGAACACGCACATCAACACCTACTTGCTCTAATCCGTCTGCCACGCCTAATGCATTAATAACTGTTGCAAGCATACCCATGTGGTCTGCTCTTGTTCTGTCCATATCGCCACTGCTTCTGCCACGCCAGAAGTTACCACCTCCAACAACAACGGCTACTTCAACGCCCATTTCAACCAATTTTTTAATAGGTTTGCACATCTCTAAAACCACGTCAAAATCTATACCACTTGATTTTTCACCAGCTAGAGACTCACCACTTAATTTTAATAACACTCTTTTATATTTTATATCCATACGACAGCTCCGTTTCATATTTATTCTCTTTATTTTACTACAAAAGCGATAAAATGTAAATACTTTTACCGCTTTTCTTAACATAATTTTTGGTTCTTTATCTTATGTATTCTGTGAAATTGACTTTAGCTTACTTTTTTTCACAAAGTCTTTTTTAAGGTGTATCATGTAAGGTATGCTTAATAACAGCATTAGTATCACAACTATTACCTCTAATTGAACTATATAGAATGGCCAATCTGCCATAATCGAAAACAATGAAGTTGAGTCTGGTTTTCTAGCCAAGAACATGTAGTTTCCGCCTGTGAAAACATTTGCTAACCCTGCCATTAAAGCTACAACTTGCAGTTGGAAGAACGCTACTACTGTATCTTTTAAGTCTACTTTGTACTGCATAACAAAAGCCATGAAAATTATAGCAATTATTATTAGATTATGCCCTGTGAAGAACTGAAAAAATCTAAAATGTGGATAATTATATCCGTCCATACTCGGTGTTAAAAGTGCTTGCAACGCTCCACACATCCCTATGTAATATAACAGTGGATAAAACCTGTTGTTTTGTGACAGCAATATATAGATTGCTAAAAAAATCGCTATGCTACATAAGTTGAGTGGCAAAATTTGGTCTAGTGTGAATTCGTTTGCACTAATTTTCCACAAATAGAACGCAGTTTGTTGAATAATCAATGCCCATGCTATTGTTAATCTAAGATTTCTTGTTCTTTTTTCGCTTTTCAAAATTACTTTGCGTAAGAATACAATTGCAAGACAGGCTACCGTTAAAATAGCAAGTGCAATTAGATGAGGTACAGAGAATAGCTCAAAGCTCTCATATACTTCAATCGGTTTAAAAAATTCCATAGTTCCCCCAAAATTAATTATGTTTGTGATGCTTACTCCCTACTTGACTATCTAAAACATTATTGTTAAAATTAAAGCATATCAATATAAAGAGGCGATTTATTATATATAAAAAATACATAAAACCAACAATCTTACTCGTCGCTGCTTCTATCGTATTAATTATCTCTGATATAGGTTGCGTTATAAAAAACACAACAGGTTTGCCTTGCCCTGCTTGTGGCATTTCTAGGGCATATTTTTCTCTGTCCAGTTTTGATATTCGTGGAGCTTTCTACTGGCACCCATTGTTTTGGTTAACAGCTATATTAATTATTGTGCTATGTTACAAGCCAAAATTGCTACTAAAAGGTGGCAAAAAAACTGTAATTGTTCTACTATCAATACTAGCGATATACTTAATCGTGTATGCTGTCCGAATGACCATGTACTTCCCAGATGTTCAACCAATGGACTATAATGACAACGCTGTTATGTCAAAATTATTTAACTAACCCTCACACTATAATGTAGTAATGTGAGGGTTGTATGATTTTTTATGATTTTTCATGTTTCAACAATTTTTTATAAGAATAATCCATCAAAAATGCACCAACAGGCGCTGTAATTATTATACCTAAAACTGCTACAGATAAAATAATTTCACCACCAGGCAATCCTATCGCAAGTGGAACTGAGCCAATAGCTGCTTGAACTGTAGCCTTTGGCAAAAATGAGAACACGCAAAATAATCTCTCTTTATAATTTAACTTGGTTTTGATTAAGCACAGCCACACTCCAAAAACTCTAAAGCATAAGGAAACTAATATTAAAAGCAGAGCATATCCCCCAGCCCTTATCGCATAGTTAACATCTACATTTGCACCGACTAATACAAAGAGTATTATCTCTGCTGCGACCCATAATTTTGAGAATTTAGCCGACATTCTTACAGATAAATCAGAGTATTTTGTAAGCAAAGTACCTCCAACAGCCATTACAGCCACAAGCCCTGATACAGGTGCGCAGTCCTCTATCGCAACCATCAAAAATGACACACTCAGCAGAACAATCACCTTTGTGCTATCTCGTAATCTAAACTTTTTGAAAAACCACACCAAAGCAATGCCTACTATAATTCCCATAACAACGCCCAGTAAAATCGATAATGGTATCAGTGTGAAAGAAACTACGTTAAGCGATTTTATTTCAGCAATTTGTATGCTTAAAACAGCCGAAAACATTACTATCACAAACACGTCATCAATGCTTGCACTTGCCATAATTAACTGTGGCACACCCTCTTTGGTGCCGTATTTTTCCTCTGTGAGCTTTATCATTCTTGGAAGAATTACAGCAGGAGATACAGCAGCTAAAACACAACCCATTAGTGCTGCTTCAGTAATTGATAAACCGAACAAAATAGGTGCAAAAATAATGTAAGCTGTAATCTCAAAAAGAGCTGGAACAAAGCTCATTAAAATTGCTGGTCTACCAACTTTTTTTAACACTTTTAAATCTAGTGTTAAGCCAGCTCTTGTAAGTATAATTATAAGTGCAATCTCTCGTAAATCAGCCGATATATTAAGTATACTATCATCGATAAGCGATAATGCAGAAAGTATTATACCTGTTAAAAGCATGCCTAAAAACCTAGGTAGTTTCAGCTTGTTAAAAACCGTACTGAGTATTAAACTTAAAATAAAAATAAGTGCAAAACTTACTAGCATAAAATTTCTCTCCATAATAAAAAATAACAATCCGAACTCTCATGCAAAACATTAGAATTCGGATTTATTTTGTATAAATTAGACTGTAGTTTTTGCTAATTTTCTTTTATCTAGATAAGCAAAAACTTTTTTCTCTATTATCTTAAACACAATAGAGAATGCTGTAGAACCTGCAAGAACTGCTAAAGAAACAATGATATAACCATGTACAGTGTTTCCAAAAATAGCTATTAATCCCACCATTTCTACAACTCTATACATTAACATGTGAGATAAATAAATTTCAAAGCTTATGTTGCTCATATATTTCGTAAATATATTATCTAACACTTTGTGGTTAGGAGCCATAGCAGAAATTAGTATGAGCGCAAACGCTAAAATATTTTTCACAGTGAGCCACAGCGCAAGTATATTGGTATAATTATTGTTATCTTCAAAATAAACACTAATGATTAGCCCCACAATAAGAAATAGTACAGACACTACCATTGATACACTTTTACTTAACTTATTATACATATTGTCGATTTTATCTTTATATAGATATAAAATACCACCAACTGTAAAGAAGCAAAGAAATCTGAATGTGTTAGTTTTTATAGGTCCATTTTCTCCCACAAAATAAACAGATGTAACATAGTTAATTCCTAAAAATACTAGCAACCAAAACCATGCTCTGCGTTTAGTCCATAATGTATATACAAAAAATGGAAATACTATATAAAAACCAAATATTACTCCTAAAGTCCAACCAACACCAATTACACTGATATCAACCATAGGAAGAAAACCAAACAACAGTGTAAAGTTTGCGTAAGCTTCATATAAAACTGACATAGTTATTCCACTGCCGAACAGAAAAGTTGCTAATAAATCTAGACATACCAATATAGCAAAAAAAGGTAAAATCCTTGTATATCTTTTACTATAGAAATCATTGATATTCATTTTGTTATTTTTAATTCTTTCATAATATCCACAACACAATGAAAAACCACTTATCATAAAAAAGAGCTCAACAAAAACATAAGAATTATATAAATATATATAAGCTAAATCTGAAACCAATCCAGGTTTAAAAGTGTAAGAAGCTGTTTGTAACACGTGCATAAATACAATAGTAACAGCTGCTAAAGTTCTAACTCCATTAAAATTATCATAGAATTTTTTTTCCATGTTTCCTCCCAAAATTACAATTATTTTTCAAGATATAATGATAAATCACCTAATAATTATTATACACTGCTAGGCAAATTTTGTCAATCATTCGTACATTAATTACAGCACAAAACTTACTAGCATAAAATTTCTCTTTCTGTCAGTTTTTTTACTGCATTTTGTTCATTATCTAACCTTTTTAGATTTCTGTATTCTTTAATTAACAATATGCTAGACACTAAAACAGCAGCAGTATCTGCAATCGGGCCAGCATACAATACACCGTCTAAACCCATGAACATTGGTAAAATAATTATGAGTGGCAGTAAGAATAAAATCTGTTTAGTAAGCGATATAAACACACCTCTTGTGGATTTGCCAAGTGAAGTAAAAAAGTTGCCAGCAACTGGTTGAATTCCAATGGTAAATGCCATAAACATGAATATTCTAAAATAACTTTCTGCAAATTCAAAGTACAATTCGCTTCCGTCGCCAAACAAAGACGTAATTTGTCTTGGGAAAATCTGAAACGCACAGAACGCCATTACTGACACAACACTTACATACATCAAATTTTTACGTATCGCTTCCATAACTCTAGTGTAATTTTTAGCGCCGTAGTTAAAGCCGATAATCGGTTGAGAGCCTTGCCCTATGCCTATAGCTATAGTCACAAAAATCATGTTAACTTTTGTGATAATCCCCACACATGCAAGTGGAATATCCGTTCCATAAATTGAGTCCGCACCGTATAAGGTAATTGTGTTATTCATTGCAATTTGAGTTATGGATATTGAGATTTGGTTCACAAATGGAGCAATTCCCAGCAATGCGATTTTTTTCATAGCAAAAAATTTAAGAGAAATCACACTTTTATCTAACTTAAACGTCTTAAATTTAGTTAAATATTTAACTGATAACCCTGCTGACACAACCTGCCCTATCACCGTTGCCCACGCTGCCCCTGCTATGCCCATGTTAAAACCATACATAAATAGTGCATCTAAAACTATGTTCAAAATAGCGCCTGAGCCTATACATATCATTGAATATTTTGGTGAACCATCTGCTCTTATTATGTGGCTAACCGATGTACTAAACACAAAAAACGGAAAACCCAGTGCAAGTATACCTAAATATGTTTGTGCATATTCCATGTTTGCAGGAGTTGCACCTGATACGTTTAAAATCTGAGACGAAAAAAGCAGTGCTATAACACAAATAGTCACGCCCCACACAACAGCCATTAAAATTCCGTTTCCAATGAATTTTTTAGACAAATCTTCGTCTTTTCTGCCTCTTGCCAAGCTAAAATTACTAGACGTACCCACACCTATTAAAGTAGCAAGTGCAGAGGTTATCATAACCACTGGAAACACAACGTTTGTAGCAGAGTTTCCTATAACACCTACTTGTTGACCTATAAATATTTGGTCTACAATGTTATATATCGCACTTATCAATCCACTTAATATTGCCGGAAGCGAATACTTTAAAATCAATCCACTAATTTTACCCTCTGCAAGCATTTGTTCTCTTTTATCCATAGTCGCTCCCCTTTTTTGCTCAAATAATATTGATTATACCATAATTTGAGGTTTTAAACAATATGAAAAACATATTGATTAGTATGTACCAAATCTATTCTTCGGCAAGAGTAGAACCCTTGCCCTACCGTAAATCAACAATATCTATAAAAAAATGTAATTATTTTTGTTTATTTTACCTCTTTACAGTCACGTGACTGTGTGATATAATCATATTACAGTTTAAGGTGGTGAGATGATGAAACAACTTCCAGGATTAACTATAGAAGGCAACAACCTAGAGTGCAGAAAAATCTTTAATTCAATGTACTCTACAGGCGGATTAGTACTTTCCCAAATTTGCACAGTAACCGGTCTAGAGACCCACACTGTTCAAAACTGGGTAAAAAGAGGCTACGTTTCCCCTCCTATAGAAAAAAAATATTCTATGGATAAACTTGCAAGATTAGCAACGATAAACGCAGTTAAAGATTGCTTGCCGATAGACAATATATGTTCTTTAATATCACATATTAATGGCGACTTAGTGTCTGAAAGCGACGATTTAATTAGCGACAGCGACCTTTATTTCTATTTTGTTGACCTACTGTTTAGGTACAATGAAAAACGAGAAGACTTAGTCTATATTTTAGACGATATTCTTTCTAATTATATCGAACCTGTTTACGGTGCAAAAGATAGATTGAAAGTTGTGTTAGAGATTTTGCTAATTTCTCATCTATCTTGCGAGTGTAAACGACAAGCGCTGTTATTGATGAAGATTTCGAGAATTATATGAAAGGAGTGATATTATGATTGATTGGTGGAATTCGTTAAGTAATTTACAACAAGTATTAGCTTTTATAGCTATACCTGCCACAGTGATTTTAGTGGTGCAAATTGTGCTATTATTCATTGGAGGCGACTCTGAGGCTGAGAGTGAGGGTTTATCCGAATTTGATGAGCTGGAAATTGACGCCGGTTCGTCTGGTTTACAATTTCTTACAGTAAAAGGTTTTGTTAGCTTTTTTGCAGTGTTTGGTTGGTCTGGAGTATTACTTCTTGAACTAGGCTTACAGGCTCTTGCTACACTAATTTTAGCATTTGCATGTGGTGCTGGAGCTATGTACCTAATAGGTTTAGCATATTATTATTTATTTAAACTTCAAGAAAACGGCACTGGCAGTATAAACGATGCCCTTGGAGTAAGTGGAACAGTTTACATTAGAATACCTGCAAACCGTGGTGGAACTGGTAAAATCAACGCAGTAGTCGGAGGTCAGTACAGTGAATTTGATGCAATGACTGACGAAGACGAACCCCTTACAACGGGCACAAGTGTTACTGTTGTATCAATATCTGCACCTAACACTCTTATAGTTATTAAGAAGTGATAAGTGATATAAAAATTATAAAAGGAGTTTTAATTATGATCCCTGTAGAATTAGTTATCTTTATAGTCGTGTTAGTTTTAATCCTGCTTTCTGTACTTGTTTTCTTTATTTCAAGATACAAAAAGTGTCCGTCCGACAAAGTTATGGTTATCTTTGGTAAAGTTGGCCAAAACAAAGATGGAACAGCTAGAAGTGCTAGATGTATCCACGGTGGCGCAGCCTTTGTTATTCCTGTTGTTCAAGGTTTTGCGTACTTAGACTTAACCCCTCTGTCAATTCAAGTTGACTTAACAAACGCACTTTCAAGACAAAACATTCGTATCGACGTACCATCAAGATTTACAGTAGGTATATCAACAGAAACTGGCGTTATGCAAAACGCTGCTGAAAGACTACTTGGTTTGAAACTTGTAGAGATTCAAGAGCTTGCAAAAGATATTATCTTTGGACAATTAAGACTTATAATTGCTACAATGGATATCGAAGAAATCAACACAGACAGAGACAAATTCCTAGAAGCTGTTTCTTCTAACGTTGAAACAGAGCTTAAAAAAATCGGTCTACGTCTTATCAACGTTAACGTTACAGACATTAACGACGAATCTGGTTATATCCTAGCTCTTGGTAAAGAAGCAGCTGCTAAAGCTATCAATGACGCTAAAAAATCAGTTGCTGAGAAAACTCGTGACGGTGCTATCGGTCAAGCGAATGCTGAAAAAGACCAACGTATCCAAGTTTCTCAAGCTGAGTCTATCGCTATTACTGGTGAAAACGAAGCGCAAGTTGCTATATCTTTGAGTAATGCTCAAAGACGTGAAAAAGAAGCTGAAGCTTTAAGAATTGCTACATCTGCTGAGAAAATTCAGTCTGCGAAAGCGCTTGAAGACGCTTATGCTGCTGAACAAACCGCAGAGCTTGCTCGTTCTTCAAGAGAAAAAGCTACACTAGAAGCTGATGTTATCGTTAAAGCAGAGATTGCTAAACGTAAATTAGAGCTTGAGGCTGAGGCTGAGGCTGAACAAATTAGAAGACGAGCAAAAGGTGAAGCTGATGCGATATTTATGAAAATGGAAGCTGAGGCTCGTGGTATTCAAGAAATCCTAACTAAGCAAGCTGCTGGTCTTGCAGAGATTGTAAAGGCTGCTGGTGGCAACGCAGACGATGCACTTAAACTTATGCTTACAGATAAAATGGAAGACTTGCTTAAAATCCAAGTTGACTCTATCAAAAACATTAAATTTGATAAAATTACTGTTTGGGATGGCGGCAACGGCGCTGACGGAAAAAGCTCAACAGCTAACTTCTTGTCAGGACTTATGAAAAGCATCCCTCCAATGAACGATATGTTCGACATGGCGGGAATGGACTTACCAAATTATCTAGGTACAAAAAAATCAGCACCGACTGAGGCAGTACCAACAACTTCAGTTGATGTAGAATAATAGCTTATAGGGGTGTTCCAATTGAAAAAAACAGTAAATCTTATAGCAACAATTCTGCTTATTATGGCTATATTAACTGCATGTTCATCACAAAACAAAAATGTCACTCTTGATATATCCAGTTTTAAAAACGATGACGAATTCTCTTATAACGGTTTAGTTTGGGGTAGTTCTCCAGATGATAATGCTTCTGTTATAGATAAATCTACAGAGACTATCATCGACCAAGAGGGTGTAGTTTCTGGTGTGATGTATGCACCTAACAATATATTCATGCTTGACGACTTCACAGCTGAGTCCAACTATTTTTTCACAAATGACAGGCTTGCAGGAATAACTTTTAGCTTTACACTTGAAGAAAATTCTTCTGAGTACATCGCAGAAAAGCTTGCTGAATTCACTGAAATATACGGAGAGCCTAGTGAGTTTTCAGAGAATGAATTTAACGGCTTACAGAACAGCTTTAGCCGTTGGATTTTGAATGATACATCATTAAATATCACAGCTATTATCAACACTGCTGGAAACGATATATTAACGATAAACATTCTGCACACCGATATAATGGGTGTCTAAAATAAATTATATAAGGAGCAGTGACACAAAAAAAGTGTCACTGCTCCTTACTATTTTGGAATTATTTAGCCTTTAATAAAAATTTAATGTTTATTTCAGAAATATACTATTGACAAACGGTTCATAATAGACTATTATAAGTGTATTAACTTTAATAATACACTTGAACTTTAAGGAGGAAATCTAATGGAGCTTTTGAAATTAGAAGGCGTTACCAAAAAGATAAAGAAAAAAACTATAGTAGACAATGTTAGCCTAACTGTAAATAGTGGCGAGATTGTAGGCTTTTTGGGACCTAACGGCGCAGGTAAAACCACTACCATTAAAATGATAATGGGACTATTTAACATAACCGAGGGCAACATAAGCGTGTGTGGGCACAGTGTTAAAACAGATTTTGAAAGAGCAATGCAAAATGTTGGCGGTATAGTTGAAAATCCTGATTTATACAAAAGACTTACTGGCAGACAAAATTTAGAGTACTTTGCTGGCTTTCACGGAAAAGAAGCAGTAGAGAACATTGATTCTGTTGTTGAACTTGTTAAAATGAAAGACAGAATTAACCACAAAATCAAAACATATTCTTTGGGTATGAGACAAAGGGTTGGTCTTGCACAAGCTTTGTTACACATGCCTCCACTACTTATATTGGATGAACCTACTAACGGACTTGACCCTATAGGTATCAAAGAACTTCGTGACCTTTTAAAACACTTAGCACAAAATGCTGGTACAGGTGTGTTTATTTCTAGCCATTTGCTTTCTGAAATGGAACTTATGTGCGACAGAATTTACATAATCGATAACGGCGTGATTATTGGCGAAAAAACTATAGGTTCTAACGAAGAAGAAAATGTAGAGATTTACCAATACACATTTGTTACAGATAACAATAAACATGTTTTAGAGAAATTTAAAGCTATGGGTGCTAACTGTGATATGCTACCTGAGGGTGTAAATTTGGTTATGAAAAACGACGAAATACCTAAAATCATCAGCGATTTAATTAGCGAGGGCATAGGCATTTATGCAGTTAACAGACAACAACGTTCACTAGAGCAAGATTTCATTTCTATGACATCAGGTTCTAAGAACCAAATTTCTTAAGGGGGTATAAGTATGAACTTTTTTAAACAAATTTTAGCAGAAGCAAAACTTATGCTTCAATCTAAGTTTATTTTGATTTCAGGCATTATTATTTTTGCATTACTTTGTGTAGTTACACCGATTATCAGCCTTTTTTCATCATCAATAGATGACATGATTTATGGTTCTTCATATTACGGATATGGTGGTGAAGAGTTAGTTATAGACGGAGTTACAGTTCCAAACAACTCTGAACTTTACTGGGATTTACGCAATTTTGTGGATCAACGTGACTATGCAACAGATTGGTACGAAAGCCAAGACGAAGTTAAGTACGCAGTTGACCTTAACCAAGAATTAATTGATTTTTACTTATTAGCAGCAACTCAAGCTACTGATTGGGCCGATTATCGTATACGTTTAACATACCAAAACCAATATAATATAATTAAAAATTTCGTTATTCAAACTGATGATATAAATGAAGATGCTATGACAAAAGTTTTGGAGTACAACGGACATTCTTATGTAGATATATCAAAAGAACTTGAAGAATATACAGATGAAGACAAAGCAGAGTTAGCTTCTAATTTAGAAGACGTTAAAACTATTATAGCTAATAATGACTTTAACCTTTATGTTGATTATTCAATTAGAAACTATAACAAAGATATAGAAGATTATAATCAAGATATTCTAGATTTAGAGGCAGATATTATAGCTGACCCTAGTAAAGAAGAATATTTATCAGAGCAAATCGAACACATCAACATGAATATATCTGATATACAAGAAATTCAAATTCCTGAATTAGAATATAGATTAGCTAATGGCATTGTACCAGGAGACGGAAGTTGGGAAAATGATGCATTAGACCAATTAAACTGGGCTAGAAGTGATATAAAACAAGCTACTACTTACAAACTAACTGAAGAAGAGTTTTATGAATCTGAATATGAATTAAGAGAGTACGAAACTTATTCTAACTACGAAAAAAACTTACAAGACACAGTTATAGAAGCAGAAAAAAATATTTTCGTTGCTCAATCATCACTAGATACTAGCGAACCTGACATGAAGTTTGTACAAGATGGAGCAAGAACTAATGTAAACTCTATGTTATCATCAGTATCATTAGTTGCAATCTTCGGTATACTAATCGGTGGTTACACAATCGCTGGCGAATTCCAAAGCGGAACAGTTAGACTTTTAATGATTAGACCAAGAATTAGAGAAAAAGTTATATTATCTAGATTTTTAGCAGGATTAATTATACTTTATGTCTTGTATTTTGCAATCTTTTTGACTACAATAGTAATTACAGGATTTACACACGGATTTAGCGACTATTCTTTCCCTAATTACACTGCTAGTGGAGATATTAATTTCTTCCTAATGCTGTTTGAAAGAATGATGGTAACATCAGTGTCAATGCTATTCTGTTACATTATAGCTTTCTCAGTATCAATGACATCTAAAAACATAGCTGTTTCAATAATAATACCAACACTTGTATTATTCGGTGCAACTATCGTACTTGCATTTGCATATCAAATGTCAACAAGCCTATCTTTCATCGCTTTCACTCCTATACCATACATCAACATGTATGACTTCTATGCAGAATATAGCATGACAAGCGAACTGATTTCAAAAGGCTTCCCATTAAGTATTCCGTTAGGAATAGGTGTAAACTTGATATACGGAGCAGTGATATTTATAATTTCACTATTCTCATTCAAAAAGCTAGACATTACAAACTAAATATTTTTTCAAGAAGAAATACGGCTAACGTTATAGCTGTATTTCTATCTTGATATTTAGGAAAGAGGGAATTTAAAACAAATATGGACAACAATTTTTTGAACAACTACAAAAGAAACAATGAATCTAACACAGAGAATATCCCTAGCGAATTGGAGAGTGTTAGACCTACAAACAGGACACTAAAAACTACACAAGATGCTGATACTAACGAGCTAAGTAGCAGTAGCGATAACTTTAACTTTGAGGAACAAAGCAGTTTTGAACCTCCAAGAAACAGAAACCGAGCAAAAACTACCGAGAGACACATTCCTGTTGTCTATATCGGTATAGCAGTTGTAGCTGTTATTGCGATTATTGTAACAGTAATTCTTTTAAACAGAGGCACTGCTGTTCCAAACATGATAGGCTGGACACGAACCGAAGCAGAACTTTGGGCGACCGAAAATGATGTTCTAATTCGTGCAGAAACAGAGTATAGCGACACTGTTGCACTTAATGAAATATTTGTACAAAACCCAGTAGAGGGCGAAACTGTTAGCAGTGGTAGCTTTATAGAGCTTACAATATCTAACGGACCTGATTTAAGCATCTTGGTAGCAGTGCCAGATATTGAAGCTATGACTATGGCAGAGGTTGAAGATTGGGCGGAAGAAAACCACATGAGCAAAGTTCGTGTGACATCAGAAGACAGCGAAACTGTGCCAGAGGGCGAGGTTATCTCGTTCACAATAAACGACGACAGCGTTTTGGATAAAGAAATTCGCAGAGATAGCCCACTGTACGTAGTGTTCTCTAAAGGACAAGGCGAGGGCGAAGCAGTTACTCTGCCAGACTTTACAACCATGACTTTAGAAGCTACTAAAACTTTTGCAGAAGAAAATAATATTAAGCTAGAATTGATTGAAGAATTCCATGATACTTACCCAGAAAACACTATCTTTAAACAAAGCATCAAAGCTGAAGAAGTTGTTAGAGAGGGCGATACTATCACCTTGAATGTATCAAAAGGTGAAGAAATAATTGTTCCTAACTTCTATGAATATTCTCAAGAAAAAGCATCTGCTGTGGCTTCTCAACTTGGTATAATGACTATAGTTAAAGAGAAATATTCAAGCTCTAACGAAGGTAATCTGATATATCAATCAGTTGAGTCAGGTACTTTGTATGACGACCAAATTATTGAGCTTACTTATTCTTTAGGAAACAGCTTTACTGTTCCATCTTTCGTTGGACAAAGCATTGATTCTGTTTACACTTGGATAGAACCATATAACGAGTTAGGTGCTAGTCTAAAAGTGTCTATCCAATACACAACCTCTGAACTAAGCAGTGGTACAATTCTAACACAAGACAAAGAGTCAACAAAAATAGGTATATCAACTACACTAAACTTAGTTGTGTCAAAAGGTGATGTAGTTTATGTTCCAGATTTAGTACTAAATGCTGGCAATGCATACTCAGACATTATGACAAGGGAAAAAGCTATGGAGATATGCAACGAGCTACAGTTAGTACCTGTTTTCACTGCTGAATATGCAGAGGGCAGATTGCAAGGCGAAGTGTGGTGGCAAAGCTTAGAAGCTGGGTACGAAACACAACAAGGTACAGAAATTCACATCAAATATGTACCTGTTAACAATGTTCAAACTGTACCAGATTTTAGTGGAATGACAGAGGCTGAAATCATAAATAATGGTTATGATAAGCTATTCTCTATCACTTACACAACAGGTGACTTTGTAGAAAACATGCAAGACAAAGTTGTGGCACAATCTGCTACAGCAGGCTCTACAGTTGCACTGGGTTCATCTATTACGCTATCTTTAGGAGGCGAAGAAGTAGAAATACCAGTTACTCCACCAACCGAAGAACCAGACACCACTGTACCAGACGGCACTATCACTCCAGATACTGCAACAGATACTACAACGGTAACCGAATAAAGCTCAGTAGCCATGATTAATTTCATGGCTACTTTTTTTCTACAAACTATTTCATTTTTTTACAATATATGGTAAAATTATTGAAATAACTGTGGGAGGTTTTGGCATGGTAGAATTAGGGTTGGCTTCTTTTTTAAGTGGGAAGATTTGGGACTTAGCTTGGAGTAAAATCTCTGTTAAATATAAAGAAGCAAAAAAAATTAAACAGAACCAAAAATTCTTTGATGAGTTCAAGGAAATGGATTTATCTTTTAATATAGACGATAGCTATACAGATGAAATAGAGCTGATTTTTGGTAATACAGGTCTTGCAGAAACAATGTATTATATGGCAAAATATGAATTAAGTAAAACACACGACGAGATATGTGATAGCATTGAAATGCAAGTTAATATGTATTACAGCTCGTCTGGAAAAGCTATAAATGTTCATAAAAAAAATCAGATAATCAACATTTTAACATTTTTATATTATTACTTATTCTATTCACTAAACCCATTGAATGACGAGCAAAGAAGTGTTGTTAATCATAGCACTAAAATATTGGGTGCTGAAATTAAAAAACTTATCGAATTGCTTGAAAAATTAACATCACCTCCCCCACCACCTAGTATTTTCGATAGCCATTACAAAGACATGACTTATATTTACGAGCGTAAAAATTTGATTATAGGTGACGAATTTAAGCTTAAAGATTACTACATAGAACCTCATTTTGAGAGTGGTGACATATACCCTACAATCAGCAAATGGTTGAACTCAGAACAAAACATTATGTTTATTACTGGCGAAGCAGGTCATGGGAAGAGCAGTTTAGGCATAAAGTTGCTATATGACTTTGTTACTAGCAACAAACAACTGTTTGACGGAAAGATTGAAAACATCGCCTACATCAAGCTTACCGACATTATCAATAGCAGTAATGTAAAAGTAATAGCAACTCCACTAGGTATTGAGAAAATTGGTTTTAAACTAGACCTAGACACGGAAATTCAACTGACAAAAGAAAATAATTTAGCAGTGTATTTAGACGGCTTTGATGAGGTAATCGATACGCTAAGAGAGATACTTGACACGACAAAAGAAAAAGCAGAAACATCTCTTGTAACTTATCTGCAAAAGTATAATAAAGTTAAGTTTGTCATATCTTCACGTCCTAATTATATTACAGATAACCTAGAAAAACATTCTGTCACAGTTCAAACATTAAGAACCCTCAACCCAAAAGAGATAGTAAATTGGATTGATGTATATAATTCTATGAGTGAAATAAAATACCAGTGTACTGAAGCAGATTTGACAGAACATAAGACTTTGTATGACCTTGTCAGTATACCGTTGTTATTGCAATTAGTTGCATTTTATGGTGTGTATTCCAACATGAGAAATAGAGCCGATTTGTATATCGCTATCTTAGATAAAATTACCGAGCGAGAACGCACTAGAATAGGTAATGGACTTGATGACATTGCACATTTTCACGATAGTTTAAATCAATGTGCTTTTGAGTATTACAAAAACGACGAAAACCCAGTTACCCAAAACATTACACCTGTTTTAGCACATTTTTACACAAGAGTAAGTGACAACAGAGTAGAATTTATTCATCGATCATTTTATCAATTTTTCTTTGCAAAATATATATTTAATCTGTTAGTTAACGAAGACTACGAAACCCTTTGTGAGAGTTTATCTTACGACTTAATTGATGAAGATATTGTAGGTTTTATCTATAATCTGACTAATATCAATTACTTTGATTTAAACACAAGAAAATTAGAAAATTTTATTGCTACAACAAATTGCATACCGAAAAACCCTACTAAGGGTAACAGATTACGCCAAGCCGAGTTAAGTTTTTTTAATATTATTTTAGTTGCAAATACGATTACAAACACAAAGATTAGGCTAAATAATATTCATTCATGCATTCAAGCTTATGACTGTGCTGGACTATATTTGCAGAATACAGTAGCAAAAGATTGTGACTTAAGAAGAAGTCTATTGAATGGCGCTTCTTTAGTAAATATAAATTTTTCTTCTTGTGACTTGTCATTTTCAGATCTTGATGGTATTAATTTATCCAACTCCAACCTAGCTAATTCGATTTTTGCTAATTCGGATTTAACAAGTGTTTATATTATAGATTCTACTATGATATATTCAAATTTTTCTAGGGCTATATTAAATTCAGCATATTTATTTGAATGCACTCTAAATGATAGCGATTTTTCTTACGCTACTATTTTCGAAGCCGATTTCTACGAAGTTAATCTTATTAATTCTTCTTTTTATAATGCTTATTTTTATGATGCAGAATTAATCAATTGCACTATGAACGACTCAGATTTTTACCGTGCCAATATACATAACTCAGATTTTAGTAATTCTAAGCTTATAAGTGCAAACTTTACTTATGCAAACCTAAGTGGCACAAATTTTTCAAATTGCGATTTACGAGGCGCAAATTTTAATAACGCTATTTTAGACGGCGCTATATTTGATAACGCTATATACGATAAAGGAAGTATTATAGAAAAACACCTAGCAAATTCAACAAAATAAATTATATATTTAAAAATATCTTGACATACACATTAAAACTAGTTACTATATTTACATAATAATATTGATTGGAGCATGAATATGGAACTAGATTTACTTCAAAGTTTGCAAACACCATGCATAGTTGTCGACAACGCTAAGGCTAAAAAAAATATTTCTAACATGCAACAACACGCACTTAAAGCAAAGTGCAACTTACGACCTCACATAAAAACACACAAAATGGTTGCTTTTGCTAAAATGCAAATAGAAGCTGGTGCAGTCGGTATAACTTGCGCAAAAATCTCAGAAGCAATGGTTATGGCTGATGGTGGAATAGATGATATTTTCATAGCTTACCCAATCATAGGCAAGGCAAAAACCGATAAGCTCCCCTCTCTTGCGTCTAAGGTAAAGAGACTAATTCTTGCAGTTGACAGTATCGAGGGTGCATTAGGTTTGCAACAGTGTGCTAAGGATAACAACTTAACTTTTGAAGTTCGTCTAGAAATAGATACAGGCGCTAAACGTACTGGTGTGCAAAAAGACATTGTATTGCTTGCAAAAACTATTTCAGAAATGCCTAATCTTAACCTTACAGGAATTTTTACTTTTAAAAGTTTAATATACGACAACAAACCAACTACTGACCCTAAAATTGCCGCTATAGAAGAGGGGCAACTTATGGAAAGTGTAGCTAATTTATTGATTGAAAACGGTATCAATATTAAGGATATAAGCGCTGGTTCATCTCCTACAGGTGTACTTGTTGCACAGACTGGTAAGGTGAATGAAATTCGACCAGGCACCTATATTTTTAACGACTACATGCTTTATAAAGAAGGCATAGTAAAGCTTGATGACATTGCTCTTAGCATATATGCAACTGTTGTAAGTACTCCTTGCACTTCTTATGCTGTAATTGACGGAGGTAGCAAGACTTTCCCAACTGATGTAGTCCCTAATCTACCACCATATTACTATGAAGGTTTTGCACATGTGCTTGGTAATAAAAATCTAAAGCTAACTAGATTAAGCGAGGAACATGGAATACTGACAGCAGATGACGGCTATACAAATTTAAAGGTCGGCGACATTGTACGACTTATACCTATTCATGTTTGCCCAGCAGTTAATCTGCAAAATAATGTGTATATATTAGAATACAACACCTTAACACTTGTTAAGGTTGATGCGAGAGGTTCTGTTATATAATGTTAAAAATAACAAATGCTAATATTTGTGACGGTAAGAATACTGAGCTTTTTATGGGCGATATATTAGTAGAAAACTGCAAGATTAAAGACATTGGTAGATTTAATTGTGAATGTGAAAGAGTAATTGATGCAAAAGGTTTACTTGCTACACCAGGTTTTGTGGACACACATCGGCACTTTGACTTTGAGGTTACAGAAAATCCGTCTTTTGGACATACTGAGCTTGCACAAGGTATCACCACTGCTATTTGTGGAAACTGTGGACTTGCACCATATCCGTGCAATATAAAGATACAAGAGCCACAATATTCTTTTTTGGCACCTTGCCTAGGAACTACTGTAAATGATGTAATATATGACAATGTAGGCGATTTTTTAGCAGAGATTGCCAAAGAAAAAAGGTATCTAAACACAGGAGCTTTATCAGCGACTGGCGCTATAAAAACAAGTGTTAAAGGTTTTAGTAATTCACCTTTTACTCAAAAAGAAATGGAAATAGCACAGTATTTATTGAGCACAGCCATGCAAGAAGGTGCTCTTGGAATATCCTGTGGACTTATGTATCCTCCAGAATGTTACACGACAGCTGACGAATATGTTCGTTTATTGTCCGTTTCTGCTAAGTATGATAAGATATTGACTTCTCATATAAGATGTGAAAGCACTGATTTATCTGCTCATGTTCATGAGATAATTGATATTGGAAAACGAGCAAATCTAAGGGTAAATATCAGTCATTTTAAATCTGTTGGTGTAAAAAATTGGCATGATGAGATATATAAATCGATAGAAATTATAGAAAAAGAGCGTGCTCTAGGTTATGAAGTCAGTGTAGATTTTTACCCATTTTTAGGAGGCTCTACCACGTTAATCAGCCTTATTCCACCCACTTTCACTGATAAAGGAACTGGTGACACACTTAGGAGATTAGAGCTTAAATCAGAAGTGGATTTATTAGAAAAAGAGATTTACATGGTGCATAAATCATGGGGTAACATGGTTTTGGATATAGGTTGGGATCGAATTATTATTAGTGGATTAACGCTAGACAAAAACAAAGTATATTGTGGTAAATCCATTGCTAGTATTTGTGAAGAATATAATTTTGACACTCCTGTTAAGTTTATATCTGAGCTATTGGTTGAAGAAAAAGGTAAAGTGAGCATTATCGTCATGAGTATATGCCAAGAAGATCTCGACACTATCGTCAGTTTAAATTACTCTGCTTTGATTTCGGACGCACTGTATGGTTCTGCTGATTTTCCTCACCCTAGATTAAACGCTTCTTTCTCAAAACTGCTTAGAGAATATGTGAGAGACAGAAAAATATTAACTTTACCACAAGCTATTAATAAAATGACTGCAATGCCAGCCGATAGATTTTCTATGCCACAGAAAGGTAGAATAGAAATCGGTGCAGACGCAGATATAAACATTTTTAACTTAGATGATATAAGCGATAATGCTAATTTTTCTACCCCTACCCTACTTTCTACTGGTATGAAGCACGTGATAATTGGTGGAGAGACTGTTTTTAGCGATGAAACACCTATATTGAAAAATGGTATTGTTATAAAATCATAATAAAGAAAGGAAATGAACAATGTCAAATATTGAACAAAAATTACTCGAATTAAACATCACTTTACCACAAGCACCACCTAAAGGAGGCGTGTACACACCTTGTGTTAGGTTTGGAGAAAACGAAAAACTTTGTTATGTTTCAGGTTGTGGTCCTAATTTAAACGGTTTAACTTACGCTGGTAAACTCGGTGCTGAATTTACAATTGAGCAAGGCAAAGAATATGCAAGGAACTGTATGTTAAATGTTTTAGCTGTTTTAAAAGCAGAAATTGGAGATTTAAACAATGTTAAGCAAGCAGTTAAACTTTTAGTTTTTGTTGCTGGAACAAACGAGTTTTACGACCAACCAGCAGTTGCGAATGGAGCAAGTGAACTGTTAGTATCAATTTTACCTACACCACCAGCACGCTCTGCCGTTGGAATGAACGCATTGCCATCTAATATCCCTGTAGAAATTGAAGCTGTTTTCGAATTATATTAACAAATAAAATGAGCTGTGATTTATTGTCACAGCTCATTTATTATTAATTAAACATAAGATTAATATACCCGTTGTTTGTTTGATTGCCACTTAGATATTTAATCATTCCAAGATTATCATTACCATTAGGTTTTTTATAGCTTACGTTAGCAAAATCATACGCATTAAAACATAAATCATAATCATGTGATATGATTTCATCAAGCACTATCGTGTCATCTTTTTTATACCCAAAACTATATCCAATAATTCTGTCGTTTTCCATGTATTTAACAGCACCGTCACCATATAAATCAATTTGCCATTTATAGAACTCATAATCTCTTAGAACATAAAAGCCTGTGCCTATATTCTCATTATACAACTTAATTAAGCACTCAATATCATTATAAGTTAACTGGTTTATTTTGATATGATTTGCGTGATTTGTTACGATTTCCCCTTTGTCACATTTCAAGTTTTTCTTAAATCCAAATTTAGCATAAAAATCATATAACCATGCATGCTCAGGTATTAATATAACAGTACTGCAAGCTCTTTCTTTTGCTACTTCAAAGGATTTTTCCATTAACTGAGCACTTAAGCCTTGCCTGCGATAATTTTCATCTGTGCACACACCAAAAAGATACATACTTTTTCCTATGTTTGTTTCAAATGGTAACATTTGCAACATAGCTACTATTTTACCTTCTTTTTTATATACCAGTGCATTTTCTGCTTGATATATTTTGCTAAAAAAATACTTGTTAAACTCGTCTGCACCAGGAAAACAACGCTCAAACAAAGGCAATATATTATCTTGCTTACTAGCAAAACTAATCATCACTTTCTCCTTTTTAAACAGTATTTCATGCGTATAATCTCAGGCCTATACGATAGTTTCGCTTTTCTCAAACCCTCAATTCCCATGTCTTCTTCCCTGTTGATATACACAACATCAGCTAACTCATTTTCCACAAAAGTTTTGTTAATCATTTGATAAACACCGTTATAATTTATGTCGCCTTTTTCGATTTGAACCACTGCTAAATTTTCAGTAGATTTTGTTGCTATGGTATAACCCACAACTTTGTTATCAACATAAAAAGTAGCTCCAATTACACCCAGCTCGTTAAAGTTATCCATAATTCTCTTAATAGCCAATGTCTCAGCTCTTAAAGACTTATCTTCTTCTTCGTTTCCTGTTTCCTTGTTCCATGTTTGGTGAAACTCCCAAGCTTTGTTTTTATTCTCATTTGTCATTTTCTCATAAACAAATTTTTCGCCATACTCAGCGATAAATCTGTTTACAAAATTGCGTTTAGAATGTAATTTTTTGCCTGCCAAAGATATTAATTTCTCGCTAAGATAAATATAATCAGCAGACTCTGGTATCTCGCTATAATCAAACACATTTGGCATTATATTCTCTATTTTTTCTTTAATTTCTTCCGTAACAGAAATAACGCTGATATCATCACCAAAATTGATAAAAAGTTTGTCCAATGCTTGTTTTAAATCGCCCGTACCTACTGGGCACATATAGTAATCGGTGCCGTCTTCTACAGATTTACTTTTTATATACAAGAACTCACCGTCTTCGTAAAAGCATGTGGAGTAATAATCTTGCCACATGAACAAATCTGTAAAACAATGCTCTGCCACACCCAAATTTGCTGATTTTAGGTATTTGTCTATAATAGGTTTATCGTTAATTGTTATTTTTTTAAATTCCAAAATTGCCTCTATTTTCTTTATTATAACTATTCTTCATTTCCACTGTCTATTCCGTCAATTGTGCTTACATCTCTAAGCTTTCTATTAATTGCGTTGGTTCTAGTTGTCACAAGTTTATCAAGTTCATCAGAAGTTTGCTTCATTCTTTGTCTTGTTTTTTCTAGTGCATCTCCAAATTTTGTGAACTCTTGTTTTACACCCTCTAGAACTTTCCAAACCTCGCTAGAACGTTTTTGTATTGCCAGAGTTTTAAATCCCATTTGCAAACTACTTAACAACGCCGCCATTGTTGTAGGCCCTGCAATGTTTATCTTATCTGCTTGTAATTGCTCAACAAGACCTAGCCTTACAACCTCTGCATATAAACCCTCAATCGGCAAGAACATTACAGCAAATTCTGTTGTGTGTGGCACATCAATATACTTGTTCTTAATGTCTTTTGCAAAGCCTTTAATTCTATTAATCAACACCTTAGACATCTCATCAACTTTCGCTTTGTCTGCACTGTCATACGCTTCTAAAAGGTTTTGATACGCGTCCATTGGGAATTTCGCATCTATTGGCAGATACACAAAATCATTGTCATCACCTGGTAATTTAACAGCAAATTCTACCCTGTCGTTTGACCCTTTTTTAGTTGGGAAGTTCTCCACATATTGCTCTTTGTTAAGAATTTGCTCTAGTATCGCCCCTAGTTGAACTTCGCCTAATATACCTCTTGTTTTAACGTTCGATAACACTTTTTTAAGATCATCAACACCTGTGCTAAGTTTTTGCATTTCTCCTAAAGATTTATACACTTGTTCAAGTCTTTCACTAACAACTTTAAAGCTTTCGCTAATTCTGTCATTTAATGTTTTTTGCAGTTTTTCGTCTACAGTAGCACGCATTTCATCAAGCTTTTTCTCGTTGCTAACTTGCATATCCACAACTTTTTTCTCTAGTGTGCTACGCATTTTCTCAAGACTTTCTTCGTTTTGTTTTTGAAAATCTACAAAACGCTTGTCCGTTGTTTGCAACATCTCGTTAACTGTTCGTCTTAAATTTGTGATAGAGTTCTGTGTGTTCTCTGAAAAATCACTAAACCTTTTGCTTTCAATATCTGCAAGTTGTTTTTGTGTGTTAACTTGGTTAGAGCTATAAGTCTCTAGCTGTTTTCGCACAAAATCAATATTATTTTGAAGACTTTCTTCGTTTTGTTTTTGAAAATCTACAAAACGTTTGTCTGTTCTTAGCGACATTTCGTTAACTGTTTCTCTTAAATTGGTAATAGAGTTCTGTGTATTCTCTGAAAAATCACTAAACCTTTTGCTTTCAATATCTGCAAGTTGTTTTTGTGTGTTAACTTGGTTAGAGCTATACATCTCTAACTGTTTTTGCACAAAATCAATAGTATTTTTTTGAGCCTTATCAAACTCTGTCACTACTTCACTTTTTGTTTTACTGCTTGTGTCGTCAATCAAACTTAATATCTCAGATGAATTATCTTTTTTATTTTGTGACTTAATAAGCATAAATATGTTTAAGCCTATACTTATTATTAGCAATATAATGATTATGTATTCCATTTTTTCCCCTTAAACAAAAGGGAGGGCGAACCCTCCCAAAATTTTATTCGTATGCCACAATTTCAATGCTCTCAATGATAACTGGTTCAACTGGTTTATCACTGCCATCTGTATCTACTTCAGATATGCCCACAACAATGTCATAACCCTCATAAACTTGTGCAAAAACAGTGTGTCCATAATGAATAACATTAAGTCCACCGTCTAGGAAGATGTTACCACCTTGCTCAGAATAGAAAGTTTTTAAATCCTCAGATACTTTTGACATATCAACTGTACCGCTAGGAATTTGTGCTAAAAAGCTTTCTTCGTCTTCTTCATAGTATCCAAAATATGTCTCATACGTAGCCCAGTCAGGAGCAGTTGTATTTGTATTGATAAAGAACTGTGAACCGTTTGTGTTAGCACCAGAGTTTGCCATAGCAACAGAACCTGGAATGTTTAACAATTTGTCAGAGAACTCGTCCTCAAACGCTGTTCCCCACACGCTCTCGCCGCCAGCGCCTGTACCCTCTGGGTCGCCACCTTGTATCATAAAGTCTTCGATAACTCTGTGGAAAGTCACACCGTCATAGTATCCGTCAATAGCATGTTTTTTAAAATTGTAAACTGTTTTTGGTGCAATCTCTGGGAAAAATCTCATCTTAATTACGCCTTGGTTTGTTGTAATAATCGCTACTTCTTCACCTACTTGTGGCATGTCTAGCTGAAAACCAACAGGTTCTACCGTTCCAACAGCTTCCAAGTCCTCCATAGCTACTACGTCAGTTGTTCCTAAAACAGCCTCCTGTGTTTTTTCGGCATTGCTTGTGCATGATACCATAGAAAAAGCCATGCTTACAGCTAATATTGCAATAAAAATTTTCTTCATATATTATTCCTTTCAAATTACGTTCTAGCCTTTATTTTATACTATTTTTTAAAAAAATTCAAGTATTTTATTTTTTATGTAATTATTATGTGTCTTTTTCATATATATTATTATGCCGTATAAAAAGAAAGGATGATTATTGATGAAATACCTACCTGAGGGTTATTTATCCCAAACACAAGAGAATAAGTTATATTTAAGTTCTGTAACAGGGCTATCGGAAGCATGTTATGACAAAAAAATTCTTGAGGCTAGAGCAGTTGTGTGTGATAGTAAGCACAATATTGTGGTTGATTTAGGGTGTATGAAAGGTATTATACCAAGAGAAGAAGGAGCTATTGGTATTAAAGAAGGTACTGTGCGTGACATTGCGATTATATCTAGGGTAAACAAGCCTGTTTGTTTTGTTATCACTGATTTTGACAGAGATGAAAACGGGAATATCTTCGCTGTACTATCACGACGTAAGGCGCAAGAAATGTGCAAAGAAAACTATCTTAATCAGCTAAAAGTTGGCGATGTAATCGATGCAAAAATCACTCACATGGAAGCCTTTGGTGCGTTTGCTGACATTGGTTGTGGCGTGGTTGCACTAATGCCAATAGATTTTATTTCTATATCAAGAATTGAGCACCCAGCAGAGAGATTTACAATAGGCATGAATATTAAGGCTGTTGTAAAAAGCATAGACAATGGCAGAATTACAATTTCTCACAAAGAGCTTTTAGGTACTTGGGAAGAAAATGCAGCTCTGTTTAACGCTGGCGAGACAGTTGCCGGAATAGTTAGAAGCATTGAAAATTACGGTGTGTTTGTGGAGCTTGCGCCTAATTTAGCAGGTCTTGCAGAACTTAAAGAGAATGTAAGCGTTGGTCAACAAGCAAGTGTGTTTATTAAATGTATCATTCCATCGAGAATGAAAATTAAACTGATTATTATAGAGACTTTTGATTATACATATAATCCTGAAAACCCAAAATATTTCTACACGGAAAACCATATAGATAAGTTTACGTATTCACCTGTTAACAGTGATAAATATATTTATACTGAATTTTGACAAACAATTTAATTCTATTAAAGATTTATAATATCTCATAATTTAACAAATTTACACTTTACTTACCATGGCAAGAATGATATAATTAGCAATATAAATATATCATATCTATTTCTATGTTAAGTGAGTATGTAAGAGTTTAAAGTAAGCGTGATAGTTAAAGCTTCCTCCATATACTAGCTTGGTATATGGAGGTTTTATATTATGGAGAAAAAAAATAAAGGAATAATCATTATAGTTATTATGTTAGCTATCTTTATTCTTAATTTGTTTGCTGTTTTGTGGTTCAATAATATGGTGTATAATGAGCTTGAAACTTCTGCAAAATCTACACTTAAAGATATGGCTAACGAACAGAGCCAAGCAGTATCGCTTATTATTCATAACAAAGAAGACAATATAAAGGGTATAGTTGACGTTATTAGGTACATAGGTTTTGATAATGAAACTTTGTACAAATCAATGGAATTATGGGTTGAGGAATTTGAGATTGAAACTATAATTCTAGCAAATACTGACGGAAAAGCAATTACTTCACACGGAGATAATACGGATGTGTCTACTCAGCCTAATTTTATATCTGCAGTAAATGGTGAAGTAGAAATGACTAGTATTTATGAATCTAATTACTCTTCTAGTTCTGTACTGACAATAAGCGCACCTATTTATTTTAACGGAGAAATAAAAGGAGTAATAATTGCAGAGTATGACGTACAAGACCTCGCTACACAGCTAGTAGGTGTTACAGATAGTCGTGGGTCTTCTATGATTGTTAATTCAGCTGGCGATATTATGTTTCACACTTACCCGTTCCCTATCTCTTTAGAAAACTTTAAAGGTGCAGATTTTGAAGACGGAAAGCAGTATAGTGACATATTAAATGATTTTTCTACTTTGACATCTGGTGACGTAACTTTTTCTATTGCTGGCGAAAAAAAGTTGGGTGAGTATATCCCACTTGGTATAGATGACTGGAGTTTGTTTTTTGAAATATCAGAAAGTGACTTGTCTAGCAGCGGAGACACTATAATCTCTAGCTTGATAATAATAAGTGTCAGCTTGATTTTAGTTTTTTCTGCTTTAATAATTTACATATTATGGGCGCGAAAAAAGACAGTTGAGCAGATTGAAAAAGAAGCATACTATGATAAGCTAACAGGTGTTTCAAACCTTGTTAAATTTAAACTTAATACGAAAAAAATTATCGACAACCCTAATTTTGACGGCACAAATTATATCTTGTTAAAAGGCGATATAGAGAACTTTAAAGTAATTAACGAAGCTTTTGGCTCAGATGCAGGTGATGCAGTAATTTGCGAAATGGCTAATATCATTAAAAGCATGAAAGGCAAGGTATTAGAAGTAGCAAGAACTGGATCTGATGAATTTTTAGTACTTGCTGAAAAATCTAAAGTAACTGATTTTTTTGCTAACAGAGAAAAATACAACGAGAGATTGAGGCAATTATCACCTGAACTTAAAAAACATATATTCGTTTTTAGATATGGAAGATATTTTTTAGAGAAAAGTGAAAACAATGTAGAAGAAATGATTAACAAGGTTAGTATTGCACACGGTTATGCTCGTGCTCAATCAGGGTGGGCAATGCATGATTATGATGAAGATTTCAAAAACCATTGGCTAAGAATGACAGAGCTTACTAACAAAATGGAAGACTCGCTTAAAAACGATGAATTCAAGATGTTTTTACAACCAAAATATAATTTAGAGAAAAACGCAATAGTAGGTGCAGAGGCTCTAGTTCGTTGGTTCGAAAGTGACGGAAATATGGTTTTCCCAAATGATTTTATACCATTATTTGAGAAAAATGGTTTTATCACAACTCTAGATGAATATATTTTCGCTACTGCTTGCAAGCTAATTTCCAGAAGATTAAGCGAGAATAAACCTTGTGTTCCAATATCCGTTAACTTTTCAAGACGTCATCTTTTAAACCCAGATTTTGTACAACGTATACGTGAAATCGCTAATACTCATAATACTCCTGTCGACTATCTTGAGATAGAACTCACAGAAACAGCAGTTATAGAAAATGCAGATATCTTAAACAATGTACTTCAATCATTACGCAAATCAGGCTTTAAGGTAGCAATTGACGACTTTGGCTCTGGTCATTCAGCGCTAGGTATGTTAAAAGAATATAAGTTCGACATTGTTAAGCTTGATAGAACTTTCTTCGCTTGCCCTGAGGAGTATCGTGAAAATGCAAAAACCGTTCTACGAGGTATTATCAATCTAATCACTAGCTTAGGCTCTAAGGTTGTAGCAGAAGGAATTGAGTACGAGGATCAAGTAGAGTTTTTACGTACTGTTAATTGTTATTCTGTTCAAGGTTACTACTTCGCAAGACCTATGAAATCAGAAGAATTTGAGGAACTTTTGGATAAATAAATTTAAAGGCATAGATTGCAACTAATTAGTTCGGTCTATGCCTTAATTTTGTCGGTATGATAGTTTTTTGCTTATTTTCTTAAGAAAAACACTAATGTTAACATGCGTTGCTTGTGGCAATGGGCAAAAATCGGTTATAATTTCAAATATAAGGGAGGTATTTACCATGTTAAATGAAAATATTAAAATAATAAGAAAATCAAAAGGACTTTCTCAAGAAGAACTTGCTATAAAGTTAAATGTTGTGCGACAAACTATATCAAAATGGGAGAAAGGATTGTCTGTTCCGGATTCAGAAATGTTGCTTTTAATATCTGAACATCTTGAAACACCAGTAAGTGTTTTGCTTGGCGAATCCATTACACAAGAAAATGCAGATGACTTAAAAGCTATATCCGAGAAATTAGAGATAGTCAATTTGCAATTATCTAAAATAATTGCCACCAGACGAAAAGTGCTACATGTGTTTTTCATTTCGGTGAGTTTGGCTATAGTAGCACTTTTTGTAATCTTATTATTAATGAACAGTTCGTATTTAGAATGGGATTATAGCAAACCTGATTTAGCTGTTGCAGGAACAATTTTACACGGTATCGAATGGTTATTTGTACGATTAGCACCAATAGCATTACTAGGTTCGATTATCGGAATATTTCTTACACGAAAAAGATGATATATGCCATCATAAAAGGAGAGATAAATGAGTAAATCTTTGTTTAGATATGTAGATAGATTGGAATTACTTAGTTGCTATATGCTTTGCTTTGCTTTCAATATAATATTTGATTTTGTTAAAACAGTAAGTATAGATTCGCATCTCATGGAAATTTTTTTAATGCAATTGTATAATTATCAAAAGTATATTATCTTGTTTCTTTCAATCATCGTGGTAATTTTTCATTACCAAGTGTTACGTAAAAAAAAGGTGGAAGTATATTGCAGATTTATTGTAGGAGATACCGTGCAAGCCATTATTACTCGCTATGTTCTTGAATGTTTGATGATGTTAGGAATTGTTTTTTTCTTATCATTAATTGTCAATATTATTTTGAATATACACTTAGAGAATAGCATTTACTTATTTTGTATTTTTGTTATATATATATTAATCAGTTCGAGGGAGGTTAGAAAATTTGAAAATCTTTAATTTTTTTATAGTAAAATTTTTTCTAAGAAAGGCTATGATTATATTGGGTGTGTTTTTATTGATCTTTTTGAGTAATTACCTAATTTTCACTGCCACTCGTTCAGTCACATCTACTCTGCAAGGGTATAATGAAATAAAATATTTAAATCAAGAAGGTAATTATATTGCAAATTTAAGCATTGATAGTGATATGGGTATACTTGATAAAGATGATACACAAAAAGTTTACGACTATTTAAATGATAATTTAAACTATGCTTTGTTTACAGATGGATTTACCATCCCAGTACCTAATACTTATGATATGGAAGTATCGGTGGCTTATATAAATGAAGAATATTATAACTTGAATAAGCAATTTGAAATATCACAAGGGGAAAATTTGGTTTTTGATTACAGTTTTGATGGAGATATAGAAATTCCTGTTTTGATTGGAAAAGGGTTAAGCGAAACATATCCGTTAGGTTCTACATTCAATATTGAAGACCCTGTACTCGAAAAAACTATAACGCTGAAAGTCCAAGGCATTTTGAAACAGGATATATATCATTCTAATCTTTATGCAATCAGTTCAAAACAGTATTATAATTTTTCTGTTATTTTACCTATAACTGAAGAATTTATAGCTAATTCAAATATTGGACTTCACCTTAATGGGCTTTTCGACATTATACTTGTTCAAACTTCAAAAGATAAAATTGAGGAATTAAGCGAAGTTATTCAAGATAATTTAGGCTTAGACTTTAAATTTAATACGCAACAAGAGAATTTTGAGTTTTTTAATCAATATTATTTCAGTTCATTAAAGACCATTGGTGTAATAACAATAATCGTTGTAATAATTTTAACTTGTCTTTCTGTTTGGAGTTCATTAGTTGGTATACGCCTTATGATTAAAGATTTTACCATTAACTTGTTTGTTGGATTAAGCTATTCGAGATTGAAACAGATTTTTTATGGCTACTATGGAATATTGTTTTTAATAAATTTAGTTGCACTTTTTGCTACAACTGCATATTCAAGATACGGATTTTGGGCAAGAAAAGAGCTTTTCTTCGCTACATTCGGTTTCCTCGGCTTAGCTGAGATTGATTGGGTCGCATTATTGGCAGTGCTATTTTTTGATATTATTATTGGGATAATTATTGTCGAAGTCGTGATATGGAGAATAAAAAAAGTTCCAATTTCTTTGGGGGTGTTACAATGAAAAAGATTATTGACCTAAATATTCACGAAAAAATATATAAAAGCAAAAAGCAACATCTTTCAATTTTAAATGGTTTTGATCTTGAAGTATATGCTGGTGAAAAAATTGCAATTGTAGGAAAATCAGGCGTAGGAAAAACTACTTTAC
This sequence comes from uncultured Eubacteriales bacterium, assembly GCA_964370775.1. Classification (GTDB taxonomy): domain Bacteria; phylum Bacillota; class Clostridia; order Oscillospirales; family Acutalibacteraceae; genus SIG603. The sequence goes on along the minus strand of CAYJKT010000001.1, from coordinate 99,511 downwards.
TCAATATTCTTGGTTTGCTAGACACACATTATATTGGCAATTACACGCTTTTTGGCTCTGTAACTGACGCTTTGAATTTAACACAACTAGCAACATTGCGTAATCAAAAGATTGGTTTTGTTCTTCAAGAATCAGCTTTAATTCATTCTTTAACTATTGAAGAAAATATCAAGCTACCTTTACTGTACGCAACTTCTCATAAAAATGATTTATCAAAAGGTTTTGAAAATATCGTTAATTCAATCGGTATTTCATCAATATTAAAAAAGAAACCAATAGAGTGCTCTGGTGGCGAAAAATCTCGTGCTGTATTTGCACGTGCTATAATTATGAAACCTCAGCTTATTTTGTGCGATGAACCTACTGCTTCTTTAGATGGTGAAAACAAGGATAATATCATTAATTTACTTTTTAAAATGAACCACGATTTTAACACCACTATTATCACTGTTACTCACGATTTAGAGGTTGCTAATCGACATGAAAAAATAATACATCTTGAAAGGGTGGTGTAAAATGGGATTTTTTATAATGCTTTTTTCTATGATTGCAGGAATATTTTTAGTAGTTTTCGCTATTTCTCGATTGAAAAATAATAAAGGTATTATTTGGAATATCGTAGCTATTATTTTAGGAATAACTCTAGCACTTTTCGCTATTTGGTTAGGGCTTCCAAAATAAAATCAATATAAGAAGGGGTTGTTGCATTTACAAACTTTACCGTTAAAACGAACAAACCAGTGTAGGGACAGGCTTCCATGCCTGTCCGAAAATTATCAATTTTTCACCTGTTTTAGGGGAGGGCATTGAAACCCTCCCCTACTTTTTGTTCATTTTACCTTAATGCGATGCCTCTTTTTAAACAGTCAGTTTTTCACTACACCTTTTTTAAGAATTATATTTGCAAACTCTTGCTTCTCTGATGTAGCTATTACCACATAAGCCTTTTTTGCTCTGTCGTAAAAATCAAATCTTTCCAACATGCAAAACTCTGTTACATTCGGCTCATGCTTTTTTATAATTGTTTTGTAACTATCCCAAATTATTGGAACAATATTTCTGTGCTTGCCCACTTTCATTAATATAACAGAAAAATCCACATAGCTGTCCAGTGGCAAAAACTGCAAAATAGCTTCTAATATTTCTTCTGTTCCATGTCCGTCTGCTCTAATAATCGTTGCATTTTTACCTAACCTGTTTGACGGAAAGTTGCCGTCTCCAATCACAAGCTCGTCGCCATGCCCCATCTCCATTAACGCTTTTAACAAACTTGGTGAAAGCACGCTTGGTACACCTTTTAACATCAGCACACCTCAATTATTTTAAGTATTTTGTCTTATTCTAAGAAAATCTCTAAGGTTATGCTAAATCCATTTCTAGGATTTTCTTCTTTAATTCTCTAATGATTAACAACCTTTTTTCGTCTTTTTTATCAGGATTTAAGTCAAACGGAGTTTCACTAAACTCTGCACTATAAGTTGCAATATCTTGCACAGCTACAGTGTATCTGTCTTTGTTTTTCTCTGTTGTCACATTATTTACATCATAGAACTTTTGTGTGAATGGCACTAAGTCGCTTGCTTTTTCTTCTAATCTACAAATACAATGCACAGCCTCTAGCAAAGCTAATACGTCGTCTTTAATCACAAGTACTTCTTTGATAGCCTCTTTTGCTGTCTTAACTGCGTTTTCTTCGTTAGTTAAATTAATAACTGTCTCAGAAGCTGATATTTTAACTGATACATTTTCGCTTTTTGTAAGTGCCAAAATATCATCTAAGAACTCTGTTAAATTAAAGTACTCAGCCATGTATAATCCCCAATATTTTACTATCGGATTTTCGCTATCTATAGCGTTTTTGATTTTTTCTACAGGAGCTTTTTCCTCAAACGCGAGGTTACAAAGTTCCATAATCTCAGCTATTGGATACGCTTTTTCATCTTGTGCTACTTCATATTGAGTAACGCCTTTTTCTTTTGCCATTCTGTTAATCTCTTGCTCTGGTATGAAGCCTAAATCTTTAACAGATAACATATATTTTATAGTTTCTGCTCTCATCTCAAGCAGTACATCTTTATATTTAGGGTCATTTGCTATGTTGTTTAACTCGTAAGGGTCGTTTTTGTGGTCATATAATTCTTCTGCTGGTTTTTCATCTAAGAAATAAGCATTTTTTCTGTTATATGTATCTAACTCGCCTGACTTTTTAACGTCTCTCTCCCATGAAGTTGTAAAGTATGGTCCCATTTTTGCCATATAAGGTGAAAATCTCCATGCTCTTTTTGGGAAGAAGTTTCTAATATACATGAAGTCTTTGCCACGCACTGAACGCACGAACTCTGGCACACCGTCTAAGCGATTTCTGTAAGAGAACGAATAATCTCTTGCTTCGTCTTTTAAGAAGTCCTTACCGTGCATGTACTCAGGTGCTGTTCCACCACCTAATCTTATCATGGTTCTTGGAATATCTATAAAGCTTACTTCGTCCACATATTTGCTACCTTTTTTGTAATTTGGCGCTAGGTGAGCATATTTTTCTGGCACTCTAATAATCATTGGAACATGCAAACCCTCGTTCCACATGTGAGCCTTACCACCTGGTATACCCATGCCGTTGTCACCTACAAACAAAATGATAGTATCGTCATATAGTCCGTCTTCTTTTAGATATTCTATGGTCTCTCCCACCATTCTATCCATAGCAGATATGCACTCATGGTATTGCCCCCAAATCTCTCTAGTATCTGCATTATCTGGGTGATATGGAGGAATAGTCAGCTTACTTCTGTCTCTGAAATCTTTTTCTGGTGTACGTGGAGCATACTCTTTTCTATGTCCCTCTGCGTTGTTTGGGTAACCATATCTTGATTGATGAGTACCAGCATAAGTATGCATAAAGAAGAACGGCTTGTCTCCTTTGTTTCTCCATGTATCTCTTATAGCATTAGGAACGCAAATATCGTCCATGAAATACGGAGCGTCAAACACTTCGTTCCAACCCTCAACATAGTTCTTACCACTTTCGTGTGCAAAGTTGTAATCTGTTTTGTTGATAGCAGTAAAATAGCCTATCTCCTGCATATATTTTGCTATAACTTTTATGTGGTTAGGAAGTTCCACACAGCTTCTGTGGTTTCCAACACCAGCTGTAAACGGATATACTCCAAGTGCAAGTGTTGTTCTTGCAGCAGAGCACACAGGTGCTACACTGTTAGCGTGAGTGTAGCTCATTCCCTCCTCAGATAATGCATCTAAGTTTGGAGTAATCGCATCTGGGTCACCATAGCAACCTAGGTTTGGGCACATATCCTCTGCCAATAAAAACAGTAAGTTCGGCTTGTTACTCATGTTCTCTCTCCTATTCATCTTAATCATTTATTTACACTTGCAACTTTAATTTTCTTTTCATTAACTGAGCCATCTGTCATTTTAACATTAGCAGTTAGCTCAATTTCTCCGGCATTTAATGCTCTAAACACCGCAATCGCTCTGCCAGACAAAGTCTCTAATTTGTTGTCTACAAAACCTATAAATTCAGGTGAACCATTGTCAATTCCTATAAGTTCAGCATTGTTACAGCAGTTAAACTCAACCTCTGTGTCTGTGTTTGGCACAAAGTTTCCGTCTTTATCTAGTAGAATAATGTCAACATAAACTAGCTCGTCTACTTTTACGCTGTCTTTATCAGCTGTGAATTTATAATCGCTTACTTCTCTAGCTGTTTTAATAACTTGCTCTACTTTTTCGCCGTTTCTATATCCTACTGCTTTAAGTTCGCCAGCTTCAAACACAACATCTTTCCACATCAAGTGGTAAAGCTCTGTTTCGTCCATTCTTTTTTTGCCATAAGATTTTCCATTTACAAACAGCTCTACTTCCTCGCAGTTTGTAAAGCTCCATACTGGTACGGTTTTGCCCTCCATCTCTTTGCCAAATGACCAATGAGGTAACATGTGCAGAACTGTTTCGTCTGACCACACACTTTTATAGAAGTAAAATGCATCTTTAGGAAGCATTGCTCTGTCTATCGGTGCAAAATATGAACTAACTGACGGCCATGTGCAAGGAGTTGGCTCTCCGATATAATCAATACCTGTCCATATAAACATACCTGCAACAAACGGATTTTCCTTGTGATATTTCCATGACATCTCACCACGCACTACACGAGAAAGTGTGTCGTGCAGAACAGGTCCGTTGAACGCCATTTGCTCTGGGTCTGCGTTTTCATCCTCGTCATAGTCAACTTCGTTTGTCATTTTTATAAATTCATCATACACTCCACGTTTTTCAAACGGAGTAATAGATGCAGTCTCGCTACCTATAATTGGTCTTGTTGGAGTTTGTTTATGGTGTGCTACATAGAATTTTTCAGCATAGTTATATCCGCAAACATCAACAATGTCAGGTGAATGAGTTTTGTTGATAGCTTCCAAGCCATTTGCTGCCATAGTTACAGGTCTTGTTTCGTCATATTTTTTAACAATGTTTGTCAAAAATTGAGTCAATCCCTCGCCCTCAACATGACGTAATTCTTCAATCTCATTTCCTATGCTCCACATAACAATACTTGGGTGGTTTCTGTCTCTTTTTATCATTGCTGTTAGGTCTTTTTCTGCCCACTCGTTAAAATGAACAGCATACGCATATATAGGTTGTCTGATAAACACATTGCCGAAAATTCTAGGTCTTTTACCAAGAGTCCACTCGTCAAATGCTTCCTCCATAACGTACATTCCGTATTCATCGCAGAGGTCTAAAAACTCTGGGGCTTCTGGGTTGTGAGAAGTTCTAATAGCATTAGCACCCATAGCTTTTACTATCTCGATTTTCTTGATAAAAGCGTCTCTCTCAGCAGCTGCACCTAGGCAACCGTTGTCGTGATGTATGCAAACACCTTTCAAAAATTCTCTTTTACCATTGATGATAAATCCGTTATCAGCTGTAAATTTAATGTCTCTAACACCAATTTTTTGGCTTAACTCGTCCATTTTTTCGCTATCAACTGATACAGTCACACTGCAATCATATAGATATGGATTAGCATTACACCATAGGTAAACGTCATTTATATCCATTTGCACAGTAACGCTACTGCTACCACCATAAGAAACAGATTTTTTAACTTCTTTTTCTGCTACGATTTTACCAGATTTATCTTTTATCTCGAATTTTAATGCAAAATGTTTTGACTCTTTACCCTCGTTACATACATTAGCTGTAACTTCAACAACTGAACGCTCCTCGCCTACAATTGGAGTAGTCACGTAGAAATCGTCTCTTTTTAGATATAGTTTTTCTGTTACATGCAAATACACAGGTCTGTAAATACCTGTACCACTGTACCAACGAGAAGCAGGTTGAACCTCGTTATCTACTAACACAGAAATTTTATTTTTTCCCTCTTTAACCAAAGATGTTATATCGTAAGAAAAAGTTGTGTAACCATACGGATATTTACCCACAAATTCACCGTTAACATAAACGGTAGAATTCATGTATACACCCTCAAATTCTAGCTCAAAACGCTTGTTTAAATCGGCATTATCCACATTAAAATATTTATTGTAATAGCACATTGTAGTTTTTGCGTATCCTCCACGTGCACCACTTAAGTTACTCTCTTTGAACTCTGTTCTAATGCTGTTGTCGTGTGGAATTGTTACATTTACCCATGCACTATCGTCAAAGTCATCTCTGTAAAATGGGTGAAACGAACAGTCTTTTGCTAGGTCGTGCTCTAAAAATTTCCAATCTTTGTTAAGTGTAATTACCTTTTTCATTTTCTTCTCCTGTTATATGTTAATTTTATCGATTACATTATTAAAAGCGAAAAGTATGACGAAAAATTTCGTAATACCATTCGCCTGTCTAGTTTTATATAATTAATATGGTCTGTAATATAAATACAAAATATGCCTACAGGGAACATATTTATAATCGTTTAACCACATGATATGGAGGTGGACTTAAAGGGTTACCCCTCTAAGCCCTATACCATAAAATTAAGTTATATTCTTATTCCCAAGCAGACCAGTCACCGCTTACATAGCTTTGGTAGAAGCTTACCCATTCGTCTATACCGAATGCTTCTAGGTTAGCTAGGTACTCGTTCCAGCTATCTTGTGTAATTCCGTTAACAACGCTGTTTGCAAAGAAAACTTCAACTTCGTTTTCAATCTCAGATTTCGCTAATGCGAAATCTTCTGTTGCATCTGCAGGTGTTGGAGTAGAAGGAATGTGCTCTGTTGGGAAATACTCTTCGTATTGAGGAATGATTTCGTATCTGATACCGTCAGCACTTAAAACATCTGGGTTTGGAATAGCTGATTCGCCAGTGAATAGAACAGCAGAAACTGAACGCCAAGCATAAGTGTTGTGTACTTCTGTCTCAGTTGTTAAACCATCTGGAAGTGGATCAACTGATTTTACATACGCTGTACCGTCTTCGCCATATTCCCATGCTATGCCTTCTGGACCATCTCTAGAGATAAGTTTCCACTCTGTGTCTGAGTGAACATTATCCCACCAACGTAGTAAGCCTTCTGGCTCTTCACAACTAGTAGTGATAGCAAAACCGTTTAAAGCAACTGATTTAAAGTTAGTTTCGCCTGATTTCATAGCCATATCTTCATAACCTTCTGCTGTTAATACAGGTAGGTTTGTCCATGCGCCACTTTCCCAAGCTTCAACTGTAGGAGTCCAATCGCCAACTAAACCATGAATATCTTGTTGTTTTAGTGAGTTAAACTCAGGACCTGTCATTGAGAAACCGTCTCCATTGATAAGACCAGCTTCATACCATCTGTTCATCTCTACTAAGTAATCGTAAAATCTTTGATCATTGATATTTAATATGTATTGACCATCTTCAACTCTACCATACCATTGGTCGTTGTTTAGGTTTCTACCAGCCATACCCCATGAACCAGCTAATATTTGTAATTTAGCTGCCCAGTTGTTTTGAGCAAAAATCATAGGAATTTCATCAGCAGTTCCGTTACCGTTAGGGTCGTCATTTTTAAATGCTACTAGAACATCGTATAACTCTTCGATAGTAGAAGGTACTTCTAAACCTAGAGTATCTAACCACTCTGTTCTGATGTAAGGTATAGCACTTGCCCAGTTAGCATACTCTGACCAAACACCTACTGGTAGAGTATAGATAACTCCGTCAGTTTTTCTTAACTCGTCTAGTCCACCTTCTGTGTTTGCTTCAATTTGCTCTACAATGTTAGGAGCAAATGTTCTTAATGTGTCATCTGTTAAAGCAAAGAAGTTATGAAGGTTACCAGTAACTTGTGCTTCTGACATAGAACCTGTCATGATAGCATCTGGCATACCGTCGCCTGTTGCAAGTGTTAAGTTAAGAGTATCTTGGAAAGATGCCTCTGTTGTCTCTGTCCACTCAATGCTTACATTTGTACCCTCTGTTGAAAGAGTCATAATATCTTTTTCATTTTGACCAGATGATTTATCTGATGAAGGTTTTTGGTTCATCACTGTGTAAGTGATAGGCTCGATAGCAATTGGTAAACCTGATACATTTGTGTTGCCCACAGAAGTAACAGCTTCTCCACCCTCTTCTTCTCCGCCTTCGCTATCTGTTGCAGATGATTCAGTTCCTTCTGATGCTGTGCCTGAGCTCTCAGCAGTGTCTGTAGAGCACGCAGCAAATGAAGATACTAAAAGAGCTGCTGTGATTAACGTAGCTATAATTCTTTTTAGTTTTTGCATAGTCTTATTTCTTCCTTTCGAAAATAAATTGCCTTTTGGCATTAGATAATTAAATTATCTTGGTCTGTAATTTGTTTTATAATATACACCTACAGGGAATGTATATTTATTACCTAATTGTTTCTTATTTAATTAAAATCGAATTACACAATATTATGTAGGGTAGTGTCTTAACCATAAATATCTCGTTATGGTCAAAACCTTGCCCTACAATATATTAAGTCAATATTAACAAATATTTTTTGGGATTATTCCCAAGCAGACCAGTCACCGCTTACATAGCTTTGGTAGAAGCTTACCCATTCGTCTATACCGAATGCTTCTAGGTTAGCTAGGTACTCGTTCCAGCTCTCTTCTGTGATACCGTTAACAACGCTGTTTGCAAAGAAAACTTCAACTTCGTTCTCAATCTCAGATTTAGCTAAAGCAAAATCTTCTGCTGCATCAGCTGGAATTGGAGTTACAGGAATATGCTCTTCTGGGAAGAACTCTTCGTAGTAAGGGCCAACTTCGTATCTGATACCATCAGCACTTAGATTGTCTGGGTTTGGAATAGCTGCTTCGCCAACAAATAGGATTGGAGAAACTGCACGCCAAGCATAAGTGTTGTGTACTTCTGTCTCATTTGTCAAGCCGTCTGGATATGGATCAACTGATTTTACATACGCTGTTCCGTCTTCGCCATATTCCCATGCTATGCCCTCTGGGCCATCTCTACCGATAAGTTTCCACTCTGTTTCTGAGTGAACATGATCCCACCAACGTAGCAAACCTTCTGGTTCTTCACAAGTTGATGTGATAGAGAAACCGTTCATACCAGCTGATCTAAAGTTGATTTCGCCTGGTTTCATAGCTTCTTCTTCATAACCTTCGACTGTTAAAACAGGTAGGTTTGTCCATTTTCCACTTGTCCAATCTTCTGGAGTTGGTGCCCATGAACCATGCATACCATGCACATCTTGTTGTACCAATGAGTTATACTCAGGGCCTGTCATAGAGAAACCGTCTTCGTTAATAAGTCCAGCTTCATACCATCTGTTCATCTCTACTAAGAAATCGTAAAATCTTTGATCATTGATATTTAAAATATATTGACCATCTTCAACTCTACCATACCATTGGTCGTTGTTTAAGTTTCTACCAGCCATGCCCCATGAACCAGCTAATTGTTGCATTTTTGCAGCCCAGTTATTTTGAGCAAAGATGAATGGAATTTCATCTGCAGTTCCATTACCGTTAGGGTCGTCATTTTTAAACGCTACTAGAACATCATATAATTCTTCCATAGTAGAAGGCATTTCTAAACCTAAAGTATCTATCCATTCTGTTCTGATGTATGTAATAGCAGTAGCCCAGTTAGCATACTCTGACCACACGCCTACTGGCAATGTGTAGATAACTCCGTCAGATTTTCTTAGTTCGTCTAGTCCACCATCAGTGTTTGCTTCCATTTGCTCAACAATGTTAGGCGCAAATGTTCTTAGAGTGTCGTCTGTCATTGCATAGAAGTTATGAATATTTTCAGTAACTTGAGCTTCTGACATAGAACCTGTTAAAATACCATCAGGCATACCGTCGCCTGTTGCAAGCATTAGGTTAAGGGTATCTTGGAAAGAAGCCTCTGTTGTCTCTGTCCACTCAATGCTGATATTTGTACCCTCGGTTGAAAGTGTCATAATATCTTTGTCATTTTGTCCACCTGATTTGTCAGATGAAGTTTTTTGGTTCATCACTGTATAAGAGATAGGCTCGATAGCGATTGGTAAACCAGTTGTGTTTGTGTTACCTACCGAAGTAACAGCTTCTCCACCTTCTGCCTCTCCGCTCTCTTCTCCGCTCTCTGTAGCAGATGATTCAGTTCCTTCTGATGCTGTGCCTGAGCTCTCAGCAGTGTCTGTAGAGCAAGCAGCAAATGAAGATACTAAAAGAGCCGCTGTGATAAGTGTTGCTATGATTCTTTTTAGTCTTTGCATATTTTTTTCTTCCTTTCTATTTATTATACCCTAAGGCATTTTAGGTAAATATTATTATCTGTTATCCCATGCTGTCCAGTCACCACTTACATAGCATTGATAGTAAGTAACCCAATCTGCTAGTCCTAGTGCTTCTAAGTTAGCTATATATTCGTTCCAGCTTTCCTCAGAGATACCCTCAACAACACTAGATGCCATGAATGTTTGAACTGCATTTTCTATCTCAGATTTTGTTAAAGCAAAGTCGTCTGCTGCTTCTACTGGGTGAGCAGTTACAGGAATAAGCTCCTCTGCAAAATAATCTTCATAATAAGGGCCAACTTCGTATCTAATACCGTCAGATGACATTGTATCTGGGTTTGGAATAGCTGCTTCACCTGGGAATAATAAAGCACACCAGCCACGCCAGCCGTAAGTATAGTGAACATCTGATTCAGTTGAAAGACCGGCAGGCATTGGGTCAACAGTTTTTACATACGCAGTACCGTCTTCACCATATTCCCATGCTAAATCTTCTGGGCCATCTCTTGAAATAAGTTTCCACTCTGTTTCTGAGTGAACATTATCCCACCAACGAAGTAAACCTTCTGGCTCTTCACAAGCTGAAGTAATTGTAAATCCGTTCATAGCAGCTGATCTAAAGTTAACTTCGCCAGCTTTTAATTCTTGTCCTTCATATCCCTCTACTGATAGCACAGGTAGGTTTGTCCAAACACCAGATTCCCATTCTTCAACAGGAGGTGCCCATGTGCCATACATACCTTGAATTTCTTGTTGAACAATTGAGTTAAATGCAGAGCCCTCAATTGAGAAGCCGTCTTGGTTCATCAAACCAGCTTCGCTCCATCTATTCATTTCTGCTAAGAAATCGTAAAATCTTTGGTCTGTGATGTTTAAGATATACTCGCCATCTTCAACTCTACCAAACCATTGGTCGTTGTTTAAGTTTCTTCCTGCAATTCCCCAAGGGCCAGCCATGTTAACTAATTTAGATAACCAGTTGCTGTTTTGGAATATGTAAGGAATTTCGTCAGCTTCTCCGTTGCCATTTGGGTCATCATTTTTGAAAGCAACCAAAAGCTCATATAATTCTTCCATAGTTGACGGTACTTCCATACCTAAAGCGTCAACCCATTCTTTTCTTAGATAAACAATCTCGTTATGTTGTCTACCATATTCAGACCATGCACCAACAGGTAAAGAGTAAATATTACCGTCAGCTTTTTCAAGAGTAGTTAAACCACCTTCAACATTAGCTTCTAATTGAGTAGTAATGTTAGGTGCAAATGTTCTTAGGTTTTCTTCTGTTAAAACCCAAAATTTGCTTAAGTTTTGTGTAACTTGAGCTTCTGACATTGAAGCTGTGTGTATAGCATCTGGCAAACCGTCACCAGTTGCAAGCATTAAGCTTAGTGTTTCAGCAAAGGCAGCTTGTGTTGTCTCTGTAAATTCGATAGAAACATTTGTACCCTCTGTTGAAAGTTGCATAATTTCTTTGTCGTTTTGTCCACCAGAATAGTCACTAGTAGATTTTTGGTTAAACACAGTGTATGAAATTGGCTCTACAGCTATTGGTAAACCTGTTACATAAGTGTTTCCAACTACCTCAGCATTAGCTGAAGCTTCTTCTTCTGAACCCTCGTCTGAACTACTCTCAGTAGTAGATGATTCAGTAGAACTGTTTGTTTCTTCGGTAGCCTCTGGTGCACAAGCAGCAAAAGATGATACTAACATTGCTGCTGCGATTAGTGTCGCAAGAATTTTCTTTAGTCTTTGCATAGTGTTTTCCTTTCGTTTTTGAATATTTCTAAACCGTGCAGTACGGTTTTAAGATAACTTTTTAAAAGCGAATGATATTACAAAAATATTGGTATGTTTATGCTGTTTTTACTAAAGTAAATATATTTTAGTTTGGTCTGTAATAATTGCCACATTTTGTGGAGCACACCTACAGGGAATGTACTTAGCTTGACTAGTATACTATAAGATAATATAGAAATTTGTCGGTTAATATCTATGATATAGATTTAAGCTTTTACACTTAAATCTATATTCACAGAAAATTATAACTTAATTAGCCTTTAATTGAACCAATCATAACACCTTGTGCAAAGTATTTTTGAATGAATGGGTAAATTAATAGGATTGGTAGAGTAGCAACGATAATTGTTGCATATTTCATAACCTCTGCCATTGTTTGTAGCATTTCAAGAGCTGCTGGGTCTGTAACCATTGAGTCAGTTGAAACTGTGGATACAGCTAAAAGTTTGTCTCTTAAAACAATTTGTAGAGGAGCTTTATCTCCGTCTCTAATAAAGATTAAAGCATTGAAGTATTCGTTCCATTTACCAACTGCCATGTAAAGTGTGATAACAGCTATAATTGGCTTTGACAACGGTAGAACAACACTACCGAAGAAACGTGCATTTCCACAACCATCAATAAATGCAGCTTCTTGTAATTCTTGTGGAATTGTTGAAGCAAAGAAAGAACGGCTAATGATGATGTTATAAACTGATGTAGCACCTAAAATAATTAGAACTAAACGTGTATCACCTAAGTTTAAATCTTGAACTAACATGTAGAAAGGAATTAGACCACCACTGAAATACATTGTGAAAACGAACACACCCATAAATTTATTTCTGTGAGGTAAGTCTTTTCTTGAAAGAGCATAACCTGCAAGTATACATACTGAAACACCAAGAAGTGTACCAAAAACTGTATATATAATTGTGTTGCCGTAACCTATCCAGATATCCATGTCCTCAAAAACCCTTTGATAACCCAAAGTATTGAAGCCTTCTGGATAAAGAAGAATTTTACCACTGTTAACTACTGTAGGGTCACTAACAGAAGCTATAACAACAAAATAACAAGGATAAAGAACTAAAAGTAGAGCTATAGCTAATACCACATAGTTTATTACGTAAAAAACTTTGTCTGCTGTAGGGTCTTTAATTTTATTTGAAACAATTTTCGGCTCAGTTACCGCTTTGTTTTGCATCGCATTTACATTATTCATTATTCTTTATCTCCTTTCTTACCACAAACTAGAACCAGATAATACTTTAGCTGTTCTGTTAGCTATAAGTAAAATGGTGAAGTTAATAACGTTGTTGAATAGACCAATCGCAGTTGAGTAGTCGTATTGAGCTTGTCTTAAACCTAGTTTGTAAACATACGTAGAGATAACCTCTGCTGAGTCGCCAAGTAAGTCATTTTGTAAAAGCAATACTTTTTCAAAACCAACGTTCATAATAGAACCACAGTTAAGAACAAGTAGAATAACCATTGTAGGAACGATAACTGGTAAATCTATGTACCAAATTCTTTTTACTCTGTTAGCACCTTCGATAAGTGCAGCTTCGTGAAGTTCTGGGCTAACACCTGCAAGTGCTGCTAGGTAGATGATAGACCCCCAACCAGCATTTTGCCATACACCAGACCAAACGTAAATGTCTTGGAACATTGAAGGTTCACCTAGGAAGTAAACTCTTTCACCAAGAATTGGCTCAAGCATTGTTGTAATCCAGCCTGATCTTGGACTTAAGAAAACACTTAACATACCAACAAGAACAACCACTGAGATAAAGTGTGGTAAATATGTAGCTGTTTGAACCAAACGTTTAAACTTAGTCGCCCTTACACAGTTTAGCAATAAAGCTAATATGATTGGAATAGGGAAACCAGCTATTAATGAATATAAGCTGATAGTGATTGTGTTGATGAAAATATCACCAAATCTAGGTGATGTAAGAAATTCTTCAAACCATTCAAAGCCTATCCATTCGCTACCCCAAATACCTAATTGGGAATCAAAGTCTTTAAATGCTAATTGGATACCTGGCATTGGAACGTACATAAAAATAATTATGTAAACAGTTGCCGGTAACAAAAATAAGTACAATACCCAGTTTTGGCGCATAAGTCTGTTCGTATACGCTCTACTTTTTGCTTTCTCTTCTGCGGACACTACTTGTTTCATTCAGAAATCACACTCTCTCTCTTATCTATTTATTGCAAGAAATATTACGTTATTAAACTATTTTATTACAGCCGTGAAATAACTCACAAATAATAACGTTTAACTTGAAATGAGTATATCATATTTCACATACAATGTCAAGGATCAATTCAATTTTAAATAATAGTTTCAAAAATACTATAACTAATTTGTGCATATTGTATTAACGCTGAAATAATCTACAAATAAGCCAATCATACCAGTGTTAATCGTTGTGTGTATCTTTATTCAATTTATTCATATTGAATTTTCCAGCATATTATTTACATAAAATACATATCACCCTTTAATTCTATTAATATTTTTAACTTACATTCCACTATTATTCACATATTGTTCACTTAATTTTTAGTTTAATTTATACTGTTCAAGCATCTATTTACTACATTTAATGAAACTTATATATATCTTTGATATTTTATTTTTAATTTTGTGATGATTTTAGTATTAATTATTTCATTTCCGTAACATATCTTATTTAATTTTATCTCTACATGTAAAAACGGCAGTGCTTTTGCACTACCGCTTTCATTTATACTTTATATTAGTATAACTCCGTCTATGTGTTTGCCTATATTATTAATGAACTTAATCTCATCATCTAATTTTGTTGCAGAGCTTTTATACATTTTTTCAACTAATACTACTTTATCTGCCTCGCAAGTTAACTGTAATGATTTTGCATTTTCCATTACACAAGAACCATAAGTAACTTCAATTCCATTTTTCAACTTCAAGTTATTCATAATACCTTCTAGTTCCTTTGTTTTCACAGACCCAGTAAGATGAATTCGTGTTTCTGAACTATAAACATTATTTATATAGTTGCTTATATAATCAAAAAATTCATTGTTATTTTTAATAGAAGTTTTATTCAATACTCTATAGATATTTTTATCTATAATATTTGCTTTATTTGCAATATATGGTTTTTTAACCAAAATTTGCATATCGTTTTCTCTTGAAACATATTGCTCGTCAGTAAGTTTGTTAGTAATAATCATATATACTAACACACAAACAACCCAGAATAACACTCCGCCTATACCTGCTGCAACTATTAAAACCAGTGCTGTTCTTCTGCTAAAAGTTAGCGGTATTGTTGGGTCTACCACCTCTTCTTCATCTTCATCGTCTTCGTCTTCAGTAGGTTCAGGAGGTGAAAGTATCTCTAGCTGTTGTTGTTTTGATAATAATGAGTTTTTATCGGTAGTAAGCAAGTTAGCTTTATCTGCTTGCGCTGTTTGAAGTGTTGGGAATACTATATTATTAGTTATAATATCACCAAAATGCAATGTATGTTCAATAATATTTTCTGAAATATCTTCATACTCTTCTTTAATATATTCAATTGCAAGAAGCATAATTTTCTCATTCAGCTCTTCATCATTTGTTCTAACTACAAGTGTTATAGATTGTTGCTCTGCATTAGCTCCAATTGATGTAAGTTCTTTTACATATCTAACATTAGAGTTTAATTCAAATTCAGTATTAACTCTATCATAATAATCACCATACGCAAATGTGGCAGTATACTCTCTTGCTAACTGTGCTATCCCAGTTTCAGACTCCACACCTACTATAGGGATATTCATAGCAGATTCATATACGCTATTTGCATCCATATTTATATATATACTATCTCTAAGATATTCTTCTTGAGTCGCAATTGATGTATTAAGTGCCGCAATCTCTGTCTCCAAAGTTGCTTTGGTATCTAGATATTCAGCATAAGATTCATAATCTTGTGGGCTTAAGGGTTCAGTCGGTAATTCTTCTGTATCAGTTACTTGAGGTAAATTTGCATTATAGTTCATCACATAAGTATATCTATCATACTGAAAATATGTGCAAACTAGAGCAAATACCACTCCCATAATCACCCACATTTTCCAATTAATAAGCGAATGTACTACTACATTCTTCAAATTTATAGTATTCCTATTCATATTTCCTCCAATATATATCAAATTTTTATGTTTACAGATATTATTAGTTTACTATTTTATCACCCAAATGTCAATATATTTACTAACCTACTTATTATAGTCCTAAAATAAAATTAGCCGTGGACTTATAAGCCTACGACTAATCACATTATTATTTATTCCTATTAATAGATTGTATACAAGATTCTGCAATATTTACTGAATTATACGCCGAAGTTCCATTAAATAAGTCAGCATATTCTTTTGGAATGTCCATTCCCTCTACCACATTTGCAAACATGTTAAACTCTTTTTGCAAGTTATTTTTTATATACGCTATCGGTCTATTATCTGGACTTCCGTACACAATACCAGCATCTGCTTTCTTAAATAAACCTAAAATAGAATTCTGGCTATCTTCATCGCTAAATAGTGGGAATTCTTTGACTCCGTCATCAGATTTCACTGTAACTTTAGCTAACGAAAAATCTATCAATGCACCTTTTTTACTTCCGTTAACCCTTATTATATGATTAGACATTCTAAAACCTGAACCATACTGCAAGGTTGCAAACGCACCACTCTGGAATGATAACGTAATCAAAATCACATCATCTTCGTCTCCAAATCCAGCTTCATTATGCGCAAGATTTCCACCTACTGCATATACTTTACTCGGCAAACCTAACAACCATTGAACAATATCAATCTCGTGAATATGATGAAACAGGTGTCCACCAGATTTATCCTGCATCTTCTTCCAGCTAACGCTGTCTTTTTTATCTTCCCACCCAGTTCTCTCAACATGGATATTTAATATATCGCCCATGTCTCCATTTTCTACCATATCTTTAACCATGTGAATACCATCATAAAAATGCATAATATGCCCTACCATTAGAGTGACATTCTCTTGTTTACACGCTTCAATCATTTCTTTAGCTTGTTCTGTATTTAACGCAAAAGGTTTCTCGCAATATATATGTTTTTTAGCTTTTGCACATTTCATTACATGTTCATAGTGCATATAGTTTGGAGACGCCACAACAACTGCTTCTATAGTAGTATCGTTTAATACATCATCAATATTATGTGTATATTTACAGTTTAGTTCTAGCGCTAATTTTTCACTAGTAGAAGAAGGACTGTATACTAAAGCGAGCTCGCAATTTCTACTTTCGTCTATTGTTCTTGCAAATTCTGATCCAAAATGTCCTGTGCCGATTACTGCATATTTTTTCATGTCGATAACCCTTTCTAAATACATATAATATAAATAACGTTTAGTTTTTTAAATCTATAACATTCTTTTGTGTGTAGTTTTTAGTGATGTTTCAGTGCGTTCATTATTTGTATTAACATCAATATTGTAATACTCATTAAACAACACATCAATCATTGCTAGAAACGAAATTCTCGTGGTAACAGCACCCTGATTTAACGGACTTTCTTCAACTCCGGACACCAAAATAACATCTGCATATTTTGTTGCAGGACTTTTCACATGACCCGTCATTAAAATAATCTTTACATTTTTTTTCTTAGCTTCTTTTAGAACTTCGATACATTCCGTAGTTGAACCAGAATAAGATAAATAAACAATTAAGTCGTTTTTATCCATCATTGTTGCCGAAATTGCTTGATAAACAAAATCTTGAACACAAACAAATTTGTTAGTCAAAATTGAGAACCTTGACCACATCTCCATAGCCATAACAAGTGAACTTCCTTGACCCATACAAGAAATTTTTTTACTTTCGCACATTAATTTAACAGCATAGTCTATATCTTCTTGTCTGAGCAATTGATATGTACGTTTTATTGCATTAATAGCATTTTGATAGCTAATATTGGAAACTATGCTTTTATCATAAAGATGAATTTCTTTTGATTTCTCTCCACCACTATTAATATTCAAGGATTGTGCAAGTGCTAGTTTAAATTCATTGTAACCACTATACCCAATTTTTTTGCAAAATCTTGTTACTGTAGCCTCACCTACTCCACATCTTTCAGCTAGTTCAGTAATTGTTAATGTTTGAGCGTTATTCTCATCTATTATTATATAATCAGCAATAATTTTTTCTCTTTTAGTCATATTTTGAAAAGATGAAAATAATTTTTTTGATAAATCTGAATCTGTTCTATTCATTTTATACCTCCGTAACTATAGAAGTCATAATAACATATTTGCACTAAAAACACAAGTAAAAAAATACTAATTATGTCCCAAAAGCATATACATTTGCGAATTTTATGTATAATTTACACATATTTAGTTTTTAATGTTAATAATTTTATTTATATTTGCTATTGACAATTACTTTCATTTAAGATATACTTAATCTAATAAAAGAAATTAATTTTCATTTTATTGAGAAAGGGTGATCGAAATGAAAAGTATCAAAGACTATCATGGTGTGTTTCCAGCATTTTATGCATGCTATGATGAAGAAGGAAGCATCTGTCCTGTTAGAATAGCAGAATTCACTAAATACCTTATCAATAAAGGTATAAAAGGTGTTTATGTTGGTGGTTCTTCTGGTGAATGTATCTACCACAATGTAGAAGAAAGAAAGCTAGTTCTTGAATGTGTAGTTAAAGCTGCTGAGGACAAACTTCTTATTATTGCACACGTAGCAGCATCTAACACAAAAGATAGCATGGAGCTAGCTGCTCATGCTGAATCTTTAGGGGTAAGAGCTATCTCTGCAATTCCTCCAATTTATTATAGACTACCTGAACAAGGTGTTTTAGATTACTGGAGAGACATAGCGAGTGCAGCGCCAAACACAGATTTTATAGCATATAACATACCTCAATTATCAGGTGTTACTGTAACTCCTGATATGTACAAAAAAGCATTAGAAATTCCAACAGTTGTAGGAATTAAAAACACTTCAATGCCTGCGGTAGACATGCAAGTGTTTAAAAATGTAGGTGGAGATGAAACTGTAGTTTTCAACGGACCTGATGAACAATTCTTAGCAGGTAGAGTAATGGGAGCTGACGGTGGAATAGGCGGCACTTATGCTGTTATGCCTGAGTTGTTTTTGAAATTAGACGAAACTATAAAAAACAGCGACTTACAAAAAGCCGCTCAAATACAAAAAGATATTATTGAGATTATCGATATACTTGCTTCTTGTGGGAGTTTATATGCAGTAGCTAAAGCTGTTCTTGTAAAACAAGGCATAGATATAGGCAAGGTACGTGCACCTCTTATGAATTTAAAACCAGAACACAGTACAGTAGTTGATAACTGTGCAGAAAAAATAGAGAAAGCTATCAAAAAATATTGCTAGGTAGTTCTATTTTTTAGATTGGAGGTTAAAATGACTTTAAAGAAATCACTTAAAAAATACTGGATACTATACATATTCCTGTTTATTGGTCTAGCACATGTAATCGTATTTACATTTTTTCCATTATATGGTATATCAATAGGTTTTAAAGATTTTAAAATGGCAAGAGGAATTGCCGACAGTGATTGGGTTGGATTTGAACACGTTATAGAAGTATTTACAGACCCTGGTTTTTATAGCATATTACTTAATACTATAAAAATAAGTTTGCTAACACTTTTGTTACAGTTCCCTGCAACCATTATTTTCACTCTACTAATTAACGAACTTACAAACATGAAGTTCAAAAAGAGCATACAAACAATATCTTATTTACCATACTTCTTATCATGGGTTGTTGTAGGTCAATTTGTACATCAAATATTATCTCCTACAAATGGTATCGTAAATGCTATCATGTTAGAACTTGGTATATTCGAAAGTCCTATATACTTTATGGTTCAAGAAGACATGTTTGTTCCAATTTACTTAATTTCCATGCTTTGGAAAGAGACTGGTTATAGTATACTAATATATCTAGCTGCTATTGCTGCTATCGATACCACTCTTTATGAAGCTGCACAAATGGATGGTGCTAACAGATTCCACAGAATTTGGTACATCACAATGCCTGCAATTTTACCAGTTATCAGTACCATGCTTATTCTTAGAATGGGTACTATTTTGAACGTTGGATTTGACCCTATTTTCAACTTGCAAACAGATGCTACTTTACGTGTGTCTGACGTTATCTCTACTTATGTATACAGAAAAGGTCTTGTAGAAACACAATACGAGATAACAACAATAGTTGGTCTGTTCCAAAATGTTGTTGGACTAATTTTGGTTCTAACTAGCAACTGGTTGGCAAAACGTGCTGACTCTAACTATAGAATAATGTAAGGAGGTATATTAGAATGGTTGGAAAAAAATCTTTATCAAGTAAAATTTTTGACACTGCTAATGTTATTTTCATGATATTATTTTCTATCACAATTTTGTACCCTATTTGGGATATGATAGTTATTTCATTGTCAGCAGTTGAAGACGTTACTTTTATGAGCATAAACTTGTTCCCTAAAGAGCTTGTTTGGGACTCATACTTATTCGTTGTTAATGACCCTGAGTTCTATAATGCCTTTTTAGTTTCTGTTGCAAGAACAGTTATTGGAACTGCATATCAAGTTACTATATGTAGCCTATGTGCTTTTGCACTTACAAAAAGTGACCTACCTTTTAGAAAAATAATTACATTCCTATTAATAGTACCAATGTTTTTCAACGGTGGTCTAATCCCAACTTATGTTAACATTAGAAACTTAGGCTTATTAGATAATTTCTTAGTTTACATTTTACCTTATGGCTTTAGTATCTTTAACACTATTGTTATTAGAAACTTTATGCTATCTATCGACAAAGGTTTAGAAGAAGCAGCAGTGGTTGATGGCGCAAATTACTTAAGAGTATTGTTCCAAATTATTTTACCACTTTCACTTCCAGTTATAGCTACAGTTTCACTTTGGGCTATGGTTGGTCAATGGAACTCATGGTTTGATAACTTGATTTATGTTAGAGACGAAAACCTACAAACTCTACAATATATGTTAAGACAAATGATGATGCAAACTGAAATGTTACAGTCTGAGGCACTCGGATTTGCGGCCGATGTTGGAATAGGTACGGAATTCAACTCTGTCACACTAAGAGCTGCAATCACAGTTTTGGTTGTTATTCCAATAGTTATGGTATACCCATTCCTACAAAAATACTTTATTAAAGGTATGATGTCTGGAGCAATGAAAGGCTAATACTCGATTTATCGAGAGTAGTATAGAATTAAAAAGGAGAGTAAATTATGAAAAAAATTATAACACTTATGTTAGCTGCTGCAATGCTATTATCTGCATGTGCAACTACA
Organism: uncultured Eubacteriales bacterium; assembly: GCA_964370775.1. GTDB lineage: Bacteria > Bacillota > Clostridia > Oscillospirales > Acutalibacteraceae > SIG603. The sequence continues at coordinate 78,584 of CAYJKT010000001.1, read as the reverse complement.
GAAACATCTTCTGAAGCAGATACAAGTACAGACGCTAACACAAGCTCAGGAGACACAGAAAGCTCCGAAGCAGAAGAAATGGATGAAGACGTTGAGAGAATGGAAATCACAATGTTTGACATCTGGGCGGTTAATGTTGAAGACGGTAACTATGCTGAGAGTTTAATCGAAGCTAAATTCCCAGTTGACATTGTAGTTGAAAAAGTAGACAGCAGTAACGCTGAACAAGTTAACTTAATGCTAGCTTCTGGTGATATGCCTGACATCACATGGATAAGCAAAACTGTAGCTTATATGCAAGAAGAAGAGCTAACAAGAACAATCCCTGTATCTATGGTTGAAGAGTATGCTCCTACATTTATCGAAACTTATGATGCTAACCCTGCAATCTATTCTTCTATCGTTAACGCAGAAGACCCAGCACAATTTGATGCTCTTAACGGTATTCAAGACGCAAGTGCAAGAGTTGCATTAGGTCAAGTAGCTGATTTCTATAGATATGACTGGATTTTAAATCTAGGAATTGACCTAGGTGTTGAAGTAGAGCAACTTTCAGACAACGTTTATGTTGCTGAAAACGGAATTACTTTAGACAAATTCTCTGAAATTATGGAAGCATTCACAACTATGGATCCAGATGGCGATGGCGCAGATGATACTTATGGTGCATCTCTAGTTGGTAGAAGTAGAATTGGTATGCAAATCAGTGGCTTCGGTCTTATCGAAGGCGTTGTTGAAGAAAACGGCGAAGCTGAAATGTACTATGCAACTGAAGGATACAAAGAATATATCAGATATTTTGCTGACCTATATGCAAAAGGCTACATTGATCCAGAGTGGGTAACACAAAGCCGTGACGTTAGCTGGGAAAAAGTTAGACTAGGTAATGCTGGTTACTTCACAGAAAGCTCTGTTGCTCTAAACTCATGGGCTATGGACAGACCTCCTCTATCATTGATCGCTGAAGACCCAAATGCTGTAGTACTTGTTACTCCTGGTCTTACAGACAACGAAGGCAACTCTAGCGTTGCTAAAATCACTCTTCCTACAAGAGGACCTCTATGCTTCATTCCTTATGATGTAGAAGACGACAAACTAGCTATGATTTTACAAGTTCTAGAATACATGAACTTTGGCGAAGACAAAACTAGCATGTTCTATGGCGAAGAAGGCGTTGACTGGGAAATGGTTGATGGCGAAGTTAATGTAATTAACGACTTAGCTCCTGGTGACAAAGGCGTTGACTTCTATGCACAAAACACACAAACAGGCGCAATCTTTGATGTTATCTACATGCAAGACGTATTTGAAGCTGGTGCAGCTTACTGGTTAGATGATTCTATCTGGGCACAAAAAGATACATATCAATACAAACAAGACCTAAGAAACGAAACAGAATACAACAACTTATATGCAGAGAACAATGGTGACATTACTACTGTAGTTGATACATATTTTGCTGACTGGATTTTAGGTAACAAAAATGTTGATGATACATGGGATGAATACATTGCAGAGCTTGATTCTGAAGGTTATAGCGAAATGATGACAGAGCTTGACAATGTTGAGCCTCTAGAAGACATGATAGCATCTTACACAAATTAAAATTTTTAGAAGTAATTTAGTGATTTATTATTAGTGAATTTAATAGCTTACCTCACATTTAACGTGAGGTAAGCTAAAACTTACAAATACAATTCATTAGTTGCTTCTTTTTTTAAAATATGGAGATATTATGATTTACGATAGCTTAAAAAATGCCGATATTTATTATGGCATGAACTCTGATTTAGACAAAGCTTTTGACATTGCAAAAACTCTGTCAGCCTCTTCTGATACTGGAAAAACAGTAGTAAACGATAATCTTTACTATATGATAATGGAAGTAGACACTGTGCCAGAAGAAGATAAAAACTTTGAAACACATGTTCATTATGCTGATTTTCAGCTTATTTTACAAGGTGATGAAAAAGTTAATGTTATAGAACCTAGCAAACTTACAAAAAGCTGTGAATACAACGCAGAAGCAGATTGCCAACTGTACGACTACAAAAAATCCGATGGTGTATGTGTTGGTGAAGGTGAATTCTATGTTGTTTTCCCTCACGAAGGGCACATGCCAACTTGCAAGAATATCTCTAACAGCGTAAAAAAAGTAGTATTTAAAGTTAGAACTAATTAATACTCTTATTTGAAAGGATAATTATTTATCATGAACGAAATTTTTGAAAAACTAAGAGGTAAGTTGATTGTCTCTTGTCAAGCTTTAAAAGAAGAACCTTTACATAGCTCATATATCATGGGTAGAATGGCTGTTGCAGCTAAAATGGGTGGTGGTTCTGGAATTAGAGCTAACACAGTGGTTGACATAGAAGAAATCAAAAAAAATGTTGATTTACCTATAATTGGTATCATTAAAGAGGTATCAGCTGACAGCAATGTTTACATCACACCTACCGAAAAAGAAGTAGACGCACTGGTGGCTGTAGGTTGTGACATTATTGCAATGGACGCTACTAACAGATTAAGAACAGGTGGCAGAACACTTGAGGAAATCTTTGGTATTGTTAGAAAAAAATATCCTAACGTGCTTTTTATGGCTGATTGTTCTAGTGTGGAAGATGCTGTGAAAGCAGAAAAATTAGGCTTTGACTGTGTTGGTACTACTTTGGTAGGTTATACTGACGACACAAAAGGACACAAACTCCCAGCTGTTGATGTTATAGAGCAATTAACTAAACTTGTTAATGTTCCTATAATTGCAGAGGGTGGTATACATTATCCTCACCAACTTAAAGAAGCATTAGACGCAGGTGCAACTTGTGCAGTTGTTGGTGGTGCTATAACAAGACCTGTTGAGATAACTCAAAGATTTACTGCTGTTTTAAAAGAAGTGGAGTAATTATGAAGATTTTAACACTTGATTTAGGTGGAACAGCTATAAAAGCAGCTTTAATGACTGAAAATGGAGAACTAACAGACTTTTTTGAAATGCCGTCTAACGGAAAACAAGGTGGCAAAGCTTTTATGGATGCTGCAATGGAAGCTGCTGATAAATTCAGTGGATTTGACAGAATAGGTATTAGTGTATCTGGTCAAGTAAATGTGAAAGACGGAAGTATTCTTTTTGCAAACGAGAATATCCCTGGATTTACAGGAACAAAAGTTAAAGAGATTTTTGAGACAAAATATAACTGCCCAGTGGCTGTAGATAATGACGTTAACGCTTTTACTTTTGGCGAAGCAAACTTCGGTAACGGTAAAGGTATGAATGATATAGTTTGCATTACAATTGGCACAGGTGTTGGTGGTGGAATAATTGTTAATGGCAAGATACTTTATGGCAAAAACGGAAACGCTGGTGAGTTAGGCCATGTTATCACTCACCCTAACGGAATAACTTGTGCCTGTGGTTGCAAAGGTTGCTATGAGCAATATGCCTCTACTACGGCTCTCGTTCGTGAAGCGAAAAAAGTCGATAATACTGTAAAAAATGGTAGAGAGATTTTCGAAGAGTTCGATAAATACAAAGAAGTTATCGATTTATGGGTAGACGAAATTGTTATAGGGCTTATAGGATTTGTTCACACTCTAGCACCTGAGGCTATAATCTTGGGTGGTGGAATTATGAACGAAGAATATCTAGTTAATTCTATTCAAGAAAAACTTACTACTCTTTTAATGCCTAGCTACAAAGATACTATTGTGAAGAAAGCAAAATTAGGAAGCAAAACTGCTTTACTGGGTGCAGGAAAAGCAGCGTTAAATTTATAATTTTTTATTTTAGAAAGGTTGATTAATTATGTCAGTTCCATTCAAAACAGAGCCCGTTTCTATATTCCACAGAGGATTAGATAACAGCGAAAACTACAGAATACCAGCACTTATTAGAACAAAAAAAGGAACACTTATCGCAAGTTGTGACGCAAGACGTGACAAAGAGGGCGATAACCCTAATAACATAGATAAAGTTGTTAGAAGAAGTACTGATAACGGCGACACATGGGAAGATGTTCAAGTTATTGTAGATTTCCCAGGTTACAGCTGTGACGGTGCTGCTGCTTGCGACCCTGCAATGCTAGAAGACAAAGACACAGGAACTATATGGATGATTTACAACCATACTCCAGGTGGTATCGGACTTGTATTGTCTGTTCCTGGCGTTGGATTTGACGAAAATGGCGATAGACTTCTTTACACAAGAGACCATGGCGTTTGTGTATTAAAATCAGATGGTATAGTTTATAAAGATGGTGAAAAAACTGAGTATTCTGTAAAAGAAAACGGAGATGTTTTCCATGATGAAACTAGATTGATTGGTAACATTTATCTTGTAACTGGTCCTTTGTTAGAAGCTAAAACTTCATTTATTCAAGCTGTTAAGAGTGATGATGACGGCCTAACATGGTCAGCACCAATAGAGCTAAACCCTTATGTTAAAGAGGAATGGATGAGATTTATCGGAGCAGGCCCTGGTATTGGTATACAATTAGAAAAAGGTAAATACAAAGGTAGACTTGTATTCCCTATTTATTACAGCAACGAACCAAAAGATTGGAAAATGTCTTGCTGTGTTATCTATAGTGATGACCACGGTGTTACTTGGAAAAGAGGAGAGTCTCCTAATGATGGCAGAATGGTTGATGGTAAAGAGATACACTCTAAAACACTAGACGACTCTAAGTTAATGCTAACAGAGTCACAAGTTATGGAGCACGAAGACGGAACAGTTGAAGTATTCATGAGAAACCACTCAGGCAACTACCAAATAGCAAGAGCTATCAGCACAGATGGTGGCGAAACTTGGGGCGATATCATATTCGACGAAGTTCTTATTGAACCAATTTGTCAACCTTCTCTATTAAAATATACTGATTTAGGCGATGGCAAAGAAAGAGTATTATTCTCTAACGCTGCTAGCCAAACAAGCAGAACTAACGGTACAGTTAGATTAAGTGAAGACGGAGGCAAAACTTGGGCGTATTCTAAAGTTGTTCAAGAGGGAAGCTTTATATATTCTTGTCTAGTTGACTTACCTAACAATGAAGTAGGATTACTTTACGAAGTAGAGTATTATAAACCACACTACGACGTAAAATTATTCTTCACTAAGTTTAATTTAGACTGGATAAAAGAATAAAAATATAGTATAATTATAAGCACTCTCTTATAGTAGTTTTCTATTACAAGAGAGTGTTTTTTAGTAAAAAAGGAGTATCCTATGATAAGTTATAAAACAGAAGATGCAGTTTTCTCTTTCGAGGGGAGTGTTTCTATCGAATACGGGAAAGAATGGGTATCACCTTGGAGAATACCTTTTCAAAAAGAAAACATGTACCCTAATCTTTTGGGAGAAACGATTGCAAGGTGTCCGTCTGGTGTTAGAATAGCTTTTACCACTAATTCAAAAAACATTGAGCTAGAATTCTGCAAAATCACTGAACCTATGCGAGTAGATGTAATGTATGAGGATAAAAGCCATGTGACTTATGAGTTAAATAGTGATAATCCTGTTATGCGACTACCTGAACAAAATGGAGATATGAAAAAGTTTGAATTTTGGCTTGACCCACGTATGCAAGTATTTTTTAAAGAGCTTCGTATAGATGAAAACGCTCTTATCAAAAAGACTTACGATACACGCAGACGTTGGGTTCATTATGGAAGTTCAATAAGCCATTCTGTAAGAGCACATTCTCCGTCACAAATTTGGACAGCTATTGTTGCAAACGAACTTGACTTACATTTAACCAACTTTGGCTTTAACGGAAATTGTCTTTTAGAGCCAATGACAGCCAAAATGATACGTGATACAAAAGCTGATTTCATCACGTTGAAACTCGGTGTAAACTGCCTAGATGGCAACCTTAATACCAACTCTTTTCCAATATGTGCGATTGGTTTGATAGACACTATCAGAGAAAAACAGCCTAATGTTCCGATTGTGGTCATTTCCCCTATCATCTGCACAATGAGAGACCGAGAAGCTGGTGCACGTTGCCCAAGTGGTTACACGATAGCAGAAATGCGAGATGATTTAAAGAAGGTTGTAACTGTCTTGCGTGAATACGGCGACAACAACCTATATTATTTTAGTGGACTTGATATATATAACGAAGAACATTTATGTTACCTACCTGACGGACTCCACCCAGACGGAGACGGACAGCAAATTTTTGCTAATCAGTTCATTAACAACATACTTAAAAAAGCACCATTAGGAATTGACTAATGGTTAGAAGGGAAACAACACGTGATAAAAGATTTAACAGTCGGAACACCTTACAAAGTAATACTAAGATTTACAGCCCCTGCACTTGCAGGTAACATGCTACAGCAAGTATACAACATGGCAGACTCTGTTATAATAGGCAGGTTTGTTGGAGAGGACGCACTTGCAGGCGTAGGAGTAGTAGGCTCTTTAAACTTTTTGATAATTGGCTTCATAATCGGAATGTGTGCTGGCTTTTGCATACCAATATCACAAGCTTTTGGAGCAAAAAACTATGCACAAATTCAAAAATTTTATGGCAATGCACTTGTTTTAACTGCAATAATATCTGTAATAATAACCACGCTATCTCTCGTTTTTTTACAGGATATTTTGTATTTAATCAACACACCTAGCGAAGTCATGCAGTATACATACAGCTATGCAAGTACTATGTTCATGGGTTTGTCAGGAATATTTCTATATAACCTAATGGCGTCAATAATGAGGGCATTGGGAGACAGCAAAACTCCACTGTATTTCTTGATTTTTTCATCTCTACTTAATGTTGTTTTGTCATTATGTTTTGTTATCTTCTTTAACATGGGTGTTTTTGGCACAGGTCTTGCAACTGCAATTTCTCAAACAGTGTCAGGCATTTTATGCTTAATCACAATACGAAAAAAATTCGATATACTTAGGATTGGCAAAAGTGAACTAGTGCTAAAATCCGACACAGTTGGTGCTCTTTTAAAAATGGGTGTGCCTATGGGCTTGCAAATTTCCATTACCGCAATAGGCTCAATCACATTGCAATCTGCAATTAACACTTTGGGTTCATTGTATGTATTGTCAACCTCAACAGGCATGAAAGTATCTGGCTTGTTTATGCAAGGACTAGACACCCTAGGTCTAGCCGTAGCTTCTTACACAGGGCAAAACATCGGTGCGTCTAACTTAAAACGAGTTAAAAAAGGTGTTTTTCAGTCTATTATAATCGGTACAGTTTATAGCGCTATATCTTTTATTGTAATTCTACTTATCGGAGGCCACGCAGCTTCTCTGTTTGTAAGCAATCCGTCAGCTGAACTCAGCACAGCTACCTATCACTACTTAATCGGCAACTCTGTTTTCTACATAATACTTTGTGTGCTTTTAGTGCTTCGTAGTACTATACAAGGTTTAGGATATTCCAGTTTATCCATGATTTCAGGCACAGTAGAGATGATTACAAGGGTGTCCGTATCTTTCGGTTTGGTTGGCATATTTGGCTATAACATTATACTAGTCGCTAACCCATTAGCATGGATTTCAGCAGTGCTTGTGCTAGTGCCAATGTATTTAATAATTATTAAGAAATTACGCCGTGAAATAGCGTGATACAAATGGTGTTTTACATCGATTTGAAGATTTATAATTTTCACAATCAATTTACATTCTTTACTAAAAATGATAAGTGTGCTAAAATATACATATAATACTATAGTATTTTGAAGTAGAGATTGTGCTGCTACACACCGTAAGGTTATAAAGAAATGTGGGGACGGACACTCCCACCAAAATACAATAAATCCACTGGCTTTTGGTCAGTGGATTTATCTATTTTTAGACAACTTAAGAAGTAACAGCAAAAAGGAACGCAAACACGTTCCTTTAATAATAATCTTATATCAAACTTCAACTGTCCAGCCGAAGCCATCTTCAATTTTTCCGTTTTGGATACCTGTAACTGTGTCGTATAATTTTTGGCTTATCTCGCCTGTTTCGCCATTTCCAATATTATAAACATCGTTTCCGTATCTCAACGCACCAACTGGTGCGATAACTGCTGCTGTGCCACTGCCGAAACACTCTTCAAGTTTTCCACTTTTTGCACACTCAACAAGCTCATCAACAGAGATTTTTCTCTCCTCTACTGTTAAGCCCCATTTTTTGCAAAGCTCTATGCAAGAATTTCTTGTAACTCCCGGTAAAATGCTTCCGTTAAGCTGTGGAGTAACAATTCTGCCGTCTATTTTAAAGAAGATGTTCATAGCTCCAACTTCTTCAATATATTTTCTCTCAATTCCGTCTAGCCACAATACTTGAGAATACCCCTCGTCGTGTGCTTTCATTTGCGCTTTAAGGCTTGCTGCATAGTTGCCACCAGTTTTCGCTTCACCAATGCCACCTTTTACAGCTCTAACATAATCATCCTCTATCCAAATTTTAACTGGTGCTAAACCACTTGCGTAGTATGCACCAACTGGGGATAAAATAATCATCAATTTATAAGTATCAGACGGTCTAACTCCCAAATATGGGTCAGTCGCTATCATAAACGGTCTGATATATAAAGATGTGCCCTCCCATGTCGGAACCCAATCTCTGTCAACGTCAACAATCGCTTTTATCGCTTGTAAAAAATCGTCAGCAGGTATTTCTGGCATACAAATTCTAGCATTAGACCTATTAGCTCTTTCAACGTTTTTGTCTGGTCTAAATAACAATACTTTTCCGTTATCAGAATTATACGCTTTTAAGCCCTCAAACATCTCTTGTCCGTAATGAAAAACCATTGCAGACGGCTCTAAGCTTATGTTTCCATAAGGCTTTATCTCTGCGTCATGCCAACCTTTTTCTACTGAATATTCCATAACAAACATGTGGTCTGTAAATAATTTCCCAAACCCTAATTCGTCTTTATTTTGTGGTTTATTTTTCGGTGTAGCTGTTCTAGTTATCTTTATATCTAGCAAAAAAATCACTCCCTATTTATCGTTTAACTATTTTATCACATTATATCACTAAAAACAAGATTTTTTTATTTTTTATACCTATTTTGCTTATTCTTTGTCACATTTTGCCCCATTTTACTTTTGCCTGTGACATTTCTCTTATTATTTGCTACTTGTTTTGTGAATCTAACATCGCCATGTTTTGGTTTTATCAAACATTTTTTGTCAGTTCCAACCAAATCACGTCTGCCAGCTCTTATCAACGCTTCTGCAACTAAGTCGTAATTTTTAGGGTCTCTATACTGAATTAACGCTCTTTGCATTGCTTTATCTTTGCTATCACTCGCTACATACACAGGCTTCATATCCCTAGGGTCTATCCCTGTGTAATACATACAAGTTGATATTGTTGACGGTGTTGGGTAAAAATCTTGAACTTGCTCTGGCATATATCCAAGCTCTCTCAAATACTCAGCCAAAATAATCGCGTCTTTAAGCTCCGACCCTGGGTGAGATGACATCAGGTACGGCACAACATATTGGTCTTTCCCCTGTTTTTTGTTCAGCCATTTATATTTTTGTATGAAGTCATTGTACACTTGATTTCTCGGCTTACCAAGTTTATCTAAAACTCTGTCAGACACATGCTCTGGTGCAACTTTTAACTGTCCACTTATATGGTGCTCAACAAGTTCTTTAAAGAACGTATCGTCTTTATCATTCACAAGATAATCGAACCTTATACCCGACCTTACAAACACTTTTTTCACCTTTGGTAGGCTTCTAAGTTTTCTTAAAAGTTCAAGGTAACTTGTGTGGTCTATCTCTAAATTTTTGCATGGTTCTGGGAAAAGACATAGCTTGTTTTTACATGCACCAACCTTTAACTGTTTGCTACAAGCCGGCTTGCCAAAGTTCGCTGTAGGGCCTCCAACATCATGGATATACCCTTTAAAATCTGGGTCTTCGGTAATCAACTTAGCCTCTGCAATCACGCTATCATGGCTACGAACTTGTATAATTCTGCCTTGGTGAAACGTAAGCGCACAGAAGTTACAAGAACCAAAGCAACCTCTGTTATTTATAATACTAAACTTAACTTCTTCTATCGCTGGTATGCCACCTTGTTTCTCGTACACAGGGTGGTAATTTCTCATGTACGGCAATGCATACACCTCGTCCATCTCGGCTGTTGTGAGTGGTGGTTGTGGAGGGTTTTGCACGATAAACACGCTGTTTGGATATGCTTCTACCAAAGTTTTTGCAGTGAATGGGTCTGTGTTTAAATATTGTTTGTAAAAACTTTTTGCATACATCTCTTTTGATTTAATTATACTATCAAAATTAGGCAGTTTTGTAGCGTCTGGTATAAAATCAGGCACATTTGTTTTAAAGACTGTTCCCTTAACAAAGTTAACATCTTTAATATCCACACCACTGTTTAGCGCGTGTGCAATCTCTGCTATTGCTTTTTCACCCATACCATATATAAGCAAGTCAGCAGTGCTGTCAATTAGTTCAGACTTCTTAACGCTGTCAGACCAATAATCATAGTGCGCTAGTCGTCTTAAACTCGCCTCAATTCCACCTATGATAATCGGTACTTCGCCATAAGCTTGTCTAACTAATTTAGAGTACACCACAGTTGCATAGTCTGGTCGTCTACCCATTACAGCACCTGGGCTGTAAAAATCTTTTTTACGTCTCTTTTTGCTAACAGAGTAATGGTTAACCATGGAGTCCATGTTTCCGCTAGACACCAAAAAGCCTAGTCTCGGCTTACCAAAAACTTTCATGCTCTCTGGGTTGTTACAATTAGGCTGTGAGATAAATCCTACCTTAAAGCCCTCTTTTTCTAATATTCTTGTTATAATCGCACTGCCAAAAGACGGGTGGTCTACGTAAGCGTCTCCACTTACATACACAAAATCTACTTCGTCCCAGCCTCTTTTTTGCATATCGTTTTTACTAATTGGTAAATAATCTTTCATTTATATTCCTTTTTCTAATATATTGCGTTTTTTATCTCTTACTATTTTATATTAATTATATACTAATTGTCAAGGACAGTTAATTATTGTAATATAAAACAATATTCATTCTTATTTTTCTTGACTTTTTGTAAAAATAGGAGTAAAATATAAGTACAAAATATTTCTGATAACAAGGATAAAACCTGACGGCAAGAAAGTGGAATAGAACTTAACGCTATAGTTGCGTTTATTTTTACTACCTCTTTATGCCTATAAGGTGTAAGGAGGATTTTTTATGAGCAAAATCGCTGTAATTGGAATTATTGTAGAAGACACCGAGCAATCTGAAGTGATAAACCGTACGCTTTCTGACTATGGCAAATATATTGTAGGCAGAATGGGTGTGCCATATAGAGAGCGTGACATCAATATTATAAGCGTGATTTTAGATGCACCGTTGAACGTGATTAACTCACTTTCTGGCAAAATTGGTGCATTAAGCGGAGTATCAACAAAGACGATTTATTCAAAGGAATTTAATGATGACAAAAACTGAATTAGTAAACTTACTGGCGCTAGACGACTTCTCTGCTTGGTACAAAAAAGCAGACGAGATAAAGCAAGATTTATACGGCAAAAACGTATATATTAGAGCGATCTTAGAGTTCTCTAACTATTGTAGAATGGACTGCAAATACTGTGGGCTTAACTGCCATAACAAAAATGTAAAAAGATATAGAATACAGCCTGACGAGATGATTGAGATAGGCAAAAAAGCATGGGAAGCTGGATATAAAACGCTTGTTTTGCAGTCTGGAGAAGATAAGTATTACACAAAAGAGATACTTGGCGAAGTTGTAAAAGAGCTTAAAAAAACAGGTATAATAATCACATTAAGTTGTGGTGAAATGCCTTATGAGGACTACAAATATCTTAAAGAGTGTGGTGGCGATAGATATTTGTTAAAACATGAGTGTAGTGACGAAAAAATATATTCTTACCTACACGGTAACAGCACATTTCAAAACAGAATACAATGTTTAAAAGATTTAAAAAGCCTAGGGTTTGAGACTGGCAGTGGCTTTATGATAGGACTGCCTAACCAAACGCTAGAGACTATCGCAGATGATATTTTGCTTTTAGCTAGTATCCCGTGTGATATGGCTGGAATTGGCCCGTTTATCCCACACCCACAAACTCCGTTAAAAGATTTATCACAGGGAAGCACAGAGCTAACCAAACGTGCAGTTGCTTTAACAAGAATTTTAATGGGTGAAATTAACCTACCAGCGACTACATCTTTAGGTGTGATAAACCAAGCTGAGAAAAACGATATTTTCTCTTGTGGTGCGAATGTTATAATGCGAAAAGTAACGCCAGAACCATATAAATCGCTGTATGAAATTTATCCGTCAAAACTGACAGATACTGATATTATTAAAGAACGAAAGGAGCTTGAGATGCAGATAGAAAGCCTAGGTTGCATCCCAGTATAATTATGTATAATCCAAAATCTAAAATAGCAGAGGAGTTTATAGACGACACAGAGATATTAGAGTCTTTAGACTATGCTGAAAATAACAAAAACAACCAAAGTATAATTGATGAAATTCTATGTAAGGCAAGCCTTAAAAAAGGTTTGAGCCACAGAGAAGCAGCTGTTCTTCTACACAACGAAGACCCAGAGGTTACAAAGAAAATATTTAAACTAGCTAACGAGATTAAAACAGAGCATTACGGCAACAGAATAGTGCTTTTTGCACCACTTTATCTTTCTAATTACTGCGTTAATGGTTGCATTTACTGCCCTTTCCATTACCAAAACAAAACTATGCAAAGAAGAAAACTTACTCAAGACGAGATAAGAAGCGAAGTTATTGCACTGCAAGATATGGGTCACAAAAGGCTTGCGTTAGAGAGCGGTGAAGACCCTAGAAATACTCCTATAGAATACATTTTAGAGTCAATTAAAACTATATATGACATCAAACACAAAAATGGTGCTATTCGCCGTGTTAATGTTAACATAGCAGCAACTAGTGTTGAAGAATATCAGATGTTGAGCGATGCTGAGATTGGTACATATATTTTGTTCCAAGAGACTTACCACAAACCTACTTATTTACAACTTCACCCAACAGGGCCTAAGCATAATTACTCTTATCATACAGAAGCTATGGACAGAGCTATGCAAGGTAATATCGATGATGTTGGCCTAGGTGTTCTGTTTGGACTTAACCTATATAAATACGATTTTGTTGGTATATTAATGCATGCTGAACACTTAGAGGCTACTTATGGCGTTGGCCCTCACACAATTAGCGTGCCTAGAATTTGCCCAGCAGAAGACGTTGATGTTAACGAGTTTGACAACTCTATCTCAGATGAAACTTTCAAAAAAATCGTTGCTCTTTTAAGAGTTTGTGTGCCTTATACAGGTCTTATCGTGTCTACAAGAGAGAGTGAAAAAGTGAGGTCTGAGGTGTTAGAGATTGGTGTTTCTCAAATTAGTGGTGGTTCTAAAACCACTGTTGGAGGTTATTCTTTAGACACACCAGAATCAAACGAGACTGCTCAATTTGATTTAAGCGATACTAGAAGCCTTGATGATGTTGTGAAATGGCTGATAAAAAGTGACCATATTCCAAGCTTTTGCACAGCTTGTTACAAGCTAGGCAGAACAGGCGACAGATTTATGCAACTATGTAAGAGTGGGCAAATCAAAAACGTTTGCCACCCTAATGCGTTGATGACTCTGAACGAATATAGAGAAGATTATGCAGACGCAGAGAGCAAAATACTTATCGATAATCTGATTAAAAAAGAGGTTTTAAATATCCCTAACGACAAAGCACGTGAAGTTACTATGCAAAATTTACACGAGATAGCAATGGGTAAAAGAGATTTTAGATTTTAATTAAAAAGGACGGTATATATTATGAGCTTTAACAATACTCCAAACGCAAACAGACTACACATAGCAATTTTTGGTAAGCAAAACAGTGGTAAATCCACACTTTTAAACATGATAACTAACCAAGATATAGCAATTGTATCCGAGCATAAAGGTGCAACAACTGACCCTGTTTATAAAGCTATGGAGATAGCTAAGGTTGGCCCATGTAATTTGATTGACACCGCAGGCTTTGATGACAGTGGCGATTTAGGCAAGCTTAGGGTTGAAAAAACTAAGGCAGTGCTTGATAAAGCAGACATTGCTATCATGGTGATTACTGATGATGATTTAAGTTATGAGAAACAATGGGTAGACGATATTGTACGTCGTAAAATCGCTTTAATTCCTGTTATAAATAACTTTAACGGTGCAAATACTGAAAAACTACACGAGCTATGTAAGACCACTTTTGACAGAGAAGCTATTGAAGTAGACGCTTTGTCAAAAGTTGGCAGAGATAATTTGATTGAAGCTATATTAAAATATATGCCTGAAAAATTCGAGGAACTTAGCATTACTGCTCATTTAGTTAAAGAAGATGATGTAGTTATCTTGGTTATGCCTCAAGATATTGGCGCACCAAAAGGCAGATTAATTTTACCACAAGTGCAAACAACAAGAGACTTGCTAGACAACAAATGCACTGTAATATCAGTTACTCATGATAAACTAGAGCACGCTTTGAGCAAGCTAAAAAATCCGCCAGACTTAATTATCACAGACTCTCAAGTTTTCCCTTATGTGTACGAACGCACTCCGAAAGAAAGCAGATTAACTTCATTTTCTGTTTTGTATGCTTCATATAAAGGAGATAAAGATGCGTTTTTGAAAGGGTTAAAACATTTTGAAAGCTTGCCAAAAGATAAAGACTTGAAAGTACTTATTGCAGAAGCTTGCACACATGCACCTCAAACAGAGGACATTGGCAGAGTTAAAATTCCTAATATATTAAAGAAAAAATACGGCGAAAGAGTTAGCATTGAAATTGTAAGTGGTAACGATTTCCCTACTAACCTTGCAGATTATGACTTAGTTATACATTGTGGTGGTTGCATGTTTAACAGAACCCACATGTTAAGCCGTGTGGAAAAAATCAAAGAGCAAGGCGCATATATCACAAACTATGGCATGTTCTTAGCAAATTCTGCTGGAATACTAGATAAAATAGATATTTAACGGAGGATATATGTTTAAAAAAGTTGGAATTATCGGCTTAGGTTTAATAGGTGGTTCTATTGCAAAAGCTGTTAAAAACTTAAGCGATACCCAAAATATTGTTGCAAGAGATACCAACGAAAATTCTTTGATACAAGCAAAACAAGACGGCGTGCTCACAGATTACAGCATGGATAGCTATGATGTTTTTACTGGTTGCGATTTAGTTTTTATCTGCACACCAGTTAGCATTATACCTAGCATTATTAAATCTTTGATAGGCATAGTGGATAAAGATTGTATTATTACAGATGTTGGTAGCACTAAGCATAAAATATATACAGAAGTGCAAAAAATCGAGGGAGATTTTCTATATATCGGAGGTCATCCTATGACTGGTTCAGAGCGTGTTTCTTATAACTCTGCTAAATCTCATTTGTTTGAGAACGCATACTATGTTTTGTGCCCTCCCCCAGTTTGCCCAAGTGACAAAATTGAAAATCTGAGCCAGTTGATTAAAATGATTGGTGCTATTCCAATTGTGATTGACTCAAAAACGCATGACTACGTTGTGGCTTCCGTAAGTCATGTTCCACATGTTGTTGCCTCTGCTTTGTGTCACAATTTAAAAACGCTTGACACCAAAGACAGTTACATGAAACTGCTTGCAGCAGGTGGATTTAAAGACATTACAAGGATTGCTTCTGGTGATGCGACCATGTGGCAGAACATAAGCCTTGATAATTCAGATGAGATTGTGACTTCTTTGGATAACTTGATAGAGATTTTAACAAGTATTAAGACAAGTGTTGAAAACAGTGATAAAGCAGAGATGTATGATTTTTTTGAGGACGGCAAAGTTTACAGGGATTCTTTCACAACTATCACCCCAGGTGCGTATATAAAGCTATACGATATTGTGGTTGACGTGGTGGATAAAACTGGTGCTATAGCTGACATTGCAGTGCTGTTTGCTTCTAACAATATCAACATAAAAAATATGTCTATCGAAAATAGCAGAGAACTTTATACTGGTGCTTTGTTTATTGCTTTTAACACAGAAGACGACAGGCAAAAAAGCATTAAGTTATTGCGTGAGTTAAATTATGATGTGCATATTAAAGAGTGATTAAGCATTTTGTAGGGAACGGTCTTGACCGTTCCGAAATACCATAAAATACTATTTTTGCCAGTCGAAACCTAAATATTTTTACAGTAAAAAACGGAGTATGAATGTATAATTCATACTCCGTTCAGCGTGTCAATAAACCCACGTAACAAAAAATTTTCACCAATAGGAATGTATAAGGAAACTTTTTCTATCGCAAAAAGCTTCCTCTTTGCCCTAAGAACCCAAAATCTTTTGAAAAAGATTTATTAAAACTCTTATATTTCATGGAAATAATGAAATGACTTAATTTTATTCACATCATTATTTAACTCTATTGTAATTAATCAAGCAACCTGCGCTTATAATTGTCTTCTCGTCAGGTGTTAACTCGTCGATATTCAATGTGAACTCTTTCACGTCTTCGCCTACAAGATAAGCTTTTACCTCATAAGTTCCGTTTTCAACAGCCTCTTTGATGTTAGGCACAAAAATGTAGTCTCCCACACCAAAATCTGGCAATTCTTTTGCTGTAAATGGTACCATACCCCAGTTGATAAGGTTAGAACGGTATCTTTTTGTTGCATATTCCATAGCAATATTTGCACCAGCTCCTAGAACTCTTTGGCAAGAAGCAGCTTGCTCTCTAGCAGAGCCGTCACCTGGTTTTGTTGCGTAAATAACACTGCTTAAAAGCATGTCAGTGTCTTGAATATCGCTATATCCGTTAATATTTTTAACTTTAGCTATAATTCCACTCAATTCAGCACTAGGTTTGCCGTCTTTTCTGTCGCTCTCTAAAACAGCAATAGCTTTTGCATTGCCTACATATTCTGGAACACGTCTAGACAATGTGAACTCTGCAAGACCCATTGGGTTAGAACGATAAGAAGAAGTCTCTCCAGACGGAATTAGTTCATCTGTTGTTGTAACTTCGTCATCAATATACGCCGCCACTTTCAAAAGCATGTGCTTGCTAAGTGCTGGCATTGCTGGCCAGTCTTTGATATTCGGTCCATAGATTACTGGTTCTTCTAAGTTTGGTGTGCCATAACCTTGGTACACTTTTCTTGTATATGCCATGTCGTCATAGTTAAATTTAGGGCACTCATACTCATAACCGATTTCATCAGCGCCAGTTAGTTTACCACCATTTATAGCAGTAGCAGCGATACTTCTTGCGTCCATTAATGCTACTGAAGAAATTTGACCATTACCAGGTTTTGAACCCTCACGGTTAGGGAAGTTTCTTGTTGTGTGACGAATACTAATTGCACCATTTGCAGGAGTATCTCCAGCACCGAAACATGGGCCACAGAACGCCGTTTTAACTATTGCACCACATGATATTAGAGAAGATATTGCACCATTTTTTGCTACCTCTGCCATAACAGCTTGAGAAGCTGGGTACACAGAAAGTGAGAAATCACTTCCCCCAGTATCTTTGCCATCTAAGATGTGCGCAGCTTCCATAATGCTTGAATATGTACCACCAGCACAACCAGCTATAATACCTTGGTCAACCACAAAGTTACCGTCTTTGATTTTAGAAGCTAAGTCGAATTTAATGTCAGGATTGCTAATTGTATCAACAGCTTTTTTCTCTATATCATTAATAATATCTGCCATATTCGCTTTAAACTCAGCAATTTCATATCCGTTACTTGGGTGGAACGGCAAGGCTATCATAGGTTTAACAGTGCTTAAATCAACCTCAATAAATCCATCGTAATACGCTACATCTGCTGGGTTAAGCTCTTTGTAATCGCTTCCTCTTTTGTGCTCTGTTAAGTACTCTTTTGTGTCCTCATCTGTTCTCCAAATAGATGTCAAACATGTAGTCTCAGTTGTCATAACATCAACACCATTACGGTAATCAGTAGACATTGAACTAACACCAGGGCCTACAAATTCCATAACTTTATTTTTAACATATCCGTTTTTAAACACAGCTTTAATAATAGCAAGTGCTATATCTTGAGGACCAACACCAATGCTTGGTTTGCCAGTTAAGTACACACCTACTACATCTGGGTATGGGATATCATAAGTTTGTGAAAGAATTTGTTTAACAAGCTCTCCACCACCCTCGCCTATTGCCATAGTACCAAGTGCGCCGTATCTTGTGTGGCTATCAGACCCTAAAATCATTTTGCCACAACCTGCTTGTGCTTCTCTCATATATTGATGAATAACTGCAACGTGTGGAGGCACATAAATACCACCGTATTTTTTAGCAGAAGATAAACCAAAGTAGTGGTCGTCCTCATTAATTGTACCACCAACAGCACATAGAGTGTTGTGACAGTTTGTTAAAACGTAAGGTACTGGGAAAGTCTCCAAACCAGATGCTTTTGCAGTTTGCAAAATACCTACGTAAGTTATATCATGTGATGTTAATGCGTCAAACTTAATTTTTAAGTTCTTTTCATCATCAGATTGATTATGTTTTGTTAATATGCTATACGCAATAGTTCCCTTTTTTGCTTCTTCTTTATTTGGTAAGTTAGGGTTTTGTTCATCAAACTCTACAATATCTTTACCATTAAGTAGAAACACGCCATTTGAATGTAATTTTATCATTTCCAAAGTAACTCCTTTACCTAAAAAAGTGAATTGCAATATACTAATTATATCGCTTTAACTAATTAAATCATTATATCATTTTGTGATTTGCAAATTGTTAACAAAATATGAATATTGTATTTATTTAGTTAATTGAAAGCTTTAATATAGTGAAAGTTTTTTCTTCAAACGGACTTACAAGTACTGTTTGACGTGGGTTATCCACGGATTTTTTTATATCACCTTCTGTCAGCTCTTTTTTCTCTCCTGTAAATGGATTTAACCAACTTCCTGCAAACTTAACTCTTTCGCTATCATAATTTATCAAGATTTGCCCTATTCCGTTTGTTACAGTGATGTATTCGCCTGTTTCTATATGCTTGCTTGTTCTAGTGCTTGACCACAAATGAAAATTAGGTTCTGGCAAATAGTTCCACCAATCAAGTGAGGTAAAAAATTCGTGTATAGTCTTGAAAATCTCGTACCCAGGTGGAACATCATCAGGCCTAATAACATCCCAACCAGTGAATGTGTAGTAGTAACAAGTGCTTCCACCAGCTAAAATTATATCCAACGCACGCAACACAAAAGTTTTAATCTCTTGTGCGTCGTTGTATGTTTTATCCTTAACTGTTTTACCAGCTTCATAACCGAATTCAGAGAAAAACACTGGTCTAAGCTTCTTTTCAACTAAGTTCTTTGTGTATTCGTAAAAATCGCTGTGTTTTTGAAGCATAAAGAAATTCATGTATTTTAGCATTTCTTCGTCAAACATAGTCGCTTTGTGGTCTTGCACAGATAGCAAGCGTTTGTAAGCATCTGTGTGTCTCATAATTTTTAAGCTACGCAATATTTGGTTAGCGTCCTCGTGCCTGTAAGCTTCCTTAGAATACACCCACACAATATTAGGATACGCTTGGTATCTAGCACAAATTTGCTTTATATACATCTGTTCTTCTTCGCTGTCTCTCTCTGGATAGCTAACAAATTTGTTGAACACAAAATAATAAAGAAAAACATATACTTTCTTTTCTGCTAAATAATCCATTAGCTCATCAAATTTAGAATAAAAATCTTCGTTAATTACAGAAAAATCTGGCTCTTCGTTGGTGCCTCCCCAGCAAAAAATTGGAGGAGGTGACACTGTGCCCTCTGTGTCTGGGTTTGTCCACACACACTTATGAGCATAAATGTTCATAACAACAGAGTTAAACTTGTGCTTTGTGATATTTTCTATCAATCGTTTTGCACTCTCTTTGTCTTGCATCCACAAAGAAAATAGCCAATCGCATTCATACGCATTAACTAAATATGGTTTATCCTCTGCAAAAAACATCGGTATATCATTAGATTTCCCCACATATAACGGACTTATAATATCTGTATTTTGAGTGCAAACTATTTTACCACTGTCAAGCTGTTCACTTGTCTCAAAATTGTACGCTACATAGTTCCACTCGCCAAAACTAGGTGGCGAAAAATGCACTGCCCAAGTGTTATTTCCTTTAAAATATGCAGGTATATTCAATGTGGTTTCTCCACAAGTAAACATAGCTTTTATGTTTTTATAATCTTGCTGTGATGAATTTTCAGCAGTAAAAACTATCTCTTTTACTTGATTTAATGCCAGTTTCATAAATAAATCTCCATTCTCATTATACAAAAACTACACCCCTCACGTTTTGTTATGATTATATCACAATAAACGCTAGGGGTGCAATTGTAGGTTTTATTTTACTGCACCGTTATATGTTTTAGAAGTATCTGTAAATTGAGGTGTCTCAACTACTCTTAATTCTGATGTAGCAACTCTTTTCATTAGTTCATCATAGAACAATTTATCATCAAACGGTATGCTAACCTCTTTACCCAAAAAGCTAGACAAATGCATTGCATTAGAAAGTGTAAGTCCGTTTATACCCTCTTCTCCGTTTGCAACCATTTCTTCGTTTCTTAAAATTGCAGCTGCCCATTTGTTAAGCACAGTTACGTGTTGTCCACCACCATTAGTGTCACCCACAACAATGTTTTTCTCAGGTTCTAGGCTATTCATATCAGGCGTTGCAAAAGCTACTGTGTTCTCTTTAGAGAATTGTGGTTCGCTCACAGCGTATTCTGTGATGTATAGATGGTCTTTTTCCACAACAATTTTCGCTTTATCAAGTTGCACTTCAAATCTGTTTGTTCCGTTTGCATCACCTGTTGATGTGATAAAAGTACCTGTTGCGCCGTTAGCAAATTCTAGGAAAGTCGTAACATCGTCTTCAACCTCAATATCGTGCCATTTGCCATAGTACATTTTAGTATCTACTTTTGTAGGCATACCACAAACCCATTGTAAAAGGTCTAGTTGATGTGGGCATTGGTTAATCAAAACGCCTCCGCCTTCGCCAACCCAAGTCGCACGCCAGTCGTTAGAATTATAATAAGCTTGTGGACGATACCAGTTAGTGATAAGCCAGTTAACACGTCTAATATCACCATAAATTCCAGACTGAATTAGCTCTCTCATTTTAATGTAAATAGAGCCTGTTCTTTGGTTAAACATCATACCAAACTTAACGTTAGCAGTTTTAGCAGCTTCGTTCATCTCTTTAACTTGTGTTGTATATACACCAGCAGGTTTTTCGCTCATAACATGAATACCACGTTTCATGCACTCTATAGCATACGTTGGGTGGTCATAGTGAGGAGTCGCAACGATACAAGCATCAATCAACCCACTGTCTAGCATTTCGATAGCATCTGTAAAATATGTAATGTCGCTACCAAATTGCTCTTTTAGGTTTGCAATTCTAGCTTCGTTTTTATCAGCAAGTGCCACAAGTTCAATCTCTGGGCATTTGCCAGCTTTTATGTTTGCTGAGTGCCCACCACCCATGTTTCCAACACCAATTATACCTAATTTAACTTTTTTCATATTCTCCTCCTAATCTAAACCCATTGCGCATAAGTTTTTGTAACTAACCTCAAGGCATTTAAAAGGGTCTTCCCCATTACACTCGTCTTGTTCAACCAAAAGATACTCGCACCCTGCTTTTATAGCTGAATCCACAATGCGTTTCATGTTTAAGTTGCCCTCTCCAATCGCAAGCATAGTTCTGCCAAAGCCATAATCTTTAACATGGATACAAGGCACTCTACCACTAAGTTTCTCTAACCATTCTGCTGGGTCAGCACCACCAGCTTGCACCCAGAACGCATCAAGCGTAAATCCCATTAAATCTTGTGGAATTCTATCTGCCATATCTTGCATAATAGTTTTTCCGTTAACTTTTTTGTACTCCACATCATGGTTGTGATACATAAAAAAGCAGTCGTTCTCTTTAATTTTTACTGCGATGTCTTCATATTCTTTAATAAAGCCGTCAACTGTTCTCTCGTCTGAATTAAATCCATAAGAACCAAGACCTATATATTTACACTTAAGAATTTTATGGTCGTTAATGCATTTCTCTAAATCGTTCTGCAAAATTTCTGGCTTAATATGTGTGATTACGCACTCCAATCCGTATTTATCAAGTACGCCTCTCATCCATGTTGCGTCGTAATCGCAAACACCTGAAAGCTGAATGAATTTGTAGCCTATATCAGCAACTTTTTTAATAGAAGCCTCTAAATCCTCTGTTGTCTTGCAAAAATCCCTTATTGTAAAAAACTGTGCACCTATTCTCATAATAGAAGTTCCTTTCGAAAATAATTATACCTATAATAATACTTGCTTTTAAACACAATAACATTGATTATATTAGCTTTAAACATTGCATATATTATCAACAACGCAAAAAGATTTACAATATCTTATCAATATTCACCATGTTTAAGTTAATCGTTTATGTTAATATAAATAAAAAGCTTGGAGGCTAACTTATGACATACAATGATTTACATAAATTTTGGCAAGAAGATGAACTAGCACACGAGGACAACTGTTTCTCTAAAAACGCAAATCAAGTGGCACTTGGCATACGCATGAGCGAAGAATGTGTGTTTGCAGAACTCAACGAGGAGGGCAGTCCGTGGGGGTATACTCCAAAAGAAAGACGAATCGAGCTTAATAAAAGATACAACGAAAAAGCTGAGAAAATAATTGGTAAAAGTTTGTTACCAGAAGACTTACCGACAGCTGATGAGGTTTTTCCTGAGTACAAAAAAATTGGTGAGATTTTTGGTGGCACATACACGGCAAGTGATAACGGCGAGTGGCTTCATAGCCCTATCGAAACACCTGAGGAACTAGAGGCACAGCTAGATAAGATAGATAAAATGGATTTTAGAAGCTTTGTGCTGCCTAGCAATTGGGACAGCGAGAAAAAAAGGATTTTTGAGACTTACGGCAAAACGCCGTCACAATTCAACGGTATTAGAGGTCCTGTGACTTTGGCTACATCTATTTATGGCGTGGAAAACTTTATTTTTCTTTGCTATGATGAACCTGAACTTGCAGTTAGATTTTCCAAAACAATAGAAAAAGTTATCAAAAATTATATAGATTTATTTATAGAAGAAGCTGGCAAAACAAGGGATAATTTTAAGCATGGTTTTGGCTTTTTTGATGATGATTGCAACTTGCTAACACCTGAGATGTACGAGATGTTCGGTTATCCGATACTTAAATCTATCTTTGAGTACACAGCGTTTGACGAAAACGACTGGCGATACCAACATTCCGACTCTGCAATGGGACACCTTTTACCATTTTTCGAGAAAGTAAAGCTAAATGGTTGCAATTTTGGCCCTACTTTAACAGTGAGCGAGATTAGAAAACATATACCTAAAGTGCGTATTGACGGACAATTAGCTCCATTTACTTTTATGTGTAACGACAGAGAGAAAATTATTGAAGAAGTAAAAAGAGATTGCATTATGGCTAAGGAAAACGACTTAAGAGGTGTTAACATAGCAACTGCTGGCTCAATAAACAATGGGTCATCTTTAGAAAGCATGAGAGTAGTTATGGAGACTATCGCTGAATATGGTAGGTATTAAAGATTTTTATTGTATGTATTGTACATTACAAGGATTGTTTGATAGTCATTTTCTTGCAACTCTACAAATAGTTCAAAGGTCAACTTGTTATGAGTTGACTTTTATTTTTTAAAGGAGTACACTATTAATATAGTACCATAATATCATGGAATATGTTTAATTAATATACCATTTGCATAGAGTTTTACACTAGCAAACTAATTTAGTAAACAGAAAAGGTGATTATATGAAATTTGCTTTGCTTAATATAAAATACCAAATACTAAGAAATCTATCAAGGTCGGTAATCAATATTATTGCTTACTTTGTGATTTTGTGTTGCATGATAATATATTTAGGGGCGATAATCAGTAGCGATGAGAACATAGATAAACTTGCTGATGTTACCCCAGTTGCTGGAGAAATCGTAAATCCAAATGGTGCAAATTCTTTTGGAATAAGCATTAACAACACTTTATTCAATAATATTATGTCTATGGATATACGAGATGAAAAATATTCTGCATTATTAGCTGGTGTGCATAATGTAGGCGCAGAATACCATGATTTAGAATTTTTACACGATTTATATATATACTCAGCTAACACAGTAGACGGATTTAACGGTATTAGTTTTTCTGATGAATTAAGCGAAGATTTTCTAGCTTCTAGCGAAAATATTTGCATGTTACAAGAAGAATACATGACAAGTTTTTCACTTGAAATAAGTGACAGCATAGAGTTTGTGCTGTATACTTCTGAATACGACAGGACTATCTCGTGGTGGAGATACACCGAAATAGGTCGCATTAACCTAGAGATAGTTGGTAGTTTTACAGGCGATATCAACAACAGTTACATAAATCTGATTGCACCAATGAACTTCATAGAAAACACTGTAACTGACGCAGGAGAAAAGCTTACATATAACTCTTTTAGCTTTACAGTGGGCAATCCACTTGAATTAAACAGCTTTAAAGAAAGCTTGCTTGACAACAATTTTGGTGTGGTGAACTATTCTTCGGAAGACCCTTTCTCTGGCAGAGCGATACGAATGAACGATAAATTATATATAGAAAATGCAGAGCAACTTATTGAACTAGACAACACATTGCAAATGTTTTTAGTTCCGTTTTTTGCTCTAATCATTGCGCTTGTAATTATATTAAGCTTTTTAATTCTAAGAAACGAACGATACAACATAGCCGTATCTTGCTCTTTAGGGTATTCTAAAAAACAAAAAGGTGTTACTGTATTTTGTGGAAGTCTGATACTTACACTTGTTTCTATTCTCTTAGCTATTCCCTTTAACCTTTTGTTTGTTGGATTAAACATAATTGATATAGGGATAATTTTTTCTTTATTTACAGCTTGCGTGTGCATAGGTAATATTATTGCAATTAAGCTAATATTATCTTTTGACATTATGAAAATGCTCATAACGGAATAAGGGAGGGTGCTATGATAACATCTATAAAACAAGTTTTAAGAACTAAGGCAAAAAGCATTATGTTATTTGCGACAGCCGTTTTAGTTAGTGTATTGTTAGCTATTAGTGTTCAGCTATTTATCTTTAATAATGAACAAATAAGTTCAGTAGAGAACAATTTTACAACTATAGTTACGGTAGAACAAATACCAGACAAAAGCGAAGCTAACACATATTGGAACGCTGCACAGCAGGAACATATAACTGTGAAATATACAGAAGAAGCTGTGCTGAATTACTATGATGAAGTGATACCGATAGATGTGTTGGATTTTCACGGTGCAGAGATTATCGGCGAGATAGAGAAACGACCTTTTTACGTTACCTCATTACCACAGATTACAGACAGTGACAGAAGGTACACTGACCACAATGTAATAGAATTTACAGCAACAGAGAACACGGTGCCTAACAAACCTGTTCTTGTTAAGCTTGAAAGAGTGTTGAGTGGTAATATGGATGAAAGAATAGGCGAAATATATATCTGTGACCACTTCACCCAGTTTCCAAATTCGTTAGAAAAAGGTAAAACTTATATCGCTAAAATATCATCAAGTGTAAATACGCACACCGATGTAACCGAGACAACTTCAGAATATACTATGGAAGATTTACCATGGACAGATATTTATAACACTGATAAATTTGAAGAAGTTACAGAAGATTTTTATGAAACAGACAGTGGTAAAAAATGGCTTAATATGATAGAAAATCAACAAGTAAGCTTTCATAGCTACCCAGTTTTGCCTACTAACAACTTAGAGCTTCTACCCTCTTTTCATTCTAACACAGTTAACGTTGTTGAAGGCAGAGAGATAACAGCAGAAGAATTTGCAAATGGTGCTACAGTGTGTTTGATATCGACTGAATTTATGTTTAAACACAAGATAGAAATAGGCGACACTATATCTTTGCCATTATACTACGCAGACTATGCTAAAAGTCCTCAAGCAGTTTACCATGATTTTGTTCCCATTTACGATAGAGGCAACTTAGATGAAAACGGAGAGATATATGACATATTTTTTGAAGCAGAGTATGAAATTGTAGGTGCTTACAACAGGCAACAAACTAATGGTGCAAAAATTGGTACAATAGAAATCGCTACTGATATGTTTATAATTCCGAGCAAATCAGTAACAGAAAGTGACACAACTAATATAGATGTGGTAGGAGCGATGCGTGCTACAACTACTTCTTTTCAAATACCTAATGGAAGCATAGCAAAGTACCAAGAAATGTTTGCAACAGTGCCTGAAAGTTCTAAATTAGAATTGAATTTTTATGATAATGGATACGAAGAAATTATATCTAATTTGAACCAAACAAGATTACTTTCATTAATTTTATTATGTTTTGGTTTTGCAACTGCAATAGCTTGTATCACAATGTATATATACTTTTATATAGTGTGTGAGCAAAAAAGAATAGCGATAGAACAAAGCTTAGGCAAAACAAAAAGAGAGTGCGTGTTCTCTATGCTTTTTGGAATGAGCATATTGTTTGCAGTGTCTGTTGTTTTAGGAGCTGTGATAGGCACGCTTGTTTTCCAAACCCTTAATGTCACAGAAATAACTGCTGAGAGTGAATATATTTTTAGCACACAGTTTAGCACATGGGAGAGAATGAGAGAAGATTATTTAGAAGATTTTGTGCTTAACAAAGCCATGGTTAACAGTTTTTCACTTGTAATTATGCCATTAACGCTTATTGTTTCACTTGTGGTTACATCTGTTATCACTACAAAGAAATACTTAAAAATTGAACCTATTCTTATTCTAGGTAGAAAAGATTAACTTTTTTTAGATTGGAGATTGTTATGTCTGTAATATTAGAAAGTAAAAACGTCAGCTATACTTATCAAAGTAAATACCAAAAAGTTCATGCGCTAAAAAATGTTAGCTTAACATTCGAGACTGGAAAGTTCTATGCAATCACAGGGCAATCAGGCAGTGGTAAAACAACATTGCTATCAATTTTAGCAGGACTTGGTGTTCCAAACGAGGGCGCTATAATCGCAAACGGTGTGGATATTAGCGAGAGTGGTTTAGAAAACCACAGAAAAAACACGGTATCAGTAATTTATCAAGCATTTAACTTGTTCAAAAACCTAACCGTGTTTGAAAATGTGGTGTATCCTATGCAGATTAAATCTGCTGTAAATAACGAAGAAGCAAAAGCGAACTTATTGAGTGTCGGCATTACAGAAAGCGAGTTTAAGAGGTTTCCAACCATGCTTTCAGGTGGGCAACAACAAAGGGTTGCAATTGCAAGAGCTTTGGCTTCTGGCACAAAAATTATTTTAGCAGACGAACCAACTGGTAACTTAGACAGTGAGAATAGCCAAAATGTTATAGCCTTGCTTAAAGGACTTGTTAAAGAGAAAAATTATTGCGTGATAGTTGTTACACATGACCCAGAGATTGCCGAAAATGCTGATGTCACTTATGTGATGAAAGACGGCAAGTTAATTAGTGCGTCAAAGTAATAGATATATAAGAGGGATTTAGCTATGAAATATACAATGGTAGTAGAGCAAACAGCTGACTATAAAAATAGAGTAGTCTATTCACCTGAAACTAATACATTTACTGAAAGCAATTGGGGCAGTTTATACCTAAGCAGAGGTTGCACTTTTCCCTATGGTTGGATTAAAGAAAGTGGTACGCCACCTAATCATCATTTAGATGTGTTTTTGGTAACTGATAAGCATTATAATTTAGGTGATGAAATTAAGATTAAGCTTATCGGTGTATTTAAACGGAATGATGATGATGATAAATATGTCGCCGTTAGATACGAACAAAACACTGACGACTTTGAGCAATTATCCGAAAAAGATAAAAACATGCTTAAAAATGTCTATCCTAGAATAGATGACGGAGAAGGCTGGTTTGGTGCAGAGTATGCTAACTCGCTATACAATAATCCTCCAAAACGTGAATACTGTAAATAAATTGTATTATTTTGCCATTGGGTAGATGTAGACATACACTACTATCCCCACAATACAAAAAGGATAACAGCCATATAAACCGCTGTTATCCTTTTATTTTATTCTGATTTAGATATAAATTTTCTTAATGATTTTGCTATTGTAAAGTTTAGGAAAGTACAAACTATTGCTTCTATCAAACCATTTAAACCTACAAACGCAACAGCAAATACAAAAACATTTGCTGTTCCAAAGAAAGGCATCAACTCGTTTTGAACATAATCTGTGCTAGAGAATAACAGCACGAACAACGGAACAAAAAACAATGTGTTAAGTGCAGGGCCACATAAGCTTGCCACTGCATAAGACGCTATTTTCTTTTTGTCGAACTTATCAATTATCTCATAAAATACACCAACCAATAAACCCATTAACATTCTTGGTAGCATACATAAAATAAATGTAAAAATTGGATTTATAGCTAAAAGTGTAGCTCCAAATGGGCTAAATCCAAAGCATTGAATAAAGCTTACTAGTCCAAAAACTGCTCCAAAATATGTTCCATACCATTTCCCTAACATAATTGCGCCTATTGTTACAGGTATCGATATGAATGTTATCTCTACTATACCAAGCTTTAAAAAGCCAATTGGTGTAAATCCCATTAGTACGATTATCGCTGTTAATAGCGCTGAAAGTGCTAAGTTTCTAAAATTAAATTTACTTGTTGTTGTCATGTTTCTCCCCTTAAATTCTACTTATTTTGCTATGTCGCTAAATTCTTTTTCTAATGAAAACAATGCTTCTTTTAAGAAGTCTCTTGAAGTAGCCACGTTAATTCTTAAGTGCATGTCACCACCCACTGTAAACATGTGGCCATCGTTTCCTAAAAAACCAGCTTTAGCAAAAGTTCTTTCAATAAACTCATCGTGAGTTACACCAGTTTTAGTAAAGTCTAACCACATTAAATATGTAGCATCTGGCTTTCTTGTTGTAACTTTTGGTAATCGAGTTTCTAAAAACTCACAAACATAATCCATGTTGTCGCTAATATAATTTTTACACTCATCTATCCATTGTTTGCCGTGTTTATAAGCAGCTGTGTTCGATTCCACTGCAAAGATCGTCGGGTTGTTACTGTGGTGTCCGTCTGAACTAGCAACAAGTTTGCTTTGAAGTTCTTCGTTATAACACACAGAGTATGCAGAAAACATACCAGCCAAGCTAAAGCCTTTTGACGGTGAATAGAATGATATTGTAATATCCTTAGCTTCTGGAACTGCTTTTACAAGTGGTGTGTGTTTAAGCTCTTTGTTTATAATTAAGTCAGACCATATTTCGTCAGACAAAATAGTGACAGAGTGTTTCACACATAAATCCACAAGTTTTTGCATCTCATCTTGTTCCCACACTCTGCCTGTTGGGTTATGAGGGCTACAGAAGATTAGCACCTTGATGTTTTCGCTAACGATTTTATCTTCCATGTCGTTAAAATCCATGGTGAAATATCCATCGTTGTCTGTCATTAAAGACGGCACAATTTTGCGTTTTAGGTTATTTAAAACTACCGAAAACCCTGGGTATATAGGACCCTGTAATAAAACAGGGTCGCCTTCTTTTGTTAAAAAATCTAGTGCGTGAGATATACCTGCCAGCACTCCATGTTGAAAACAGATGTGCTCTTGTGCAAGACCTGTCACACCAAAGCTATCTCTGTGCCAGTCGATTATTGTGTTGTAATAATCGTCTGATAAATAAAAATAACCATACAAATTATGAGCAAGTCTTTTGTTCATAGCGTCCACAATTTCAGGAGCAACTTCAAAATCCATGTCAGCTATCCAAAGTGGATAGTTTTTTTCTGGTATATTTTCAATTGGTGCTTTATCATATTTTATGCTATTAGTTCCTTTTCTAGAAACTATTTTATCAAAATTATTCATATTATTTCCTTAAGCTGCAATCAAAATGTATCTAATTAAGAATAGTAATACTACTATATACATAACTGGGTGAATTTCTTTAATTTTGCCTTTAGCAATTTTAATGATTACATAAGAGATAAAACCAAATCCTAGACCATCTGTGATAGAGTAGAACAAAGGCATACCCATGATTGTTATGAATGATGGAATTGCAATATCCATTTCGCCCCATTCGATGTCTTTTAAAGATGAACACATCATAACACCAACTACGATAAGAACAGGAGCAGTAGCCGCGCCTGGAACCAAGCCTAGTAGAGGAGCTAAGAATAGAGAAAGAATGAAACATGCACCAGTTACCATAGATGTTAAACCTGTTCTACCACCAGCACTTACGCCAGCACTTGACTCAACATAAGTTGTAACAGTAGATGTACCCATAGCAGCACCTGCACAAGTAGCAACAGCATCTGCAAGCATTGCTTTCTCAACTTTTGGTAGGTTGCCGTCTTTGTCTAAAAGATTAGCCTTGTTAGCTGTGCCGATTAGTGTGCCGATAGTGTCGAACATATCAACTAAAACTAGAGTAACCAAAACTGTTACCAAAGCTGCTGGAGCTGCTGAGAATAAGTCGCTAAATCCACCTACGAATGCTCCAAAAGTAGAGAAGTCTACACTTAATGCAAAAGAAGTAGGAATAGTAATTCCCATGTTTGCACCAAAAACCTGTTGGCATACAAAGCCTACAATTGATGTTCCTATGATAGACACAAACAAAGCGCCAGGAACATTTTTAACAACTAAAATGATTGTTAAAGCTAGTCCGAATAATGCAAGTAATGTTGTTGGAACACTGATGTCTCCCATACCGATAATAGTGCCTGTCTCCGATGACAATAAACCAGCGTTTGAGAAACCGATTAAAGCAATGAAAAAGCCTATACCAGCAGAAATTGCTTTTTTTAGAAACATTGGTATAGCGTTAACGATTGCTTTTCTAGCGCCTGTTACTGTTAAAACAATGAACAGTACACCAGCGATAAAAACAGCTGATAGAGCTGCTGCATAAGACAAGCCCATTTCGCCACACAAAGTGTAAGCAAAAACAGCGTTTAGTCCCATACCAGGAGCTTGTGCTAGAGGGTAGTTTGTTAATAAACCGATTAACCAAGTACCGATAGCCGCAGCTAGACATGTTGTTGTCATAACAGCAAGGTCAGGCATTCCAGCAGGGGAAGCAGAACCTAAGAAAGAAGGGTTAACAAAGATTATGTATGCCATTGTGAAAAATGTTGTTAAACCTGCAATAACTTCTGTTGAGACATTAGTTCCGTTTTGTTTGAGTTTGAAAAATGATTCCATATTTACTCTCCTTAAATTTTTTACTAATATTCATGCATTATTTTACACTAAAATGGTTAAAAAATCAATAGCCGAGCATGTTTTCAACAAGCTAACTAAAGTGAGCAAAGCAATTGAGTATTATTTTGACTATTGTGTTAAATTTATGTAAAGACTGTTTTTCTAATATGTAATTAATTGACATAAGCATTTGCATGTAATATAATAATTCTAAGTATTTATGGAAAAAAAGGAGGATTTATGGTGAAAAATGTAAAAAGCTTAGTAGCTATGATATCTATGGCGTTTATTATGTGTGTAGTGATACCAACAACGCCTGTATCAGCAGCAGAACCGCCATCGGATAACACTTTTATAAGTGCAGTTACACTAGATGACGGAGTTACAACAGTAGCAATGACGTTTATGGTGCTAACCGAACCTAGTGGTGGTGAAAATGGTACTGTTCAAGTGGGTAATGGGTATGATGTAGCAATTGACAGAGCAACCAGTGGTGGACTAACAATACCTAATAAAGTAACATATAACTCTAACGATTATACTGTTACGAGTATAGGAAGAGAATCTTTCAGAGAAACTGCATTAACAAGTGTAGTGATACCAGACAGTGTAACATCTATTGGAGACTCTGCATTCATATACACTACATTAACCAGTGTAACTATAGGTACTGGCGTTAAAACAATAAGTAATAATGCTTTTGCTCAAACTGCATTAACAAGTGTGACAATACCAGACAGTGTAACATCTATTGGAGACTCTGCATTCATATACACTCCATTAACTAGTGTGACTATAGGTACTGGCGTTAAAACAATAAGTAATAATGCTTTCCGTGGAACTTCATTAACAAGTGTGACAATACCAGACAGTGTAACAAGTATTGGAGGAAATGCATTTGATTACCAAAATAAAGCAGGACACACATTTGGCGGTTGGTATAGTGACAGTGATTTTGGGACATCATTTGATTTTTCAACTGAAAGAACTGAAACAACAACAGTGTATGTAAAGTGGAATATCAATAGCTATACTGTTACATTTAACACAAATGGTGGCAGTTCAGTAAACCAACAAACAGTAGTTTACGGAAACAAAGCGACAGAGCCTACAACGCCTACAAAAGATGGACATACATTTGACGGTTGGTATAAAGACGAAGCTTTAACTACTCCATGGAACTTTGGCACTGATACTGTTAGCGCTAATACTACTGTATATGCAAAATGGCTAACAAACTACACTGTTACATTTAATTCAAACGGTGGTAGCTTGTTAGACCCTCAAGCAGTGGCTGATACTCATAAATTAATAGAACCTACAACTCCTACAAAAGACGGCTACACATTTGACGGTTGGTATAAAGACGAAGCTTTAACTACAGCATGGGACTTTGGCACTGATACTATCAGCGATAATACTACTGTATATGCAAAATGGAACATTAACAGCTATACTGTTACATTTAACACAAACGGTGGTAGTTCAGTAATCTCACAAACCGTGGTTTACGGAAACAAACCAACAGAGCCTACAATGCCTACAAAAGACAGACATACATTTGACGGTTGGTATATAGATGAAGCTTTAACTTTAGTATGGAACTTTGGCACTGATACTGTTAGCGATAATACTACTGTATATGCAAAATGGAACATTAACAGCTATACTGTTACATTTAACACAAACGGTGGTAGTTCGGTAGACCAACAAACAGTAGTTTATGGAAACAAACCAACAGAGCCTACAACACCGACAAAAGACGGCTACACATTTGACGGCTGGTATAAAGACGAAGCATTAACTACTCCTTGGGTGTTTGGTTTAGATATAATTAGCGATAACACTACTATATACGCTAGTTGGATAGAAAATTCTAAGATAACAGACGGCGCTGACCAAACTATCGAAAAAGGTCAAGCTTTAAAAGTTACTGCAAGTGGTGAATATGCAGGATATATTAGAACCGAAATTACAATCAACGGAGAGACTAAAGTTTTGCATAACATGGGCGAGGCTAATAACTCTAACATCAGCGTAATGAACGGAAGCATTATTGTTACACTGAGTGGTGAGTACACAAAAACTCTACCTGTGGGAACTCACACATTATCTATTGTGAGCGAAAACGGAACTGCGACAACTAACTTCACAGTTAAAGAGCCTGTAGCAACAACATCACCTGACACAGGCGATAACTCTAACACAGCACTTTTAACAGCTGTAATGCTAAGTGCTTTAGGCACATCAACTGTTTTGTTAAAACGAAAAGCAAGATAAATATTATAAGACCTCACTAGGCTAGATAATCTCTAACCTAATGAGGTCATTTTTTTGCAATAATAGATTTATTTTGTAATTAAAACAGGTTGAATTTGTTTTTTATCTAAAGCTAGTTCAAGTGTTTTTGGCACATATTTAAAGTCGCACACCAAAGAATTTGGCTTCTTGTTAGGGTCGTCTTGCCCAAGTGGCGATATGAAAACATTTTTAGTGTTCATAAGCTTGCCGATGTTCATAAAAGACCCAGCAAGACCGTCGTTAGTCGCAATACACAAAACTACAGGTAAACCAATTCTAAGGCAAGATTTAACTGCCATTGTAACTGATGTATCTGTTATTGCACTTGCTATTTTGCCGACTGTGTTGCCAGTGCATGGTGCAACAAGCATTATGTCTACCATGTTTTTAGGGCCAAGAGGTTCAGCTCCTTTAATGGTGTGTATAATTTTTTTGCCACATATTTTTTCTATTTTTTCTTGAATATCCTTTGCCTCTCCGAACCTTGTTGAGGTATCAAAGGCATTTTCTGACATAACAGGAATTATGTTATAGCTATCTTTTAACTTCTCCATTAAGGCAATCGCCTCTGAAAAAGTACAAAAAGATCCGCACAAAGCAAAACCTAAGTTAATCATATTAATACTCCATTCTGCCTTATCGGCTTATCTCTAAAACTCTTAACTTCACTTAAAATATAAAGAGTATTAATGACATAATAATAATTTATTTTCATAATTGTATTTCGTCTATCATATTGTATATAGTTTCTTTAATAAAAACGCCAGAAGCTTTTGGCGCAAATTTCCCCGGTAGAGATTGCGCGTCTACTATTTTAATTTGATTTATATCAGCACATTTTCTGTCTATTCCACCAGGTAAACTCGCAAGCTCTATAATAACAGTGTCTGTGCTTTGCCTTGCAAGAATATTTTTATCAATCACCAGTTCAGGCACTGTGTTAAAAATAATATCATATTCCTTTTTAATTTCACTATATCTCTTAGCTTCTGCACCCATAGATTTTATCATGCTTAAATCACTGTTTTTTCGTGCAGTTACGGTAACTTTAGCCCCTAGCGCCAACAAACATTTTGTAAGTATTTTCCCTATTCTTCCATACCCTGTAACCAAACATTTGCTACCACACAATATTCCTGCATGTTCAGTTACTGCCAAGCTTATAGCTCCCTCAGCTGTTGCAAGTGCGCTACTTATGGCAAGTTCTTCTCTTAAGTAATAATCTTTTATGTTAACTTTTTTCCAAAGAGGTTGCTCTTTTACAAGCTTATCTATAAATCCTCCATAGACTGTTTTGCCCTCTAAATTCTTCACAAACTCCCAATCGGCAATAATATCTTTACTGCTGTATGGTGCAGAGATAGTTATGCCGTCTTTTGAACAGGGCAAAGGTAAAATAATGTTGTCACACTTCTTAAATATTCCAATTAAAGGCTCTTCTAACAAGCCCCTAGTTTCACTTAATAGTTCAAATCCGCAAATAAATACTTTGTAACCGTCGTCTTCTAACGATCTTGCTAAATATAATTGCCTTTTGTCGCCTCCTATTATTCCAAAAATTGATTTCATGGATTTCCGTCCTTTCAGTTTAACCATAGGCATTATTACATTGTATGCTTATGGTGCTTTAGTGTTAATCAATTTAGTTGAGTTATTAACATTTTGTTACATTTCAATTTTTTTATTTCTTTTTTATACTATTTGATGTATAATAAATTTTAATTATAGTGAAAAATTACAACCGAATTAGGAGTTACATATATGAAAAATTTATTAGAAACAGTTAAAAAAATACATTTTGTTGGAATTGGTGGTTCTGGAATGTGCCCAATGGCAGAGATACTAATTTGCAGAGGGTATGAGATAACAGGTTCTGACATGAATGAAAGCTCTACGCTTGATAGAATACGTTCTTATAATATCCCAGTTTTTCTAGGGCATAGTGCAGAAAATATTGGCGAAGCAGAACTTGTTGTGTACACAGCAGCTGCAAAAGATGACAACCCAGAACTTGTGGAAGCTCGTGCAAAAAGTGTGCCAACTTTGGAGCGTTCTATAGTTTTAGGTATGCTTACAAAGCAGTTTGATAAAGCGATTGCTATATCAGGCACACACGGCAAGACTACGACTACTTCAATGGTTACACAAATATTGCTAGACTCTGGTTTTGACCCAAGCGCTGTTATAGGCGGAAAACTGCCTGCAATTGGTGGTAACGGTAGAAGTGGTGACAGCCAATATATGGTGTGCGAGGCTTGCGAATATGTTGATACATTCTTGCAACTTCACCCAGCAGTGTCGGTTATTACAAATGTTGAAGCAGACCATTTGGACTACTTTGGCACTCTTGATAATATAATTAAATCGTTCAACAAATTCGCAAACCAAACAAGTGAATGTGTCGTTGTAAATGGTGATGATAAAGAAGCGATGAAATCTGTAGAGGGTATTAAGGCTAAGATTATAACCTTTGGTTTTTCAGATAAATTCGACTACTACCCAGTTTTTATTGGTGAAGAAGAAACAGTTTACAGCAGTTTTACACTAATGCATAAGGGTGAGGCTCTTTGCGATATTACATTATCAGTACCAGGTAGACACAATGTTTGCAATGCACTTGCTGCATGTGCTGCGTGTAGTTATTATGGTGTAAAACCT
The DNA here is from genome assembly GCA_964370775.1 of uncultured Eubacteriales bacterium. Lineage (GTDB taxonomy): Bacteria > Bacillota > Clostridia > Oscillospirales > Acutalibacteraceae > SIG603. The sequence continues at coordinate 42,261 of CAYJKT010000001.1, read as the reverse complement.
GAAGACATTAAAAGAGCATTGAAGAACTTTAGTGGAGTTGGCAGACGTTTTGAGGTTTTAGGCGAGTTTAACGGAGTGACAGTTGCTGATGATTTTGCACATCACCCAACAGAGCTAACATCTGTTTTAACTTCTGCAACTAGAATGAACTTTAACAATGTTTGGGGAATTTTCCAACCACATACTTTCTCTAGAACTCATGCATTTTTAGATGACTTTGCAGAAGCGTTAGCAATATCAGATAAAATGATTATCACAGATATTCTCGCAGTTAGAGAAGAGAATATATATGGTATTACAGCAGATGATTTATCTGTTAAAGTTCCAAACAGCTACAGATTTTCTACCTTTGACGAAATTGCTGATTTTGTAATTGAAAACGCAAAAGCTGGAGATTTGATTTTAACTATGGGAGGTGGCGACATATATAAATGCGCCAACTTAATAGTTGATAAATATACTAAATAAGAAATGAAAATAAGTAAAGAGGGGTAAAACATGAAAAAGAAAGTTATTATAAGCATTATCGTAGCGGCACTTGTTTTAGGCTCTGCAACTGCATACACATATTTCTTCACAGATTTATGGGGTGGTGGCGAGAGCGTATCTAGTCCTGACGGCATGACTGCACCTGTTTCTTCTGTGGCGTCTATTGCTGGCATTGGAAATGGCATGAGCAACCAAACTAAATTTTCAGGAGTAATTGAACCACAAAGTACTGAGGACATTCAAAAAGACGAGAATAAAAAAATAGGTACTCTAAGCGTTGCAACAGGTGACACTGTTACAGCTGGACAAGAGTTATTTACTTATGACACAGAAGATTTGGCGCTTACAATCGACCAAGCAAAGTTAGAGATAGAGACAATAGCTAACAGAATGGACACTCTGCAAAGCCAAATTAACGAACTTACAAAAGAGAAAAACAATGCTTCATCTGATGACGCAATGAGCTATACTCTACAAATTCAGTCATTGCAACTTGATATTAGAACAGAAGAATACAACAAAGGCATGAAAGAAGCAGAGCTTGCAAGACTTGAAGCTTCTGTTAGTGATACTTCTGTTGTTAGCCCAATTGACGGTATTATTACAAACATAAACACAACTGGTGAGTATGACCAAATGACTGGTATGGAAAAACCGTATATCAGCATATTAAGCACTGGTGCTTACAGAGTTAAAGGTACAATTTCAGAGCTACATATAAATAACCTAATGCCCGGGCAAAGTGTTCTAATTCGTTCAAGAGTAGACGAAAACACCACTTGGATGGGTATGATAGACTACATTGATTTTGAAAATCCAAATTCAGGAGACCAAAACCAAAACTTCTACTATAGCAGTAGTTCTAGCAGTAGTTCAAATACTTCAAGTAAATATGATTTTTACGTTACACTTACAGATTACGAGGGACTTATTTTAGGTCAACACGTATTTATTGAGCTTGATTACGGAACAGAGAACGTAGAGAAAGAGGGCATTTGGTTGCCGTCTTATTACATTGGTAATGATGAAACTGGCGACACTTATGTTATGGCTAGAGACGACGACAACAAGCTAGAGAAACGTGATATAACTCTTGGTGCGTATGACGAAACGACAGACACTTACGAGATTACTGACGGTGTTACTGAGGACGATTTTATCTGTGTGCCTGACCCAATGTTCACAGAAGGTATGGAGACAGTAGAGGAGATTTTCTTTGATACTAGTGGTATGATGGGTGATTTTTCTGGCACTGATAACTTTGACGGAGAGATGTTAGAGGGCGAAGTGCTAGAGGGCGACTTCTTCGAGGGTGAAGTGTTAGAAGGTGACTTCTTCGACGGTGAAGTTCTAGAAGGTGAAGTCTTTGAGGGAGAAATCCTAGGAAATGAAGTTCTTGAAGGCGAGGTACTAGAGGGTGAAGCTATGCCTGCTCCTGAAGAAGAAGCTGTTGTGATAGGTTAAGGGGTGAGTATATGTTATTAGAATTAAAAAACATAGTTAAAACTTATACCCAAGGCAAAATGGATGTACCTGTTTTAAAAAGTGTATCTATGGGTGTTGATAAAGGCGAATACCTTGCGATAATGGGGCCGTCAGGCTCTGGCAAAACAACACTTATGAACATTATAGGCTGTTTGGATAAACCAACTGAGGGCGACTATACTCTTGATGATAAAACAATTAGTAATTGCAACGATAATGAATTATCTAAAATAAGGCTAAACAGCATAGGCTTTGTTTTTCAAAGCTTTAACTTAATGCCAAGACAAACAGCACTTGAAAACGTGGCACTGCCATTATTATACGCTGGTGTTAACCCAAAAGAGAGAAAAAAATTAGCACACGAGGCACTTTGTAAAGTAGGCTTAGAGGAAAGAGTTAATTTTAAACCTACTCAGCTTTCTGGTGGACAGTGCCAAAGAGTGGCAATTGCAAGAGCGATAGTGAATAAACCTGATATTTTGTTAGCAGACGAGCCTACAGGTGCTTTAGACACAGCTTCTGGCGAACAAATTATGGAACTTTTCAGAAGCCTTAATGACGAGGGCGTGACGATTATCATGATTACTCACGAACACGAAGTAGCTGAAAGAGCAAAAAGAATACTTCACATACGTGACGGCTTGTTCGTGGAAGAAAACACATATCCAGATAATCACTATATTAGCTCTGTAGAATTTGCGGAGGTGATGGAATGAAGAAAAAAGCAATTATAGCAGTTTCTGTATCTGTTGTTGTGGTTGTGCTTGCTGTATTTGGTGTGTTTATTTACAGAGATTATCAAGTTAACAACTCAGAGGTTGATGTTGTACCTGTAGCGTATATATCAACAGAAAACTGGCAAGGTAGCGAATATATTTATGCAAACGTAAATTTGTCTAATACTCAACAAGTTTACCCAGTGTCAGACATGACCATATCCGAACTATTTGTAAGCGAGGGTCAAGAAGTAGCACAAGGCGATGTTTTAATGGAATATGATAAAACAAAGTTAGACATTGACTTAGAAGCTGCTGAATTGAATGTGAAAAAAGCTGAATACGAGTTAGGTGTGTTGAATAAAGAACTAAATGAGCTGTATAACACAAAACCATTTGTTCCAACACCAGAGCCAACAGCCACACCAGAACCAACGCCTACTCCGACACCAACTCCAATGCCTCCTAATGCAAATTTATATGAGGTGCTAGACGAAAATTCTATTCCATACAAAGGAACAGGAACAAAAGAAGATCCATTTGTGTTTTTGGTAACGCATGACAGCAAAATTAGTCCGACATTTTTAAGAATGATGTTAGGCACTACAGCAACACCGACTCCAGCTCCTACAGCAAGTCCTGCACCAACTGAAACACCAGTTCCGACTGCAACTCCAGCACCAACTGAAACACCAGTTCCAACTGGAACTCCAGTGCCGACTGCAACTCCAGAAGCTAGTACTGGTACTGACCCAGACCCAGACCCTCCTACAGAAGAAGGAGAAACAGTTATAGCCTATAGACAAAACAGTGCTAATAGTTTGGTGAAAACATTAAGCACATCAGGTTCTTACAGTGTAGTAAAAACTACAGAAAATACTACACCAACAGCAAGCCCAACTCCTACACCGACACCTACACCAGCTCCGTCATCATCAGTACTACCTACAGACGGTACTCCGTTTTCAGCAGTGTTTGAGGTAAGAGTTGAAAACCACATTGCAAACGAGCTTATGTTTGCGTGGTACATAGATGGTTCAGATTTTGGCTCAGGTTTTATATATCCAACTATCGAAGATAACGACGAAGAGGATATCCCGACTTTTGATTTAGGTGATGAATTAGGAGATATTTTCACAGATGATATGGGAAGCATGGGAGACACAGGACCTCAGTATACATCAGAAGAATTACAAACGCTTATAACACAGAAAAAAGAGAGCATTGCAACAAAAGAGATAGAGCTTAAACAAGCTGAACTAGACCTTGCTAAAACAGAGATTAACGTTGGCAGTGCTACTGTTACAGCAAATATGGACGGTGTAGTTACAGGTATTACAGACCTTGACACGGCTCTAATGAACGGCGACCCTTTGTTTAGTGTATCTGGTGGTACAGGTATATTTTTAATGGGAACACTTAGCGAATCATTGCTTGGCACAGTGGTAGAGGGCGACTATATGGACGCATTTTACTGGGAGACAGGCATGACATATCAAGCTGAGGTTATAGAAATCTCTGAGTACCCTGATTCATCTGGTTTTGGTTACTATGGAGGAAACCCAAACAACTCACAATATCAGTTCACAGCATATATAAATGAAGAAATACAATTAAATAGATATGCAGGCATGGAACTGACTATCCAAAACACTGGCGGAGGTGGCTCTGACGGTGGATTATACATAGAAAGTGCGTATATTAACGAAGATAACGAGGGTAGCTTTGTTATGAGAGCAGACGAAAACGGCAGATTGCAAAAGCAATATGTTGTGATAGGACGTGATTTATACGGACATTACACAGAGATTATTTCTGGTGTAAGTTATGAAGATATGCTTGCATTCCCTTATGGAAACGAAGCAGTTGAGGGTGCTAAAGCTATAGAAAGTGAGGGTATGTATTATTAATGGAGAACATTAGATTATCTTTTCAAGGAATATGGTCGCATAAAATGCGTTCCTTTCTAACAATGCTAGGTATCATTATTGGTATCGCAGCGATTATTTCTATAGTTTCAACTATCAACGGAACTAACGAGCAAATCCAAAACAACCTTATAGGTTCAGGCGACAACATTGTTAATGTTAGCTTGTATCAAGCTGATTGGGAATACGACATGACATGGGAGGGTATCCCAGACGGATTTTACCCAATTAGTGACGATACTTTAGAGGACATTAACGCTGTTGACAATGTTTTAGGTGTATCACTTTACACGAAACGTCAAGATTATGGTTCTACATATTACGGCAACACTAGCCTTGACGGTGTGGAGATTTATGGTATAGACGAAAACTATTTTAACACAGCAAGCTATAACTTTACAGCTGGTAGACCTTTCTCAGCTGAAGATTACACAAATTATAGAACTGTTATTGTAATCAACGACACAGTTGCAAAGAGTGTTTTCCAAAATGAGAGTGCGATAGGCAAAACGCTTGAAATATCTGGCACACCTTTTACTATTATTGGTGTGGTGGAAGAAAGAGTAGTATTTGAGCCAGTTATAAACACTATTGACGATTACTATACTTATAAAGGTAGCAATACTTCAATGATATTTATGCCGTCAGAAGTTTGGCCAATGGTTTATGCCTATGACGAGCCTGAAAATCTTATTGTTAAAACAACAGAGACAGAGGCTATGGCAGACGCTGGTAGAAGTACCGAAGAAATTTTGAATGCACATCTTGAAGATGGCGCAGAGATACAATATAGAGCAGAAGATATTCTGCAACAAGCGCAAGAGTTGCAAGAATTGAGCAATGCAACAAACCAACAGCTAATTTGGATAGCAAGTATCAGTTTGTTAGTTGGTGGTATAGGTGTTATGAACATTATGCTTGTTTCTGTTACAGAGAGAACCAGAGAAATCGGCTTAAAAAAGGCTATTGGAGCAAGAAAAAGCAGAATTTTGTGGCAGTTTTTAACAGAGGCAGCAGTGCTTACAAGCTTAGGTGGTATAATTGGTATTATCGCTGGTGTGATAATGGCGAATGTAATATCTAACCTAACATCTACACCAGTGCTTATCAGTGCAGGTTCTGTTGTAATTTCCGTAGCGTTCTCTATGGTAATCGGTTTGTTGTTTGGTTTATTACCATCAATAAAAGCTGCTAACCTAAATCCTATAGACGCATTAAGACATGAATAATTTATTATTAAATAAAAATAAAGGACGGATAACTTATGTACACAGCAAATCAAAATCGTTACGAACAAATGGAGTACCTAAGATGTGGCAACAGTGGCTTAAAGCTTCCTAGAGTATCTCTAGGCTTATGGCACAACTTTGGTACAGACGACAGCTTTAGCAACCAAAAAGATATGCTTTTCACAGCGTTTGACATGGGTATTACTCATTTTGACTTAGCTAATAACTATGGACCTTTGCCAGGTTCTGCTGAGGAAAACTTTGGTAGAATTATTAACTCTGACCTAAAACCTTATAGAGATGAGCTAATTATTTCAACAAAAGCAGGGTACGGAATGTGGGACGGCCCTTATGGTTGCTTGAACGGAACAAGAAAATACTTAATGGCAAGCCTTGACCAAAGTTTACAAAGAATGGGTCTTGACTATGTTGATATTTTCTACCACCATGTGCCAGACAGTGAAACTCCACTAGAAGAAACTATGGGTGCATTAGTGGACATAGTTAAGCAAGGCAAAGCTTTGTATGTTGGTATATCTAACTATAAAAGCGAGGGTGCAAGAGAAGCTGCAAAAATTCTAAAAGACAACGGCGTTCAATTGTTAATTCACCAACCAAGCTACAGCATGTTAAACAGATGGGTGGAGACAGACGGATTGCTTGACACGCTTGAAGAAGTAGGCACAGGAAGTATCTGCTTTAGCCCACTAGCTCAAGGGTTGCTAACAGACAAATACCTTAAAGGAGTACCAGCTGGTAGCCGTGCTACAAGAAATGTTTTCTTAAAAGAAGCTAATATTACAGATGAAGTTATCGGCAAAATGCAAGCATTGAACGTAGTGGCTGAGAGAAGAGGACAAAGCCTTGCTCAAATGGCACTATCTTGGGTGTTAAGAAGAAACCGTGTTACTAGTGTTCTGATTGGTGCAAGTAGCCCAGCTCAAATTATAGACAACTGTGGTTGTGTTAAAAATCTTGAGTTTACAGATGATGAGCTAAAAGTAATTGATGATATCATCAACGGATAAAACTATATAAAGATAGCAAAAAGGGAACGCATTGTGGTGCGTTCCCTTTTTTCGTGTTAAGTATATTGAATAAATATTTATACCATAGCAACTGCGAAAAAATTTTTTCACTTGTAAAAAGTTTTCTCTTTAGGCACCTAAGTGCCTAAATTCACTTTCAAAAATATGCTTCTTAGGCTTAAGATTTCGTTTTCTGAGGAAAACGACTAAGGGCGTTGCCCTAAGAACCCAAAATTTTTTGAAAAAAATTTAGTAAAACTCTTATGCTTTTAATTTATATTCATTATCATATCAATATGCTCAATTCCGTCTTCTAAATATACATCACTTACCTTTTTAAAACCAATAGTAGAGTAAAATTTAAATAAATAATTTTGTGCAGAAATTTTTATCTCTTTTTCATACATTTGACTCTTTATGTAATCAATAGATTTATTCATAAGCTCCGTAGCATAGCCGTTTTTTCTGTATTTTTCATTCACCAAAACTCTGCCAATTGATGCTTGTTTGTGGTATATTCCTTTTGGTAAAATCCTCGCATAAGCTAGTACCTCATTCTTATCTTCTAAAAAAATATGCACCACTTCGGTGTCGTTACCGTCTATATCAAGATACACACAGTTTTGCTCTACCACAAAAATTTCTGAGCGTATTTTCATAATTTGATACAACTGTTCAAGCGTGAGTTCGTTAAATCTTTTTATATTCCAGTTCATATTTCCTCTTATCAAAAATAACGGAATACTAGCTTTTCACTAATATTCCGTCAAAAATTTATTTGCTCATAATCTGTTTGTCTATAGCCTCAGCTGCTGTTTTACCAGCACCCATAGCCAAAATTACTGTCGCAGCACCTGTAACAGCATCACCGCCAGCATACACTGCATTTCGAGATGTAAGCCCTGTTTCGTCAGCGATAATTCCACCCCAACGCTCAGTGTCTAGTCCCTCTGTTGTTGATTTAATCAACGGATTTGGTGAAGTACCAATAGACATAATAACGCAATCTACATCAAGTGTAAATTCGCTGTTTTCTTTAATGCTAGGACGTCTTCTTCCACTCTCGTCAGGCTCGCCAAGTTCCATTTCTACGCATTTCATACCTATAACATTGTGCTCACTACCTAAAATTTCTGTTGGATTGCAAAGCAGTTTGAAGATGATACCTTCTTCTTCTGCATGTTCAACTTCCTCGTGTCTAGCTGGTAGTTCGTCCATAGAACGTCTATACACTATGTAAACTTCCTCAGCACCTAATCTTTTTGCACTTCTTGCAGCGTCCATAGCAACGTTACCACCGCCAACAACAGCAACTTTTTTTGCGTTTTTAATCGGTGTTTGGCTTCCGTCTCTGTAACTTTTCATCAAATTAACTCTTGTCAAAAACTCATTTGCAGAGTAAACTCCGTTAAGGTTTTCACCAGGTATATTCATAAATTTAGGTAGACCTGCACCAGAACCGATAAACACAGCCTCAAAACCGTGCTCTAAAAGCTCGTCTATAGATAAAATCTTACCTATAACCATGTTAGTCTCTACCTTAACACCTAGCTTTTTAAGTGTCTCTATCTCTTGTTTAACAATTTTTTTAGGCAATCTGAACTCTGGTATACCATAAACCAAAACACCACCAGCAACGTGCAAAGCCTCAAAAACTGTTACTTCGTAACCTTTTTTAGCAAGGTCGCCAGCACATGTTAAACCAGATGGGCCAGAACCGATTATCGCTACTTTGTGACCATTTGGAGTAGGCAATTTTACTTCTGCTGCCTCTTTAGAGTTATAGTAATCTGCTACAAATCTCTCTAATCTACCAATACCAACTGGATCACCTTTTTTACCTCTAACACAAAGCTCTTCGCATTGTGTCTCTTGAGGACATACTCTGCCACAAACAGCTGGTAAAGAAGTAGACAAAGACAAAACTTGGTATGCTTTATCAAAGTCACCTTTAGCAACTTCTGTTATAAATCCTGGAATATCAATACCTACAGGACAACCATTCACGCAAGGTTTATGTTTGCAGTTCAAGCATCTTTCAGCCTCGTCAATTGCTTGCTCCATGCTGTATCCAAGTGCAACCTCTTTAAAGTTAGAGTTACGCACGTTAGGGTCTTGGTTTGGCATTTCGTTCTTTTTTAAAGACATATTCGGCATCTTACTCTACCTCCTTTTTAAATAGATTACACATATCATCATGCTTTTCAGTCTCAAAATCTTTGTATCTGCGACTTCTTTGCATAGCTTCATCAAAATCAACTAAATGACCGTCAAAGTCAGGGCCGTCAACACATGCAAATTTAGTCTCTCCACCAACTGTAAGTCTGCAACCACCACACATTCCTGTGCCGTCAATCATAATAGGGTTCATGCTTACAGTAGTTTTTATACCATATTGTTTAGTTAACTCTGCAACGAATTTCATCATAATAAGTGGACCTATTGCGATAACTTCGTCGTACTCGTTACCACTTTCAATTAACTCTTTTAACGCATTTGTTACAAGACCTTTTTCACCATAACTTCCGTCATCTGTCATTATCTTCATAACATCACTAGCATTTTTGAACTCTTCTTCCAAAATAACTAAATCTTTGTTTCTAAAGCCTACAATAGAGTGTACTTCTGTACCTTGTGCATGTAATTTTTTTGCAACTGGGTATGCAATAGCACAACCAACACCACCACCAACAACTGCAACTTTTTTAAGTCCGTCTGTGTGAGATGCAACGCCTAATGGGCCAACAAAATCTAAAATATATCCATTTTCCTCTACATTATTTAACGCAACTGTTGTAGCACCTACAACTTGGAAAATTATTGTAACTGTTCCGTTTTCTCTATCAAAATCTGCAATAGTAAGTGGCACACGTTCACCATCTTTATCTACTCTCAAAATAATAAATTGACCTGGTTCTGCTTTTTTTGCTATTAAAGGAGCATCTATCTCCATCAGTGTTACTGTTGGGTTAAGACTCTCTTTTCTCTTAACTTTATACAACTGGGTTCATCCTTTCTTACTTTTACTAAGTACTATAATACTAGATTAACCGATAAAATGCAATTATTTTATCATATTTTTTTACACTAATTGAATGTTTATAAAGAATATATAGTAATATTCTTCTTAATCTAGCAACCATTTATATATATTCATTCAATTATTAATTTATTTATTCTCTAAATCATGTTTTTTCGCAATACACCGTTCAAGCCATTTTCCTCTTTTATAATATATTGCAAATACAATAGACGTAACAATCCATGTAAATGGATAACTAAACGCTGCTGTGAAGATTGTTGGGTTGAGTGGAACAATGGTATATATCCATATAATCCTTAAAACACAAACACCCAAACACACAATTATCATAGGCTTTATTGCATCCCCCATTCCACGCAACGCACCTGTAATAACCTCGATTGTAACAAAAGTTATTTGGAAAGGGACAATAAATCTTGCTATGCTAACACCTTGTTCAATTACTGCTGGGTCATCTGTAAACATTCTAAAAATATACGGGCTTAAAAGATATAGCCCTGTACTTAAACCAATTGTGAAAACAGAGGATAACAAAAATGTGATTTTTACACTCTTTTTGCAACGCTCATACTCACCTGCTCCAAAGTTTTGCCCTGTGAATGTGGTAATCGCAATACCAAAGGACGCTATAGTCATCCAAAACAGTCCGTCCATTTTGCCATACGCCGCCCAAGAAGCCACAACCACTGTACCAAAAGTGTTGATAGTAGACTGAATTAATATGTTACTTACTGTATACATCAAGCTTTGAATACTCGCTGGTAAACCTAGGTAGAGTATATTTTTTAAAAGGCTAGCTTCAACCTTAATCTCTCTGATATAAAGCTTATATACATTTGGTGACTTACACAAAGTGAAGATAACCAAAAACGCACTTATCGCCTGAGAAGCGATCGTAGCAAGAGCCGCACCACTAACCCCCATGTTAAATATAGCTACAAATAGGTAGTCTAATGCCAAATTAGAGATAGTGCATACTATTAAAAAGTACAGTGGCCTTTTGGAGTCACCAACTGCCCTTAAAACGCCTGAGCCTATATTGAACACAAGGTTAAATATCATGCCCATAAAAAATATGTTAAGGTAATCAGCAGCATAATCAATAACATCACTAGGTGTGCCCATTGCAATCAGAATTTGCTTACCTGCTAGCAATCCTATAATCATTATCGCTACGCCACCATACAGAGACATAGCTATTGCTGTGTGCACGGCTTTTCTTGTCTCATACCCTTTGCCAGCTCCGTAAAACTGAGATATTATAACAGTAGCACCACTTGAAAGTCCCATGAAAAAGCCAACAAGCAAGTTGATGATTGTAGATGTAGAGCCTCCAACAGCAGCAAGTGCCTCTGGCCCTACAAACTGTCCTACTATAACTGCGTCTACTGTGTTATATAATTGTTGAAAAAATGTGCCAAACCAAATTGGCAAGAAAAACGCCATTAGTTGAGGAGCTATTGCTCCTTTTGTAATATTATTCTGTCTCATCTTTTATTTATAAAATTCTTCTTTTACCGAACGTTTGAACAACTCGTACACTGTTTCTTTTGCATCGCTTCCACCGTAAATTACAGTGTAAATTGTCTCACAAATCGGTAAATCAACCTCAAATTTTTCTCCTAATTTAATTAATGCTTTTACAGTCGGTACACCCTCTGCAAGTTTGTTTAGTTTTTCACCTTTTATAAACATCTCGCCATATAACCTGTTTTGGCTGTGTTTAGAGAACAACGTAGCCTCGTAATCTCCTAAATGGCATAATCCATACGCAGATAATTCGTTAGCCCCCATAGCATGCATAAGCCTTGCTATCTCTCTAGATCCTCTTGCCATTAACGCACCTTTTAGGCTTGAATTGTTTAGTCCGTCTAGCATACCAGCGGCTATTCCCACAACATTTTTTGCAGCTGCGCCTAACTCTGTTCCAACAATGTCGCACCCTTTGTAAAGTCTTATAAGTTCAGAATTAAACTTATCCACTATATCATCAGTAACCTCTGGGTTTTCACAGTCAACTACCATGCAGTTTGGAATGTCTTTGCAAAAATCTTGCACATGTCCAGGGCCTACCCACACTGCTACATGATTATCACCCTCTATTTCTTCATGCATAACCTCAGTAAGCCTTTTACCACTGTTTTCCTCCAACCCTTTCATGCAGAGAATAAAAGTTTTGCCATTTGGTTTGATAGCGTTAATCTGTTTAGCTAGGCTTCTTAATTGCTGCGCACTAATGCTTATCACAATGTACTGTGGCTTTAACGCTTCTTCTAAATCGTTGGTTAACTGTATGTCATCTGGTAAGTTTAAGTATTCATTCTTTCGGTTTTCAACAAGATAACTATAACTTCTTGAATTCTCTCTGCCCCACAAAGTTACACTATGATTTTTGCTGTGTTGATACGCCAAAAACGTTCCCCAACGTCCAGTGCCTAATACAGAAACATTCATTAAATCACCCTTTACATTTTAATAGATATTCGGTTAGCTCTTTTGTGTTTTCAGCCAGCGTAAGTGTGTTAAACGGAGCTAATTCATCTCTGTCTCCGTAGCCATACAACACACCAACCGACGCTAAACTACAGTTGTTTGCACCCTCTAAATCGTGGTATCTGTCACCAATCATAACAGCTGTTTTTCCTTTAATGCACTCTTGTTCTAGCACATATTCAATAACACCTGTTTTTGTGTCCCTTGTTAAGTCAAAACTTGCACCACCTATAAAGTCAAAATATATATCAGCCTCTTTATTTTTTAGAATAATTTTAGCAATAGCTTCTGGTTTTGATGTTGCCAAAGCAATAGTATATCCATTTTCTTTAAGAGTTTTAAGCATGTCTATAACTCCGTCGTAAAGCTTGCAATTATACAATCCTTCAGCCTCGTAATGTTCTCTATATAATCTAACAGCTTCATCAATATCTTTTTTATCTATGTATTTTGGCAGAGATTCACGTAACGGAGGTCCTAAAATTTGCTTGCTGTTGTCGAACTCCACGTCAAAATGTTTCAATGCACGACTGTATGAGTCAAAAATCCCATAAGATGAGTCCACCAAAGTTCCGTCTAAATCAAATAAAACCGTATCGAATTTCTTGTTCATATATATTCCCTTTCATACCTTTTTATATCCCTTTTGTGTCTTTAAAAGAATAATACCTACTATAACTGCACAAGCTTCTGCAAATGCAACACTCAGCCAAATGCCGTTAATATCTAAAAATATTGGAAGTGTAAAAATCCAAACGCTTACAAAAATCACACCTCTGCTTGCTGCAACCACAACAGATTGCAACCCTTTGCCAATAAACGTAAAATATCCTGATGTCAGTATGTTAAACCCAGCCATAAAAAACGCAATTCCATATAGCTTGCCGCCATTTACAGCCATGTTTATAAGCTCTGTGTTGTCACTAATAAAAAAGCTTACCAAAGTTTCACCAAAAAAGAACAACGCTATAAAAATCATGCTTCCAAAAATAAAGTTGAGTGTGTATGATATTTTCATTATAGATTTAACTCTTGTTAAACCACCATGACCGTAATTATAGCTAACTAAAGGGCCAATTCCGTCAGATATTCCAAAAAGCACTAAGCTCCCTAATGTTCCAACATAATTAACTGCTGTAAAAGCAGCCACTCCGTCTGGTCCTGCTATGTCCATCAAAGACATATTAAATAGAAAAGCAGTTAAGGCAATTGATATAGAATTTATACCCTCAGATGATCCATTATAAAGCACAGGAAAAATATATCTCTTTGTAAACTTTCCTTTAAACACATTTATTATGTTCTTTTTGTTAACCATCGGCCATACTACTATTATAAGTGATGATGAGTACGCTAGCCCAGTAGCAAGTGATGCACCTAAAATACCCATTTCAAACACTGCAATCAAGAAGTAATCTAGACTTATGTTTACAACCACACTAACAATCGAACCTATAAAATAGTAATGAGGTTTATCAATAATTCTATTTAAAAAACCAAAGTAAAACATAAGGCAAATCGGCAATGCAAAAAGCGAAAACATCCTTATATAGGTAGATACATCATCAATAAGTACTTCGTCAGCGCCTAAAACCTGTGCTATTTCTCTGTTAAAAAGCAAACCCATTATCGTAATAAAAATTGCTACTGCTGAAATTATTCTAAAAAAGGTTTGAAAAGTATCTTCCGCTGCTTTTTCGTCTTTCATGCCGAGTTTTAAACCGACATAACTTTGCGTACCAATGCTTACAACCATGCTAAGACCAATAATTGTCTGCACAAATGGTATAGCTATATTAACACTAGCCATGGCGTTAGACCCAATATATCTGCCGACAAACATGCCGTCTATCATGCCCTGAATACCAGTGATAAGCATTGCAAGCACTGCTGGTGCACAAAATTGCACTAATAGTTTTGGAATACTCTTGGTAAGTATAGGGCTGTTTTCTGTTTTCATTAATCAATCTCCAAATTTATTCTATTAGCTATTGTATATCAAATACTTACCAATAGCAAGTAATATATTTATATTATCAATTTGTATTAAATAAATATAAATGTTTAATAATTATTATTTATTTAGACATAGTTTTATTTCTTTAATGAAGTATAATAAGTTCAAGAAAATACTGTAAGAAAGGAGCTACTTTATGAATAAGAAAGCTTTTATCACAGGAGGTAGCCACGGAATAGGCAAAGGTATTGCAAGAGAGCTTGCAAAAAACGGTTACGACATAGCGATTACGTACAACGCAAGAAAAGACGGAGCAGAGCAATTGCATGAAGAGATAACTAAAAATGGTGGAAAATGCTTTTATTATCAAGCTTCTTTAGATGTTCACGGAGTTGCTGAGGAAGTGACTGCAAAGGCTATAGAAGATTTAGGTGGTTTAGATTTGCTTGTGTGCAATGCAGGTAGGACAATCCACACGCATATCTTAGATTTAAACGTAGAACACCTCGATTTTCTGTATAACTTAAATTATCGCTCGCATATATTATGTTCTAAAATAGCTGCTAATTATATGGTAGAAAACAAGATACAAGGTAATATTATTTTTATAACCTCAACTAGAAGTTTAAGAGCCTACCCAGAGGACTGCATTTATGGAGGCTTAAAATCAGCGCTTAATCGCACAGCTGAGTCACTTGCAATTGACCTGAGCCATTATGGAATACGTGTAAACTGCATAGCTCCTGGATTGACAAACACTGAGGACAACCCAACTATGAGCCAACTGCAACGAGCAGATTGGATAGTTAACAAAATTCCTCTAGGTAGAAGTGGAACTAGCAACGAGGTAGGTAGGCTTGTGTGCTATATAGCATCAGACGATGCAAGGTACATGACAGGTGACATAATTAAATTAGACGGTGGCTTGATTTTACCAGGTACACCTGAGAAATAAAAGGATATAGGAACATTCTGCAGTATAACAGATTGTTCCTATATTTTTATCGTTACTATTAAAGTTAAGTTCTTATAATCTTTGTTGCCATGTTTGCAAAGATTGTTTTACTATTCTGTCTACATCTTCTGAACGTTTTTCTTTAATACAGTCAACAATTTGTCTGTGATAAAACGGTGCTTTAGATGTAGATTTTTCGTATACAATTACCTCGCTGATAGTTGATTGAAATAGTGAATACACACCTTTTACAAGCCTTATAAAGAAAATATTTTTTGTAAAATCAATCAATAGCATGTGGAATTCGTAGTCGTATTTCAACATAAGCTCTATGTCTCCGTTAAAAGCAGCTTTTGTCATTTTATCTACATTGATATATAGCCTGTCGATTTCATCAGGTGTGATTTTTTCTATCGCCATGCGAACAGTCGCATCATCTAAAACTCGTCTGAGTTCCAAAAGTTCTGTTTTACTGCTCATTCCATACACAACGCTATATATCACTTTATCGAAAATAGACGGATTCATTTGAGATGCAATGTATGTTCCGTCGCCTCTTCTAATCTCTGCTACTCCCATAGCACATAGTGTTTTTATCGCTTCTCTAAGCGGGCCACGGCTAACTCCGTATTGTTCCATAAGTTCAAATTCATTAGGTAGCTTATCCCCTGCCTTATAAACTCCGTTCATAATATCTGCAAGCATGCTATCCAAAATTTGGTCTACTTTAGAGCCACTAACACCAAGCTTTTTTCTTTCTTCATTAACCATCGTAACACCCCTCTTTGCGTCTAATTATAGCATTATAATGTGTTAAAATCAATATTGAAGTTCTTATTTTTCTGCTTTTTTCACAATCACAGTGCCATCAAATAAATATACTTTTGCAACCCAAACATCATTGTCTTTCACCTCTACACCAGGTCTTTGTAACCAGTTTGAATGATAGTTAATTGTGAATGGGTCGATATAAGCTGTTGTGTACAACACATCATTTCTATAAAATTCAACATAATTTATGGTCTCAGGATACAATGAAGCAAGTCTTATCCAACGCTCGCCCCCATAAGTCATGTGTTCCTCTAATCCTTGAAGATAGTATCTATTTTCAAGCTCTGGTTTTTCGAAAGGAATTGATAAAAACTCTGCCATTCTCATAGCATAAAACTCGTCCTCACCTCTTGTAATTCCCCAATATGTAGGAGGCTCTTGTTTTGTCATGTTGTTGTAATATCCCCAAGATACTTGCTCATTAAATGTTACAGTAAGCTGACTAATTGCTTGTGAGTCCTCGTTGCACACAATAGGTCTTGCAGGTTTTATCGCCTTAGCTTTTTTAATGTGTTGGCAATATTTTTCTCTTGTAGTACCATTTCCATGTATTAAAATTACATCAGAAGCCTGCGCAATTTCATCATAAAATTTACCACCTAGACTACTACAACCAACAGGCATACCACCTGACTCACGCTGTGCAATCTCAATTAATTTAGCCATACCATTTGGTGTGTAAACAGCTGGGTGGCACTTAAAGTCGTTAACATCTTGTTCGTTTGCAATCTCGATAATAACATTTGTGAACTTGTTGTCTCTTAACCAGTTGGAAGCAGTTTTAACAGCAGTCATAATTCCAAAATCATCTTTAATAAATCTTGTTTGAGCACCATAAAAATAGCTAACTATAATAATCATACCGATTTCGTCAGCAGCCTCGATAAGTCTTTTCATTCTTGCAAGATATTTTTCATCTATCACAGAGCCGTCAGCAGAAAACGGGTTATTGTTTATAGTGTAGTTATTGATAGTAAAGCAAGGTCCACCACCTTGAAAACCAACAGTCATCGCACGTAAGCCGTATTTATACCACTCTGGCATAGCCTCAATTAGCTCGTCAGTGTTTTTATCTGGGTCAAACATTTTGCCGTAACGATTAAATCTAGATACATCTTCTTTGTCGTCAAACACGCCTTGTATCATTCTGGAGTTCATAAGCATTCCGTGATAATTAGGGTTGCAATTTTTAATCTCGCTGTAAACCAATTCACCATTAATCCTAAATTTTGTTTGGTCGATAGTTAAAACTGTTTTCATAATCTTCTCCTTTTTTGTTATACGTTAAACGTAAGATGTATTTTAGTCAAATTATATAATACTAAAATTATATTGTCAAGTATTTATTTCCATAATTCTTGTATTATAGGTATATAGCTTGATTTTTTTTCATATATTATTAATAGATTAGAAAGGTCGTGATATTATGAAAAACACTCTTTTAAAAAAATATATCATAATCACAAAAAATCGTCTATTTTCACTTGCCTGTGTGCTGTTTTTAATTGTTGTTGGAACAGTCTACATAAATTTTAACGGTATTAACTCAATTGCAACCTCTACTTCTCAGGTTACAAACTGGGGTTTAAGCTTCCAAACAGAGGGCTTCCCTCCTGTTGGCAATGCAAATTCCAACTTTTTGTCAGAGTACAACAGCTTTTATGTGGGCGATACATCTCAAAAACAGATTTATCTAACCTTTGATGCAGGCTATGAGAACGGTCATACTGATAGTATTTTAACTACTCTTGAAAACCAAGGTATTAAAGCTACTTTCTTTTTGGTGGGTAATTATCTTGAAAAGGAAGAAACTTTAGTTAAAAGAATGGCAGAAGAGGGGCACTATGTTGCTAATCATACTTATAACCATCCGGACATGAGTGCAATTACCGACAAGGAAAGTTTTATAGAAGAACTTACTTTGGTAGAGGAAAAATACAAAGAGATAACTGGTGAAGATATGATTAAACTATATCGACCACCACAAGGCAAGTATTGCGTTGATAACCTCGAACTAGCCGAAGAACTCGGATATTACACTGTTTTTTGGAGCTTGGCTTATGTCGATTGGTACGAGGAAGACCAGCCGACAAAAGATGAAGCCTTTAGCAAGCTTATTCCAAGAATACATAACGGCGCTATCGTACTGTTACATAGCACATCTGCCACAAATGCAGAAATTCTTGATGAACTTCTTACCGAATGGAAGAATATGGGGTACTCTTTTGGGGATATTACCGATTTAATGAATTGACAGTATTTTTAAATATGGTATACTAAAGTAAAAGGACTGATAAAAATGCAAAATTATGATATAGTAATTATTGGCGGCGGTGCGTCAGGTTTAATGTCTGCTGTTTTCGCTGCCGATAATAAAAAAGTTTTATTATTAGAGGCAAGCACGAAGCTTGGCAAAAAATTACTTGCGACAGGTAACGGAAAATGTAACCTAACTAACAAAAATATGAGTATAAATAATTATCACGGTGATACATCTGGCATAAATCAACTGCTAGAGATGTATGACTGTGATAAAATCCGTGCTGTTTTCTCAGCGTTTGGAATAAAAACTATTACCGATACAGCTGGCAGAGTGTACCCAAAAAGTGAGCAATCAGCTACAGTTGTTAAAACTCTTGCAGATATTTGTGAGGAAAAAAATGTTGATTGTCGCTTAGGTTTTAATGTTGATAAAATTAATAAAGCTGACGGATTTTTTCATATAATCTCAAAAGATGGCGATGAGGTTTTTTGCAAAAAACTGATTATAGCAACTGGAGGCAAAGCGTCTCCAAAATTAAATGGTGGTGACGGTTACGCTCTATTACAGCAGTTAGGGCATACTGTAACACCACTAAACCCAGCTTTAACAGGATTTACAAGCTCAGAAAAATTCTTAAAAACGCTGTCTGGCGTACGTGTAAAATGTGGTGTAACTCTGTTAGATAACGGAAAAACCTTGGCTAAGTCTAAGGGTGAGCTTATTTTTAACGATAAAGCTGTGTCTGGTATATGTATATTTGATTTAAGCTTGTATGCTCCACAAAACTATGATAGCACAAAAATTTGTTTGGATTTATGCGAGAGCATGACTGAGCATGATTTAGTTCTATATTTAACAGATTTAATATATTCAAGACCTAAAATGTTATGTGGTGATTTATTAAATGGTATCCTAAACATGAACCTAGGTTATGTAATTGTAAACAGCTTGAAAATAGATAAACTCATGCCAGTTAGCGGTTTGAGTTCTGAACAAATTAAGCAAATAAGCAAAAAAATTAAAGCTTTTAACGTTAATGTTAACGGCTTAAAATCATGGGATAGCACACAGGTTACATCTGGTGGTGTTCCTTTAAACGAGATAAATATAGACAGCTGTAGTTCAAAAATTTGTCCGTCTCTGTTCATCATTGGTGAGGCGTTGAATATACACGGAGACTGTGGAGGCTACAACCTACACTGGGCATGGTTAACAGGAATTATAGCAGGTAAGAATGCAAATGGCAAGGTGATAAATTTATAATGAAAAAACTAAGACTAAACGGAATTAATCTTCCGATTAAACATGATGAAAAAATAATTTTAAAAGCAATATGCAAAAAGAGTTTTCTAAAACCTACGGATATAACCGAGTGGACTCTAGTTAAAAAATCTATTGATGCTAGAAAAAAACATGATATAAAATATGTTATTAGTGCCGATATCACTGTGAATGATAATGTAACAGTTAAAGGAGCTGATGAGGTAAAAACCTTAGATTACCACATCAAAACGCTAAAAAAACCTCAAATACCTCCTGTAATTATCGGTTTTGGCCCTGCTGGTATGTTTTGTGCTCTTATTCTTGCAAGAGCTGGACTATGCCCGATAGTTATTGAAAGAGGTAGTGCAGTTGAAACAAGACAAAAGCAAGTAGAGAATTTTTGGACAAACCGAATACTTAACACAGAGAGCAATGTTCAGTTTGGCGAGGGTGGCGCTGGAACTTTTTCTGACGGAAAACTTAACACAGGTATTAAGGACAAGCGTATAAAAAAAGTTCTTAGTGAATTTGTTGACGCTGGCGCACCAGAGGAAATATTGTGGGAAGCAAAACCTCATGTCGGTACTGATAAGCTACCGACTGTTGTTAAAAATATTAGAGAGACTATCATAAATCTAGGTGGCAAAGTTATGTTTGACACTAAAATGACTGATATAAATATAGAAAACGATAAGATAAAATCGATAACAGCTGTGAGTTCAAATGGTGAAATCACGCTTGATTGTAACGAACTTATTTTGGCAATAGGTCACAGTTCAAGAGATACATTTAAAATGCTAACTAACAAAAAAATAGCAATGGAGCAAAAACCTTTTGCTGTTGGTTTGCGTATTGAACACAAAGCTGAAATGATAAATAAATCTCAATACGGAGATTTTCACGATAAACTGCCGACTGCTGACTATAAACTTGCAATGCATTTAAGCAACGGAAAAGGTGTGTACACTTTTTGCATGTGCCCTGGCGGTTATGTTGTTGCGAGTTCGTCAGAAGAAAATTCTGTGGTTGTTAATGGTATGAGCGAATTTGCACGAGACGGAGAGAATAGTAACTCTGCTGTGCTTGTTGGCGTGGATAGTAAAGATTTTGGCGATGATATTTTGGACGGTATGCGCTTTCAAGAAAAGCTAGAGAAACAAGCCTTTGTTTTGGGTGGTTCTAACTATAATGCACCTTGCCAAAGGTTCGAAGATTTTCTTGCTAAAAAGCCTAGCAAAACACACGGAGACATCTCCCCTAGCTATAAACCAGATGTTAGTTACTGCGACCTAAACAAGCTTTTCCCAGAAAGCATAAGCAGTTCTATCGCTATGGGAATTACCGAAGCTAACAGAAAACTGAACGGTTTTTCTAACCCAGATTCACTTTTAACAGGTGTAGAGAGCAGAAGTTCTTGTCCTGTTAGAATTATTAGAAACACGACGTTAGAGAGCCTTAACATAACAGGTATTTATCCAATTGGCGAGGGTGCTGGGTATGCAGGAGGTATAACCTCTGCCGCTGTTGACGGCATTAAGTGTGCTGAGTTTGTTATT
This sequence comes from uncultured Eubacteriales bacterium, assembly GCA_964370775.1. GTDB lineage: Bacteria > Bacillota > Clostridia > Oscillospirales > Acutalibacteraceae > SIG603. The sequence goes on along the minus strand of CAYJKT010000001.1, from coordinate 21,025 downwards.
GACAAATATAGTAATTGTTAGTAAAAATATCTTTATTAAAACTATTGCTTTTATTTAGTTTTTGTGGTAAGATAAATCAGTATTATCAAATATAATGTAAATTAATATAAATTTTTAGGGAGGTTATCGAAATGGGCGTATTAGAAATTACTTTTGCAGTTATTCTTATTATTTTTTCACTCGCTTTAATAGCAGTGGTACTTCTACAAGAAGGTCACCAAAAAAATGTTGGTGCAGTTATGGGTGGAGCAGACACATTTTTGTCTAAAAACAAAGCTCGTTCTTTAGATGCACAACTTGCTCGTGGAACAAAATTTGTAGCTATCGGCTTTTTTGTTCTTGTTATTGTAGTTAACGTTATTCTATTTTTTAACTAATTAACTAAACAATCAAATAATTTATGGGCGGATAATATCCGCCCGTTTTTTATAGTAGAGGTATTATGACAACAAGAGAACTAATGTCTACCGACAACATAGAAATAACAGATATTTTCGCATTAAAAATACTAGCTAATTTTAATGCTTATGGTGATTTCCAAAACATAGCTAGATTTTATATAGGTTCTGCATTATACATGCAAAATGGAGACCACCTAACTATAAGTGGTGATGCTGATATTGACTTTGTAAGATTTATCAAGCCTCGTGCCATAAGCTGTTTAGAGCACACTGCAACAAAGTTAAATCTAAAAACTATACAACAAGGCGAAGTTATGGAAAAACAGCTTAAAAGTGATATTTCTCCACTACCAAAAATATATTCTGAGGACATAAAAAGCTTATTTGCTATATTAAGCGAGTGTGGAATGGCAGATAATTATGAAGATTTTATGCTTGATTTGTCACATAAACTTAGGCGAGGTTTAGCAAGCTACGATATTATAGATGACAAATCTTGTGCAATTAGTAGCTATGTTACAGATGAGTTTGCTGTACTAACAGCACTTGCTACATCGCCTAAGTACAGAAACCAAAAACTTGCCACTCGGGCTTTAAATAAGTTAGAAACTAAACTAAATGGTAGAAAAATTTTGTTGATGAAAGAAAAAGACAAGAACAACGGATTTTATGAAAAGCATGGTTACAAGATTACAGATAATTGGATTATAGGAGAATTATAAATGCACGATTTTTTTAAGATAGATACAGAATTACTTGAGCTAGGACAAAAAGCCGAAGCTATGTGTAGCGAACAATTTGCTAAAACAGCAGAAATCACAAGATATAATCAACAAAAAATGCAAGCAGCTTTTGTTAGTGCCGGTGTTAGTGAGACACATTTTAATGGCTCAACAGGTTATGGTTATGGTGACCGTGGCCGTGATGTTTTGGACGAAGTTTATGCGTATGCTTTAGGTGCAGAAGATGCATTAGTTAGAGCAAATTTTGTGAGTGGTACTCACGCTTTAACTGTGGCACTTTTTGGTATTTTGCGACCAAACGACAAAATTCTGTGCGTAACTGGCACACCTTATGATACTATTAGAGGTGTGTTAGGAATTACTGACACACACGGGCAAGGCTCTTTGAAAGATTTTGGAATTCATTACAGCCAAATTGACTTGTTAGAGAATGGTGAAGTCGACAAAGAAGCTATCGAAAACATAGCAGACGACAGTTATAAAATGTTCTATATTCAACGTTCTAGAGGTTATAGCCTTAGACGTAGTTTAAGTGTTACTGACATTGGCGAGCTAGTAAAAATTATTCGCAAAAAAGCACCTAACTCAATTATTTTTGTTGACAACTGTTACGGTGAATTTGTTGAAAAAACTGAGCCTACAAGTGTAGGAGCAGACCTTATTGTTGGTTCGTTAATTAAAAACCCAGGTGGAGGTATTGCCCCTACTGGTGGATATATTGCAGGTAAAAAAGACCTTGTTGAGCTATGCTCATTTAGGTTAACTACTCCTGGAACTGGCAAGGAAGTCGGCTGTACTCAAGGCAACAACAGAGCCTTGTTTATGGGTGCTTTTCATGCGCCACATGTAGTTGGTGAAGCCCTAAAAACTGCTGTTTTCGCATCTGCTTTATACAACTTATTAGGCTATGATGTAACCCCTAAATTTGATGAAACTAGAGCAGATATTATTCAAGCGATACTGCTTGAAAAAGAAGAAGCTTTAATTGCATTTTGCAAAGGTATTCAAGCAGGTGCACCTGTGGATTCCTTTGTAGTTCCAGTTCCGTCGCCAATGCCAGGGTATGACAGCGAGGTAATCATGGCTGCTGGTGCGTTCACATTGGGAGCATCAATAGAGCTTTCAGCCGATGCACCACTTAGAGAACCTTATGCAGTTTGGTTGCAAGGTGGCTTGAATTATGACAGTGGTAATTTAGGTATATTACTTTCAGCTCAATGCATGAAAAATGCAGTAAAATAATAAAAGTTAGCAACAGCAACACCAAATAAACCACCTTTATATTAGTCAATTTGTATATATTAATTGACTAAATTAAAAATTAGTGTTATAATGGCTTCATATTATTTTGGAGGACATGCATGGCAAACCCATTTATCTTAAGAGCGATTGCAATTATTACAACAGTATTTTCTTTTATCACAAAGAATATAAAATGCGTTCGCAACATCTCTACTCTGCCTGAACACCTGTGGCATGAACACGAGCATGATTGCGAAATTTGTTGTCATATTAGACATATAAAGAACACAATTAGAAAGCTAAAAGCACATAAACTTTTAGGATTTTCTGTTGTGTTCATTTTCAATTTATATAGTAAAGTTCTGCTGATTTTTGACATTAATTCAAACATTAACAAAACTCTTATCCAAAGCAGAATGAGGATGAATAATTAGACCCACCGTATACAACAAAAAAATCAATTATGTTAAATATACGGAGGAAAATTATGAAAAAACTAATCAAATTATTCACCCTAGCATTTGCTATGGTGTTCACTTTTACTGCTTGCAGTACAGAAAGTGAAGTAATCGGTGGTGCTGATACTTCAACAGAAATCAATGTTTCAGACGAAAGTTCAGCTAGTGAGACAGACGAAATCGAGAAAATCAATATAGTTGCTACTACTTTTTCAGAATACGACTGGCTAAAGCAAATTATTGGCGATAACACTGATAAATTCGACCTAACTATGCTTGTTAACAGTGGTGTAGACTTACACAGCTTTCAACCTACAGTTGACGATATTATGACAGTATCTGATAGTGATATGTTCGTTTATATCTCTGGCGAGTCTAGCTCTTGGGTGGAAGACGTTTTGGTTGGCGATGTAAACGAAAACATGATGACTATTGACCTTATTGATGTTCTTGGTGACAATGTTAAGTCTGAGGTTACAGTAGAAGGTATGCAAGATGACGGACATGACCACTCAGAGGACGAACACACTGACGAGGAGCATGACCACTCAGAGGACGAACATGCTGAAGATGAGCATGACCACTCAGAGGACGAGCATGCTGAAGATGAGCATGACCATTCAGAAGACGAACATTCCGAAGAAGCACATGAACACTCTCACCCAGACGAACACGTTTGGTTGTCTTTAAGAAATGCAGAAGTAGTTGTTAACTATTTAAGCGCGCAATTAGGCACATTAGACCCTGAAAACGCTGACTTATACAATTCAAATGCAGAAGCTTATGTAGCTGAACTTCAAGCTTTAGACCAAGAATATATTGATGCTGTTGAAGCAGCAACTTATGATACTATCATAGTTGGCGACCGTTTCCCGTTCAGATATTTAGTTGACGATTACGGCATTAACTACCATGCAGCATTCCCAGGTTGCTCTGCTGAAACAGAGGCTAGCTTCGAGACTATCACATTTTTGTCTACAAAACTTAATGAAACAGGCATTGGAAGCATCATTGTTTTAGAAGATGACACTATCCAAATATCTGATACTATCATAGAAAGTACAGAGAACAAAGACCAAGAAATTGTTACTATGAACTCATTGCAATCTGTTACCACAGATGAAGCAGACAGTGGCGTAACTTATCTTTCATTAATGAGAGAAAACCTAGAAGCTTTAAAAACAGCTTTAAATTAAAGTGAGGTAGAAATGGAAGAACTCATTCGCTCTGATGTCACTTTAGGGTATGACAGTAATATTTTAGTAAAAGATTTAAAGTTCACAGTTAACAATGGAGACTATTTGTGTATAGTTGGTGACAACGGCACAGGCAAATCCACACTAATGCGTAGTTTGCTTGGTTTACAACAGCCTTTAGGTGGCAAAATAGAGTTTTGTAACGGTTTAAGAAACACAGAGCTTGGCTACTTGCCACAACAAACTATTGTGCAAAAAGATTTCCCAGCTACAGTTATGGAGATTGTATTATCCGGTTGTCAGTCAAGGCTAGGATTTAGACCTTTTTATAACAAAGAAGAAAAATCAATCGCAAGACACAATATAGAAAAAATGGGAATAACCCACTTAACAAAGCGTTGCTACAGAACCTTATCTGGAGGACAACAGCAAAGAGTTCTTCTAGCTCGTGCTTTATGTGCTACCAAAAAGTTACTGCTTTTAGACGAACCGGTAACAGGGCTTGACCCAAACATAACAGAGGAACTTTACTCTGTTATCGACAAACTAAACAAAGATGATAAAATCACTATAGTTATGATTTCACATGACATTATCGCTTCCGTAAAATACGCTTCTCACATTCTTCATCTTGGTACCAATACTTTTTTTGGTACCAAGGAAGAATATTTAGCCAGTGATATTGGCACTGCAGTATTAAAGCTGAAAGGTGGTAATGCATAATGGCTGAAATAATCGAAAGACTAGCATTATATTTTGAATACCCATTTGTTAGATACGCATTGATAGTTGGCGTGCTTGTGGCACTTTGTTCATCTCTGTTTGGTGTAACATTAGTGCTAAAGCGTTTCTCTTTTATAGGAGACGGATTATCCCACGTAGCCTTTGGTGCAATGACAATCGCAACAGTGTTCAACATAAGTAATGAAATGATATTTGTGTTGCCAGTTACAGTTATCTGTGCTATAATTTTATTACAAACAGGCACAAACACAAAACTTAAGGGAGACTCAGCAATTGCTATATTATCAGTTAGCTCAATGGCGATAGGCTATTTGTTGCTTAACATCTTCCCTACTTCGTCAAATTTGGCAGCTGATGTTTGTACAGCTTTGTTTGGTTCGACATCAATTTTAACACTAGGAGAATTCGATTTATGGCTTAGCGTCATATTATCGATTGTTGTTATCTCATTGTTCTTGCTGTTTTATAATAAGATTTTCTCTGTCACTTTTGACGAGAACTTCTCTACAGCAACAGGAACAAAAGCAAGTATATTCAACTTAGCACTAGCAGTGGTAATCGCTATAATCATAGTACTAGCTATGAACTTAGTAGGTTCTTTGTTAGTATCAGCATTGGTTATTTTCCCAGCATTGTCTTGCATGAGAGTATTCAACAGCTTTAAAGGAGTAACAATAAGCTCGGCGTGCCTTGCAGTTTTCTGTGCATTTGTAGGTATTATTTTATCTATACTATTCAGCACTCCTGTAGGCTCAACAATCGTAGCTATCAACATATTCTTTTTCCTAATTTTCCTAGTTATCGGTAAAGTCCTTAGGAGGTAACTCAATGAAAAAAACAATAAGCGCTATAATGTCTATGATTATAGCATTTTCGCTAATATCATGTTCTACTGATGGCACTTCTACAAGAAGTGAACCTACTGCAAATTATGTAGACACCTTAGAACCTATGGTAGAAGATGAAACAGAAGACACAGAAACACTAGGCCACTGGGGTGACACCACAGACGACCGTACAAACTTTGACGCTGGCGTTGAAAAAGCAGAGGGCGTAGATGTAGACTTAACTATTTTAAGTGCTTCTATGGTATATGCAGAAGTATATAGCATGATGACAAAGCCTGATGATTATATCGGAAAAGTTGTAAGAATGGAAGGCACATTAAGCACTATTGTAGATAACGGAGTAACTTATTATGCTTGCATAATAGAAGATGCTACTGCATGTTGTGCACAAGGTATAGAATTTGTGTTAACAGAAGACTACACGTACCCAGCAGAGGGTGAAACAGTAATAGTTGAAGGCACTTATGAGCTATATCAAGATAGTGGATACACTTTTATGAACTTAGCAGGCGCTTCACTTATAACCGAATAAAAAAACAAATGACAAGCAGTAGCTGAAAAAGTTACTGCTTGTCTTTTTATTTATTGCTTTTATACCAGTTATACAAAAATAATACCTCCCAGTATTATTCTCGACTGGGAGGTATCTTCATGTATAAATTAACCTAACAACGCTCTATCGTTAGCAAATTCACTACCACTTGCAACAGAGAATTTATTCAATAAATCCTCTATTGTTAGCTTTTTCTTTTCTTCGTCTCTAATATCCAAAATTATGTTGCCACTGTGCATCATAATCAGCCTGTTGCCATAAGTAATTGCATCTTTCATGTTATGCGTAACCATCAATGCAGTAAGCTTTTCTTCTGCTATAATTTTTTCAGATATCTCTAAAACTTTTGCAGCAGTTTTTGGGTCAAGTGCTGCTGTGTGTTCGTCCAACATTAAAAGTCTAGGCTTTTTTAATGTAGCCATAAGCAGAGTTAACGCTTGTCTTTGACCACCAGATAGCAAACCTACTTTGGCTTTCATTCTGTTCTCTAAGCCTAAATCAAGCATTTTTAAATGCTCTCTAAACATTTCTTTATCTTTTGCTTTTATACCCCAACGCAAACCTCTAGTTTCGCCACGTTTATATGCTAAAGCTAAGTTTTCTTCAATCTCCATATCAGCAGCTGTTCCGTGCATAGGGTCTTGGAAAACTCTACCCATGTATATAGCTCTTTTGTGCTCAGGTAATTTAGAAATATCCTTACCGTCTATCAAAATCTCGCCACTATCTATAGGAAATGCACCACTAATTGCGTTCAGAGTTGTAGATTTACCAGCACCGTTGCCTCCGATAATCGTAACAAAATCGCCGTCCTCTAATTTTAGGTTAATTCCGTTTAATGCTACTTTGGCATTTTGAGTTCCTGGGTTAAAGGTTTTGTAAACATTATTAAGTTCAAGCATTTACTTTTACCCCTTTCCCAGCTTTTTTTGCTTTAAGTATTGACTTGATGTGTGGAATTGCCAAGAATAGTGCAACAATTAAAGCACTAACTAGTTTTAAGTCTGTTGTCTCTAAACCTAGCTGTAGAACCACTGCTATAACAATGTAATAAAGCACTGCACCTAACACAACGCCGACTAATCTTAATGCGAAATTGTTAAAGATTTTATCGAAAATTACACCACCGATAATAACAGAAGCCAAGCCGATAACTATAGCACCTCTACCCATGTTAACATCAGCATTACCTTGATATTGAGCATATAATGCACCTGAAATACCAACAAGTCCATTAGAAAGCATTAAGCCAACAATTTTCATAGTATTTGTGTTAATACCCTGTGCTCTAGACATTTTTTCGTTGTTGCCTGTTGCTCTAAGAGCCATACCAAGCTCTGTTCCAAACAGTGCGTAAAGAACTGCTATAATTACGATACAGAAGATACCACCAACTATCATAGCGTTATTAATATCCCTTAAACTGAGTATTAAATCATACTGATTTACACTAATTGCAATGTTAGATTTACCCATAATTCTCATGTTAATCGAATACAATGCAAGTTGAGTTAATATACCTGAAAGAATTGCTGGTATTCCAAAAAACACATGGAAAACACCAGTAACAAGCCCTGCAATAGCACCAGCTATAAATGCTGCAACTATAGCGATATACGGATTAACTCCGTTTATCATCAAAAGAACTGCCACTGCACCACCTGTGCAAAGACTACCATCAACCGTAAGGTCTGCATAATCCAGTATTTTATATGTAATATACACACCAATAGCTAGTATGCCCCATATCAACCCTTGTGCAACCGACCCTGGTAATGCTCTAAATAACGCTAAGACGTCCATTTGTAGTTATCCCCCTAATGCACTTAAAGTGCAAAATTTAACTTATTATTAAAATGTGGATATTCCCCCACCTAAGGTAGGGGAATATGATTTGTTTATAATACTTTAATTATTCAATAGCTGTAAAGCCTTCTGGAATAGTAATTCCTAGCTCTGTAGCTGCTTCTGCATTGTATTTAGGAACAATGTTTTCAGAAACAAATTCGATAGGCATTGTAGCTGGGTCTGCACCTTCTACTAGCACTTCATAAGCCATTTGACCAGCTTGCTGACCTAGTTCGTAGTAGCTAATGCTTAATGTAGCTAAACCACCTGTTGCACACATGCCTTCTTCACCAGTGATTACTGGGATAAGGGCAGGAAGTGCAATGTTTTTTACGATTTCCATGTTGTTAGCAAGTGTGTTGTCTGTTGGGATGTATATAACATCAACTTCACCAACCATTTGTGTAACAACAGGTTGAATTTCATTAGAGTCTGCTACTGTATATACTTCGTACTCAATACCAGCATCTGTTAGATATTGCTCTGCTAACTCAGATTGGAAGATTGAGTTAGGCTCTGCACTACAGTAAAGAATACCAACTTTTTGTGCATCAGGAGCAATTTGTTGTAGAATTTCGATTTGTTGGTCAACTGGAGCTAAGTCAGAAACACCAGTAACATTGCTACCAGGAGCCTCGTTAGAAGCAACAACGCCAGCAGTTACGTAATCTGTAACAGATGTACCGATAACTGGGATGTCACCTGTTGCTTGAGAAGCTGCTTGAACAGCACCTGTTGCATTAGCCATGATTAAATCTACATCGTCAGATACAAATTTTGTAGCGATTGTAGTTGTGTTTGTGCTTTCGCCTTGAGCATTTTGAACGTCGAATGTTACGTTTTCGCCAAGTAGCTCTGTTAATTTATCTTGGAAACCTTGTGTAGCTTCGTCTAAAGCTGGGTGTTCAACAAGTTGTAGAATACCAATCTCGTAAACTTCACCCTCTGTCTCAGCTTCGCTTTCTTCTGAACTCTCTTCAGTAGCTGTGCTACTCTCTGTAGTAGATGATTCATCAGTAGAAGATTCAGTAGTTTCAGCAGTACACGCTACTGCTGTTAGACCTAGTGTCATAGCAAGCATTATAGCCATAATTTTCTTTTTCATATTTACTCCTTTTAATAACCTACATTGCATAAGGCAAATTCGGCATAAAAATGTTTTTTAGTAATACCTTAACAATTTAGCAAATGGAAGTATTAAAGCATTACTATAGTTATAGATTATACCTTTATTGATATATATTTGTCAAGTCACATAGCAATTTTATATAAAACAAACTAAATAATGAACATATTTTAATAATTAAATTTGTGTAAAATACAGGGCATATTTCTATTACAGCATAAATTATAACTATATGTCTTGTGTTTACATTTTTCTTGATGTATAATTGATATAGAATATTAATATTTGATAAGGAGGTTTTCTTAATGAAAAAAACAGCTCTAAATTTTGTTGTAGGTGGAATTTTTCTTATTGCTACTATTTTAATTTATTTTGAACACAGAGAGTTAAGTGACAATATTTTGCTTGTTTGCACTCCAACTTTTATAGGTTCATTGATATTTTTAGGTTTTGGCATATATTTTAGGTGTAAGCAAAATAGGTAATAGCATGGAAATAGCAAAACGAAAATCCATAAGATTAAAGAATTACGATTATTCTTGGAATGGTGCATATTTTGTAACGATATGTACATACAATCGAGAATGTATTTTGGCTGAAATTGTAGGGCAAGGGCTCTGCTCTTGCCGTTTCACGAATATCGGAAAAATCGTGGAGAAAGAAATAAAGAATTTAGAAAATCGATATAAAAATATATTAATTCCTAATTTTATTATAATGCCAAACCATGTTCATTTTATTATTGAGATTGATAACAATACTCGGCAAGAGCAGAGCCCTTGCCCTACAATTGGTGATGTTGTATGTACGTTAAAATCAATAACAACTAAAGAAGCAAATTTACTAGATAATACCAAAGGTCGGAAAATATGGCAATATAGGTATCATGACCACATAATAAGAAACGAAAAAGAATATCAACAAATTTGGCAATACATTGACACCAATACTATAAAATGGCAAATCGACTGTTACTACACCAAATAAGCATAAATCATACAACAACAAGCTGACATTCATCCACCGAGAATGAAACGTCAGCTTGTTTTTTTACATATTTTATCTTATATTAGTATGCAATTTTTGGAACTTCATCTGCCATAGTAGTGTACAGAGGTTTGTCTCCGTTTGCAATTTCATACATATTTTGATTAAACTCTATAATGCCGTCAACAAAGTCATCGTAAGGTTTTTGTGTTATATCCACGCAACCAATTTGATAATTTTCGCCGTCAAATCTACCTAGCAAAGCTTGGTCGAACATTGTGAAGTAATGTGCACCTACTCCTAGAGGATGTTTTAGCATTTCGCTCATGTAATACTTAAATGCAACTCCACGCTCTTTTTGAGTAGAAACACCTTTCAAGCCTGTTGCATACATTCCAGAGTCATGTGAACCAAAGTGATATTCACCTATCATAACTGGGATATTGATGTATTTTGAAACTTCTTCTATATCTTTATAAGGGCTCATTTGGTAGCAGTTAATAGAGAATACATCAAAGTTTTCCCAACCTACGATTAAAGACGGGTCAGATATAAACGCATATCGCATACCTAGGTTTAAGTGGTTAGGGTCAACTGCTTTACAAGCTTTTGACGGAAGCTCCACATAAGCTTTAATCAATGTTTCAGAGAATTTTCTTAAATCTCTTTCAGTGTTTTCACCTAATGTGCAAGCTCTAAAAATTGGAGTATATAAGTCTTCAAATGATTTAAAGTTAGTAATCCAGCTTTTGTTTAGGTTTTCAACAGTTTCATATTTCTCTGTTAAATATTCAACCAACGCTACTTTAGAAGCAAACTTTTCTTCATTTGCAAGCATTTGTTCTGCAATGCAAACATTGTCAACAAACGCCCACTCCGGCTCGTTTCTCATAAAATAGCCTATCATGTATTCATCATCAAGATACGCTTTTAGGCTCTCTGCATATATTAAAGAGTTTTGTTTGTACTCGTCACTCAAAACGTCTGGGAAATCTCTAAACATAGTTTTGCTGGTTGTTGGGAATTCAGACACTGTGTTAAGTGTTAGTGTGTACGGAACTTTGTGTCTTCTAGCAAAGTCGTAGTTACTCCACGCCGCCGCTGTGTTAATACCCCAGTTTTTAAGGCGTTTATATGTCATCTCTTCCCAAGATTTACGCCAATCTTTGCCATATACACGAATTAAATTAGCAATGCTGAAATCATAGAACTTAACGCCTTTTCTCTCAGACCATGCTTCGTTATACTCGCCGTTTTCGTCCTCTAATTTTTCAAAATAGTTCTCTTTGTTATTAACACTACCTTGGCTGTGTAAATCAATGCAGTCAAGTCCTGTTGATATAAACGCATAGCCTTTTGGGTCAACTAACCACCAACGTTTTCCGTCATTATGTGTTCTAAAATAACCTGTACCGTCATCAACTTTTTTATCTAGCCAGCCACCATATTCAGAATATCTAAATTTATCAGCATCAATCTCTGCATTAAGATATTTATTCATAACTTCTGCAAGTTCTTCGTCTGATTTCACGCTGTTTTCTAGGTTTTTGATTGTGCTTTGTCCGTATTTATCACAAAGAATTTTGTTGTCTAATTTGTATTCAGGCATAGTTTCGCTCAGCACAAGCTCGCCTACTTCTGCGTTTAAATCTTTAACATGATTCGCACTTGTAATAGATATTTTATCTATCTCTTCTAAAGGTAGTTTAGTTCCAAAAATAACTTGTTTTAGGTTGCCTGGGAACGGCTCCCAAAACAACTGGTTACCCTCTAAGGCTTTAAAATCAAAAGTTACTCTGGTATCTACCTGTGGCAACAGTCCACAAAGAACATGCAAAAACGGTTTGTCATGCCCTTTACGATAGAAGTTAAGTATCATGCAAATTGATAAATCGCTGTCTAGCTTCATATCAAAATACATAAATTTAGATTTTAGCAATTCTTCCTGTGGTATTCCGTTCTCCCCTATATGCGCTACAAGAGAACCACCCTCTTTGCTAAATACACATCTTGCTCCATTTTGGTTTGGAGTAACAGCTACGTCACTGCCGTGTTCAAATTTGTCGAAACTTAGTTTAAAACTCATTTCAGTTTTCTCCTTGATTATATAAATTGAGATTATTATATATCAATGCAAGTTTTACTACTGCCAAAATAGTGACATATAGTAGCAGATTTATGACACAATTTCATCAGTTTTGTTTGTGCTGTTTTGACTGCGATATTCACTGGGTGAAACGCCAAATTCTTTTCTAAAACATTGTGCAAAATGCGAGAAATTACTGTAACCTACTTTTCCTGCAATTGTACTAACAGATAAAGAAGTGGTTAAAAGCAAGGACCTTGCCATGTTCATTTTTTCTCTCATTAAATAATCAGACAAGGTGCAACCCATCTCTTTTTTGAAAAATCTAGATAAATATTCAGGGTTCAGATATATCGCCTTTGCAAGTTCTTGCCTTGTAATATTTTTCTCTATATTAATTTTAACGTATTCTCTAATCATTTCTATTCTGTTTATTTTGCTCTCTTTATGAGGGTGATTATCAAATAAATAGTCAGTTGTAAACCTTAAAAGCTTAATTAGTTCGTCAACAGTAGATATTAAAGAAAACAGAGAAGCATAATTATGTTCTCCTTTTTTTTCATCTGTAAAAACTGTGTTTATATATATACCTCTTGCATTAATAACAGCAAAAAACCAAAAGATGTATTCAGAGTGAAACTGCATAAGCCAAGTTTTATGCACTGTGTTTTCTCTTTCTAAATATTTCACGTGGCTAACAGCTTCGTCAAACACTACTTCATATAGATAGTGCTCACACAAAACTTTCCACCTACTAAAATCTGGGGACAAGTAAGTGTTTTTATGTTCTATTTTTGGGGGTGTTTCAAGTTCTGTGAAGTTACACATAAATTTAGTCTCGCTTTCTATGGAGTAAAAATAAAATGTCATTTTTTTTACATTGTTAATCATTATATCGGTAGTTAAAATAATAATTAAAGCTATAATTAGAGTATAGAATTTTTGAAAGGAACAAGAGAGATGAACAATTTTTCAAACAGTTATTCACGTTACAAAAAACCTACAAATGACCCAAGAGCAGTAGTATTGAACTGCTTTTCATCAAACATGGTAGACGGTAAACTTGATATAACAGATGTGTTACAATCTACACTTAATCAAATAAATAAATCCGAAAGATGTGGTATATTATTTTTGCCGGAGGGCGACTATATAGTTACTAAAACTATTTTCTTCCCAAGAGGCGTTAGAATGTATGGTTTTGGCGAAAAAAGACCTACAATCACTCTGCCAAAAAACACTGCTGGTTTTGACAGTGGCGAAAAAGATTACCACGAGGACATGAAGTACATGTTCTGGATAACATCAAGAATATCTTCTGTAGAAAAAGGAATTAAAGATGCTGACGCTGGTACTTTTTACACAGGAATTTCCAACGTTAACTTTGTGATAGAGGACGGAAATCCTTGCGCCGTAGCTATTAGAGCACATATCGCTCAAACAAGTTATATATCATATTGCGATTTTAACATTGGCAATGGTAAAGCTGGTATTGACGCTATCGGTAACGAGATGGAACATCTATCTTTCACAGGTGGTGACTATGGTATTTTCACAGGAAAGTGTTCACCAGGTTGGCCGTTTGTTTTAACAGATAGCGACTTCACTGGTCAAAAAATTGCTAATATGTGTTGCCATGAGAGCGGTTTTACATCAAGAAGAGTTTCTTTTAGCAATAGCCCTTGTGCAATAGGTTCAGTTGACGGAAAATGGGACAAACAAATTGTGATTGATTGCACATTTAACAATGTTAACAACGCTTTGGAAATCTCATTAGAGAATAATCCTAATACACAATATAACATGACAAACGTATTATGTAAAGATGTAAAAAATATTGCTTTACTAAAAGAGAGTGGAACTATCATTGAAGCAGGCAAAAAAGATTGCATTGTTGACAGCTTTACTCACGGTTATGTGTCTTCATTAGGCGATGATGATATGACAAAAATCAGCAGTGTTGTGGTATCTGATAAAGACACTGACAGCTTTGAACTTATTGAAAAAGCTATAAGAGAGATGCCTAGCCAAGATACATGGATAAACATAAAAGATTTTGGAGCTGAGGGTGACGGCGTAACTGATGATACAGTAGCAATACAAAACGCTGCAAAGTCAGAGAAAACTATCTATTTCCCACAAGGTCTATATATAGTTACTGATACTATTGAGTTCAGCAAAAACACAAACTTTATCGGCTTAAATCCAATATCTACACAAATTATTTTGCCAGATGACTGTGAAAAATTTGCTAGAATTGGCGCACCAAAAGCTTTGATAGAGACACCAGTAGACGGCAAAAACTACATAAGTGGTTTTGCTTTTGATACAAGTGCTAGAAACCCTAGAGCTGTTGCAATTAAGTGGCAATCAGGCGTGGAGTCTTATTTATATGATATAAAAATCATCGGTGGACATGGTAGCCTTAACAGAGACTACGACTTTATCCCACCATACAACAAAACAAGAACAGCAGACTTTGACGACGAAAAACGTTGGGACACTCAATACTGGAGTATTTGGGTAACTAATGGTGGTGGAGGTGTGATGAAAAATATATGGACTGCAAGCCCTTATGCAAGCGCAGGACTGTTTATTTCAGACACAGACACTTATGGTGCCATTTATCAAATATCTAGCGAACACCATGTTAGACACGAGATAATTATGAGAAACGTATCTAACTGGAACTTCTTCGCTATTCAAACAGAGGAAGAAGTAGCTGAGAGCAGTTATTGTCAACCATTTGAGCTATCTGATTGTAGCAATCTATTGTTTGCAAACTTCTATGCTTTCCGTGTTATTTGGGTAGATAATCCATATCCGTCAGTTATGAAAATATGGAACTGTAAAGATATAGAGATACAAAACGTGCATAACTTTACACAAATGAAATACACAATAGACAGCGTAGTTTTAGACGCAGTTAGTGGCGTGAAAAACTCTTTCTGGCAGTTAGCTAAACTTACTATAGGTAATACAGATAGCAAAGTGGCTTTACCAACAGATAAAGACGAACCAAAGCTTATGATAGAGGGCTTAGACTATATTGACTCAATGTGTGAGGACTCAAAAGGCAATGTTTATATCTGCGATTCAAGATTGCATTACATATATAAATATAACAAAGCTAGTGGAACATTCCATTATCTAACTAGACTTCATTATCGCCCATTATCATTAGTATGCGACGAAAACGACAATCTAATGGTAGTTGTAGAGTACAAACCTGTTGCAAGGTCAGTGTCTGAGGACGGAAGTTTAGAGCTTGATAACGCTGATTTTGGCGATAGATCATACACTGACTGGGGTGCGTGTTTCTATGTATTCTACAGATACACAAGACGTGTTAGAGCATATACTTACAACCCAGAAATAGGTGAAGAAAGCCTAACAGAAATTAAGCCTCAAACAAGAGAAGGGCTTGAGCTAAACACATTGTATTATCCGTCAAACCAATGGAGAGATAACCATGATTTCCTAAAAGTGATTACTATTCCAGACGAAAAATGCTATGTGGGAACTGACGGCAAAACTGCTATTGTTCACACTCCTGCTATTGCACGTTCTTGTAACCTAGTAGCAGCTAAAAAAGGCAGTGAAGTTTACTTGGTTGACGAATATGTTAAGCAAACAGTTAAACTAGATGTAGACGATAACTTAAACATTGTTAACCCACAAGTGGTATACGATTTAGGTGAGTATTCTTCTGTAAAAACTAGTGATAACAGCCTGTTTATTTGTGATTGTCACTTAAACAGAGTGAAAGACGACAACAAAACTAGCTATAAATTAGCTTCAAGACCTGCTTGCTTGCTGAACAGCGAAAAAGATGATATTCTTTTTGTTTCTGCAAGAGATAAAATGTATGCAGTTAAGTTATAAATATAACTTTAGGGTGTAACGAATTTTTTCGCTACACCCTAGTTTTTTATAGTGACAGTTTACTTTTCATATTATAATTACGTAGGGGGTTGTCACATTAACTAATTATTCCGTCAAAACGAACAACCCAGTGTAGGGACAGGCTTCCATGCCTGTCCGAAAATTATCAATTTTTTACCTGTTTTAGGGGAGGGCGTGGAAACCCTCCCCTACTTTTTGTTCATTTTTACATTAATGCGACAGCCTCAGCCTTGACAGCCATATATCACTAATCTAACTGCTAATATTTTTACAGAACGATATAGACATCATTCAGTACAATGTCACCCAGTTAATTTAGTTGTCCATTCTTCGCAATCCCAAACCATAGCGCCGATTTCATTATAAAATTCAGGCTCATGACAAATTAAAATAATACTACCTTTATATTCTTTTAATGCTCTTTTAAGTTCTTCTTTTGCCTCAACGTCTAAGTGGTTTGTAGGTTCGTCTAAAAGCAAGACATTAGTTTCTTTGTTAATCAATTTGCATAGTCGAACTTTAGCCTGTTCCCCACCACTCAACACTTTAACTTTGCTTTCAATATGCTTTGTAGTTAGTCCGCATTTTGCAAGGGCACTACGCACTTCTCTTTGTGTATATGACTGAAACTCTCTCCACACTTCGTCAATACATGTAGTGTCATCATACTTAGTTTCTTGCTCAAAATATCCCATATATAGATAATCGCCTAGCTCGCTTCTTCCACTAATTGGTGAAATTTCACCCATAATGCTTTTTAGCAAAGTAGTTTTACCAATTCCGTTTGCACCTGTCAGCACAATCTTTTGCCCTCTCTCCATTTCTAGGTTAAGAGGTTTAGATAACGGAGTGTCATAGCCTATAACAAGGTCTTTTGTTTGGAAAATATACTTACCAGCAGTTCTAGCTGTTCTAAAATTAAACTCTGGTTTTGGCTTGTCTTTTGCAAGTTCGATAAGCTCCATTTTATCAAGCTTTTTTTGTCTAGACATCGCCATGTTACGTGTGGAAACCCTAGCTTTGTTACGAGCAACGAAGTCTTTTAGGTCGTCGATTTCTTGTTGTTGCTTTTTATACGCCGCCTCTAACTGGCTTTTTTTCATAGAATAAACTTCTTGGAATTTATTATAATCGCCAACATAACGGTTAAGTTCTGCGTTTTCTACATGATAAATCAAGTTGATTACACTGTTTAAAAATGGAATATCATGCGAAATTAGAATAAAGGCGTTCTCATAATCTATCAAATATCTTTTCAGCCATTCAATATGACTTTCATCAAGATAGTTAGTAGGCTCGTCCAAAAGTAGGATGTCTGGTTTTTCTAACAGAAGTTTTCCAAGAAGCACTTTTGTACGTTGTCCACCACTAAGCTCTGTTACATCTTTCTCAAAGCCTATGTCCTCAAGCCCTAACGCTCTACCTACTTCCTCAACTTTTGAATCAATAAGGTAAAAATCTTTCATTGTTAAAAGGTCTTGAATTTCACCAGATTGCTCCATAAGCTCGTCAAGCTCACTGTCGGTAGCCTCTGCCATGTCCTCAAACATTTTTGTCATCTTTTCTTCTAACTCAAAAAGATATGCAAAAGCATTCTTTAGTACGTCTCGAATGGTTTGACCTTTTTCTAAAACTGTGTGCTGGTCAAGGTATCCAACTTGCACATTTTTGCTCCATTCAATAACACCCTCGTCTGGCGTTAAAGAGCCTGTGATAATATTCATAAAAGTAGATTTACCCTCGCCATTTGCTCCGATAAATCCAACGTGTTCGCCTTTTAACAGCCTAAAACTTACATCATTCAATATAGCTCTGTCTCCAAAGCCGTGGCTTAAATTCTTAACATTTAGTACACTCATTAACCATTCTCCTAAAATAAAACTCAACCTATATTGTATAATGATTTTAGGATAATTGCAAGAGTTTTATTAAGAACTAATTCCCTCTGATAAAAACTTCGCTATCTCCCAAATTGGCTCACCGTGGTTTTCACTCATTTCAGCATACTCATAATTCTACATTGTAATTTGATTTCTCTTATTATATAAAGTTTGCTTTCCAAAATAAAGCGAAAAGAAAACCGAAAGACACGTAACAACGTTGATAGCAATGATAATAGCAATTTGATACAAAATCGCCGTACTAGGTGATGTACCAGACAAAATTTGCCCTGTCATCATACCCGGCAAGGATATTATCCCCATGCCCATCATGGTATTAATTGTTGGAATAAGTGCAATCTCTAACGCAGAGTTAACCATTGGTGACAGTATTTTTTTAGGAGTAACACCCATAGAGAGCAAAGTGTTTATCTTAATTTGCTCTTTGCTTAGGCTCTCGTTAAATGTTTTTACACCAAGTGAAACTCCGTTCATTGCATTTCCCATAATCATTCCACCGATTGGTATTGTGTACTGAGGATTAAAAAAGCTAACACCTACTATCGCCATTATAAAGAAAGCAATAATTATCAAACCAGTTACCGACAACGAGGCTATAATAATAAGCTTAAAATTCCTGTTTAACCCTTTGTTTCGTGATATTACAGTATAAGAAGAAAAAATAGCCATCAACAATAAATATGTAATAGTAAAAACAGGGCTAGGATTTTCAAAAATATATGTAAGTATAAACCCTGCTAAAACCAGTTGAACTGTCATTCTTATACTGCCAATAATAAGCCTTTTGCTTTGATTAATTCCACATTTTTTCATTATGAATATAACAGCAATCAACAACAGATATATCAATGAAAACTGCCATATATTTAATACAATAACTTCATTGTTCATGACCTACCTCCAACTTCACTCTCTAAAATTATTATGTGTTCTGCAAATTTATCTGTCAAAGTTTTATCGTGAGATATGCATATAATATCAGTGTTACTTGCCTTACAGTGTGGAATAAGGTCTGTGAAAAACGCTGTCGCAGTCGCTTCATCTAGTGCACTTGTTGGCTCGTCCAACATCAAAACTTTTGGTTTAAAAGATAAACAAATCGCCATGAACACACGTTGTCTTTCACCACCAGACATAGTGGTACAAACTGTATCTATATCAAAATCAGCTTGACATATATCTAAATATTTTTTGATTTCTACATCTGTAGGAACGTCGCTCTCCCTAGCCTCATGGAACTGCTTAAAGTTATCCCTAATACTCAAATCCCACAAATAAAAGCTCTGGGAACATAGCATAGCATTTTTTCTAAGTTCGATAGAGTCGTAATTTTCTATATCTATATTTAGATAAGTAATACTTCCACTATCTGCCGTTATGATTCCATTAAGTAATTTTAGCATAGTGCTTTTTCCACAACCACTTTTCCCTGTTAAAAAAATAACCTTGTTTTTGGGAATTTGTATATGTGGATATTTTATTATGCTCTTAAAATTAACCTCTTTAAGCTCAAACAAATTCATACAATCCTCCTGTTTTATATATCGATAATCAATATAGACTTTCTATATAACTTATTTTATCATAACTATCGGTAAAAATCAAGGCACAATTTATTTCAAAAAGAGCTTCCGTCAATCCTAATACTACATACGTTTTCTATATTACATGTGCTTATATACGCTTCTTCTCTCGGAATCCACATATTTTTAAAATTCTGATAATCTTCCTCACCATTTCTAGCTATAATTCTATTCGCTTGCGTTTCTTTGTCTATATCCATAAAACATTTTAGAGTATAAATATGCCTAAAATCTTCTTTTAAAGAATACGCACCCTCAATAATCAAAGGTTTAGTGTGGTCTATATTTACAACTTCGCCAAAATCTAAGGTACTAATATCAAATTTAGTGTAAGAATAATTCTTGCCACTCATAATTCCGTCAATTACCTCAGCATGAAAACGCTCTGAGTGAATATTCCCACCAATAACGCTAAACCGCTCCTTAGTGCGCATATTAAGTGGCAAGTAAAAATCGTCAACATGAATAACCTCAAAGCCGAGCTTATCTTGCAAGTTTTTTGCAAGCGTACTCTTGCCAGAGCCACATCTTCCGTCTACACCAATAATAGTCTTTTCGTTTTCTGTAATATACTTTTTTATGTAATCTATAAATTCGTTAATACTGTAATTTTTCATTTTTTTAACCATACTTTACTATTTTTTCATATTTCAACTATCTATAATAGTATTATATTTCTTTAGCTAGATAAAGTCAATAAAAAAACTATCACAACATAGCTTGCTACTCATAATGAAACATTTTCACAATAGTAGCGTTTTTAGGAGTACATACACCACTACTCTGCTTATGAAATTAGTTTGAAATATTATTTTCTCTGTGTTATACTTTATTAAAGAGTATTTATATAACAATGAAAGGAGAAAATATGGTTGATACAAACAAATCAGTCTACTAAATCACAAATAGTTACAAATTAGATTTAGGAGGCATTTAATAATGTTTAACAAAATAGATATACAAAATTGGAACAGAAAAAATAACTATAATCACTATTTTGATAGCGTACCTTGTACCTATAGTATGACAGTAAATTTAGATATAACTAATTTCTTGATAGCTATCAGAGTAAATAATCAAAAGTTCTTTCCAGTGATGCTTTACACACTTTCGCAAATAGTCAATTCGCATAAAGAGTTTCGTATGGATATAGACGAGAATAATAATATCGGTTTTTACGATTATACCAACCCTTGTTTTACCGTTTTTCACAACGAAACAGAAACAATCACAAATATATGCACAGAACACACTACAAATTTAGAAGTTTTTATTAAAAGCTATAATGATGATATGTCCAAATATAAAAGTGATTTTTACAATTCAAAGCCACTTGTAGGTAAGAATATTTTTAATGTTTCTTGTATACCATGGACAAGTTTTACAGGTTTTAATTTAAACTT